>NZ_JAUIZP010000001.1:0-257553 GCF_041414735.1 Rhodococcus sp. GXMU-t2271
CCGGCGGGCTGTCCCGCGTGGATCTGCTTGGTCTCGAAGCTCCAGGAAGCTGCGGGATCGATGGGGGTTTCGCTCATGGGGTTGCTGCTCCGTTGTTCGTTCGACAATCGTCTCGGGGTGACGTGACGGTTCCCGCACGGGACGAGACACGGGGACGTCACGTCGGTTGCGCGATCGGGATGCCCGGTACGGGCGAGGATCGGGTGCGGCCGGTCAGACGGCCGGACACCCGCGCATACACATGCGCACGGCGTGGCAGCGGGCGGAGGGCCCCGGCATTGCCTGTATCAGTGTCCGGCTCACGCGCCCGACACTATCTGCTGTGCGAGGTGCCGACCAGCGCTCCCCGGAATTCATGCGATCTCGACGACGGTCCGCACCGGGGTGGGATTGCGGGTCAGATCGAGGACGGGGCAGTGGGCGTCCACCGCTTCCTGCAGTTCGAGGTAGCGTTCGCGCGGCTCCGGTCCGGACAGAGTGACGGCGACCCGCACCTCTCCGAATCCGGGGCGGACGTCGTCGAAGCCGAAGAACCCGCGCACGTCCAGGTCGCCCTCGGCGCGCGCAGAGATGTCGTCGACGCTGATCCCGAGTTTGTCCGCCCAGACGCGGTAGGTCACGACCTGGCAGGACAGCAGCGAGGCCAAGTAGTACTCGACGGGGTTCGGCGCGGTGTTCTCCCCGCCGAGAGCCGGCGGTTCGTCGACCTCCACGCTGAACCTGCCGAGGGCGACGGTGCTGGCGACGGCGTCGTGCCCGTGCGCTTCGGCTCGGAAGACGGCGTGGGCCCTGGTGTGGTCCTCGGCGATGGCGTCACGGTTCGTGTCTACGACCGCGCGCAGGTCGGTGGATGGGGCAGTGCTCATGAATGTGATTCCTCGACAGTCGGTTCGGGGGAAGGGACCGGCCTACGGGCACGGACATGTGGACGTCGCCGTGCGGGCGAAGTCGATGTGTCGGCGACGGGTCAGCAGGAGCACGGCGCAGACGGTAACCAATTCCAGACCGTAAAGCTAGGGATAAGTGCGTGTGTTCCGCGGCTCAGTGTCTGCACCCTGCGGACGTGAGCTCGGCGAGCTGGGCGATCACGTCCCGGGCGGTGCCGCCGGCCGAGAACACCCGTCGCTGCCGGACGGCCCCGTTTCCACAGCCGAGCACGGCGTGCAGGCCCTCGCGCGCCTGCTGGTAGCTGCCGAGATCCTCGAGGGCGGGCCGGACGTGCTCGATCATCGCCCGGAGCAGCTGGGCGGCCGGGCGACGGGCGGTCGAGGGCAGGTCGATGCCGTCGCCGGGCAGGCCGTCGCGCGCCGCGCGCCAGTACGCGGCCCGCAGTACTTCGGAGGAGAAGGCCACGGCGGTGCGGCCGGCATCGAGATCGCGCAGAGCGGTGAGCACCAGGGCGCGAACGAGGACGGCGACGAGGACCGTCTCGGCGACGGTCACAGGGACGTCGCACACCCGCACCTCGACGGTGGGGAAGTTGGCCGACGGACGGACGTCCCAGTAGACCATCGCCTTGTCGAGGATGCTGCCGCACTCCAGCATGGCCGCGACGGTGTTGTCGTACTCCTCCACCGACGAGAAGTACGGTGGCGGACCGGCACTCGGCCAGCGCGACCACAGGATCGAGCGCCAGCTCGCGTACCCGGTGTCCACTCCCCGGTGGATCGGGGAGTTGGCCGACAGTGACAGCAGGGCGGGCAGCCACGGCCGGAGGTGATTGCTCACCTGCACGGCGGTCGCCCGGTCCGGCACGGCCACGTGCACATGACAGCCGCAGATGCCCTGTTCGCGGGCCAGCATGCCGAAGTGACGTTCCATCCGCAGGTATCGCGGCTTCTCCGTGACCGGAAGCTCACGGGATCCGACGACCGGGACACCCACCGCCACCAGCCGGGACCCGCAGCGGCGGGCCGCCTCGGCGACGAGGGATCGCCGGGTGGACAGGTCGGTGTACAGCTCGTGGGCGTCGTGGCAGACCCCCGACGCCGTCTCGACCTGGCAGCGGTCGAGTTCGTACTGCAGTTCCACCCCGAGCACGCGGGCCTGCTCGACGACCTCGGAGTTGTTGACGGCGGGTTCTCCGGTTTCCGCGTCGACGAGGAGGAATTCCTCTTCGACCCCCACCGTGGGGAGGTCGGACGATGTGGTCATGGTGCTCCCGGGCAGGGCTCGCGGTTCCTACCTGAATTCTGCGCCGCCAGTGACGGTGCTGCAGCACTTGCGCGAATCCGGCTTGCCGGATCGGTGCGCCGGCGACGGGATTCCGTGGACGAGGCCCGGCGGGCGGTCCGGCCGAGTAGGGTCGATTCCCGAACCGAGGAGGCGTGGTGAACGAATCGACATCGGTTCCCGGAGGGTCGTGGCCGCGATTGCGCACGGCCGACTGGGCCGCGACGCGGGACACCCTGCACATGTGGCTGCAGATCGTCGGCAAGATTCGGCTGACCCACGCGCCGATGGTCAACCACTGGTGGCAGGCGACGCTGTACGTCACCCCGCGCGGGCTGGGCACCTCGTCGATCCCCAACCGGCACAACGCGTTCGACCTCGAGTTCGACTTCTGCGAGCACCTCCTGCGCATCCGCTCGAGCGACGGCGGCAGCCGCTCCGTCCCGCTCGCTGCGCAGTCGGTGGCGGACTTCCACGGACGCGTTCTCGGCGCCCTCGACGAGCTGGGCCTCCCCACCCGGATCCAGGGAACCCCCAACGAGGTGGACCCGGCGATCCCGTTCGCGCAGGACCACGAGCACAACACGTACGACCCCGATGCGGCTCACCTCTTCTGGCGGCAGCTGCTCCAGGCCGATCGCGTCCTGCACGAGTTCCGAGGGGAATTCCTCGGTAAGGTCAGTCCGGTGCACTTCTTCTGGGGCGCGATGGATCTCGCCTGCACGCGCTTCTCCGGGCGAACCGCGCCGCCCCACCCCGGAGGCATCCCCAACTGCGCCGACTGGGTGATGACCGAGGCCTATTCGCACGAACTCAGCAGCTGCGGATTCTGGCCCGGGGGTGCGGACGAAGGCGCCTTCTATTCCTACGCTTATCCGGCGCCGGAGGGTTTCGCCGAGCATCCGGTGCATCCGGACGCCGCGTACTACTCCGCCGAGCTGGGGGAGTTCCTGCTGCCGTACGAAGCGGTGCGTACCGCGGCCGACCCCGATGCGGAACTGCTGCGGTTCCTGCGCAGCACCTACGAGGCGGCCGCCGATCTCGGCCACTGGGAGCGAGCCGATCTCGAGCGGACGACCGGATGAGGGTGCGGGCCGGGGACCCCGGACGGCCGGGGCGCGCGAGACCCCTCGACCTCGCGCGACCTCGGCCGTGACGGCTCAGAGCAGGTGGACCTTCTTGTAGAGAATCTTCGACGGTCCACCGATCAGGCCGACGCTGTCGAGGAACGTCATGAGCTTGGCGCCGGACTTGCGCACGCGGTCGTGGTAGTGGGTGTTGTTCGCGGCCTCGGCCAGTGCGCGGTCGCGGTCGAGTCCCGCGTTGCTGTACACGTCGGGATGGATCATGCTCTTGACCACGAAGTACACGGTCACCGCGGTGTTGATCCGCTCGAACTGCAGGCGGGCGCGGCTCGCCCCGGCCAGCCGGCGGGCGACCTCCTCGCGGGCGAACCGGATGTGCCGGGCCTCTTCGAGGACGTGGATCTTGCTGACCGTGCGGGTGACCGGCTGGACGCGTTCGTCGCGCATGAAGTCGCGCTGCATCATGTCCAGGATCTCCTCCGCGGCCATGACGCTCGCGTAGGCGTTGGCACCCCGGAAGAACCCGCCCCACACCCGGCCGAGGCGGTGGATGTAGCGGGCCGGGCCGTAGTCCGGCATGCCGAGGCGTTCCCCGGCCCGGCCGAACATGACGGAGTGGCGGCACTCGTCGGCGACCTCGGTCAGGGCGAACTGGACGTGGCGGGAGTGCTTGTCACGGTTGTAGACGTCGCGCAGCAGCATCTGCATGAGCAGGATCTCGAACCACAAGCCCACGCTCGAGACGCTCGCGGCCTCGTGCTTGGTCAGTTCGATGCGCTGTTCCTCGGTCATCTCGTCCCACAGCGCGGTGCCGTACAGCGTGCTCCACTCGGGGGTCATGCCGTACTTGTCGGTGGGGACGGGGGCCTCCCAGTCGACCTCCACCGTCGGGTCGTAGGACTTGCGGGCCGACGAGGCGAGCAGGCGCTGCGCCGTCTCCTCGCGCTCGGACAGCGGGACGCCGGGGACGAAGCCCTTGCTCTCGGCTTCCGACGGGCGGGTGAGCGATGCGGTCATGTCTCCACCTTTTAGTGTGACGACTGGTAACTGTTAATCCGAGGTTACCGCGACAGCCGTCGACACACAACAGGTCGTGGCCGCCCGCCACGCACACCACACCGCTCCGGCCGGCACCACCACCCCGCGCGCCCAGCTCACCTGCTGCATTCCGTGCAGGAATGCATCGCGAGCAACCACCTCGAGCTCGGGTCCGCGTGGACCGTCGGGTTCGGCGACGACCGCGGCAGCGAGCGGGTCCGAGGTGATCGCACTGCTTGCCGGTTCCGGGACAGCTCGTGACCGGCACGATCCGGTCGGAACGAGCCGCTTTCAGCGAGGTCGACAGTGCCCGGCGCGCTCTACGGGATGGCGGTCACTACGGGGCCGACGTAGTAGTACGGCGCACCCGTGCCGATGCACTGGATGAACACTCGGGTGCCGGGGGTGTATCGGAAGAACATCGGGTTCGGTCCGGTCTCGAACTTGTAGAAGTCCGGTATCACCTGCAGGTACGGCGGCTCGAGACTCCACCCCTCGCACTCCCACGTTTCTCCCGGAGCCAGGTCCATACGGATGATCCCGCCGGGCTCGGGTGTGGCGACCGGCGGAGTCGCGGACGCCGGGCCGACGGCCAGCAGCATGAGCGCTGCCGCCGCAGCTACCGGCCCGGCACCTCGGGTGTTTCCGAGTCGGAGGTTTCTCATGAGAAACCCTCCTCTGGTCGGATCTGGGGGGCAGGTTCAGCAGTGGTTGTGGAATGTGCCAGCCGGATCAGCAGACCGCCGAGCAAGTGGCCTTGCTTCCCGAGCGCTCCGAAGCGGTGGATCACCGCGAGGTCGCGTTTGTACCGGGTGCCGGTGCTGCCGCAGACTCGCTCGGCTGCGGCAACCCTCCGAGCAAGCTCCGTGCGCCGCACGATCGCCGCAAGGATTTCGGCGTCGATGTTGTCGATTTCGTGGTGCAGTTCGCCGAACTCGATCGTGATCGACCGGTCGTTCGATTCGAGGGATGCAAGCGGATTCATCTTCGGCTCCTGGCGGCAATCGGGTATCGAGCCCGGGGTTTTCGGTGGTACACCGCGCAGTCGAGACCCTGTGTGGGGGCTGGGTCAGCCGCGCAAGCGCCGGGCTCACCGGAATCTTCTGCATCGTCGAGCTCCGTCGACTGCGCAGCTGATCGCCTACCACAATCTGCCGGGACCGCTACCTGCGGTAGGCACCCCAGGGTGCCAATTCCCACCCCCCGGGGGGTGCTTGCGGGTGGGTCGGCACGAACCGTGCCGGTGGTCGCGGACCGGGCGAGGGCATGCTGCCGCGTGGAACCTGTCGAGGTGGGGCGGGTGAGGCATCCGTGGCATCGGCGATCGCGGCGCCCTCGCGCATGACGGCCTCGCCGGGCCGGGCTACACCGCCGACACCAGGTCGGGGAAGGAGAAGGCGTTGTCGACACGCGGCACACCGGCGCGGGTGTGGGCACCGGCGGGTCGAGCAGATGGATCGGCTCGGGGCGGCCACCACGGCGCGAGGCGCGTTCTCGGTCACGGTGGTAAGGGCGACGCTGTTCGGCACTGCGACTGGGCGGTCCCTGCCGGTGGCTCTTCCACGCCCGCCGTCGACGCGCACAGTCAGCGCATCGACTGCGGCCCAGCGAGAGCCGATTCTCGCAGGGACTCGTCCAGCCCGATCCGCGCATGCAGCCGGCGCAGCGGTCCCGGTGCCCACCAGTTGTATTCGCCGGCCACTTGCATGAATGCCGGCACCAGCACACCGCGCACGAGGGTGGCGTCGATCAACACGGCGAGAGCGGTGCCGATCCCGAACATCTGCAGGAACGACAGCCCGGTCGAGAAGGACAGCAAGGTCACGGAGAGCAGGGCGGCGGCGCTGCTCACGATCCGCCCGACGCGACCCAGGCCGTCGATGGTCGCCTCGGTGAGACTCGCCCCACCGTCGCGCGCCTCCTTGATCCGGCTCAGCAGGAAGATCTCGTAGTCCACCGACAGACTGAAGGCGATGCAGCACACCAGCACCACCATGCCGATGGTCAGTGGTGCGGGTGTCACGCCGGTGATCGCGGTCAGGTGCCCGTCCTGGAACAACAACACCATCACCCCGGTCACCGCGACGAGCACGCACACGTTGAGCAGCAGCGCCTTGATCGGCACGATCACGCTGCCGGTGAACAGGAACAACAGCACGAAGGTCGACGCGGCCAGCAGTGTCAGCGCCAACGGCAGCCGCGCGGTGATTGCGGAATTGCTGTCGATTAGCGTCGCCGTCGGACCACCGACGGCGAAGTGGTTCTCGGTCACTGTCGGCAGCGTCCGGATCCGGCGCACCAGGTCCTGGGCCGCTTCCGAGTGTGCCTCCGCCGTCGGTTCGACCAGGATGTACCCGGCGTCGCCGGCGGTGAAGCGCGCGCTGTGCGGGCCCGGGCCGGCCACCGGCATCCCGTGTCGGTAGCGGCCGAACGCGCCGTCCACCCGGGCCACCTCGTCGAGCGCGGACACCTCACGGGCCACTCGCTCGAGCGCCGCCGCGTCGTCGCGCGCTACCACGGTCGTCGCGTCCGAGCTGTCGGCGGCGTAGTCGTCCCGGATCGCGGTAGTGACCTCACGCGCGGGCGAATCCGCCGGCAGGGCCCGCGCGTCCGGGGTTGCGAACTGCGCATGCAGGGCTGGGGTGCCCAGCAACAGCAACAGCACCAGCACCGGCAGTGCGGCCCGTACCGGTCGGCGCATCACTGCCGCCGCGGTGCGACGCCAGAACGGCGAATCCGTCGCCAGACGGTCGCGGCGGCGCCGCACCGTCAACGAGTCGATTCGCCCACCGAGCAATGCCAGGATCGCCGGCAGCACCACCACCGCGCTCACCGCCGCCGTCCCCACCACCACCATCGCCGCGAGCCCGACCGACCGCAGGAAGTAGAGGGGGAACACGAGCATTCCACCCATCGCCACCGTCACGGTGGCCGCGCTGAACAAGATGGTGCGGCCGGCCGTCGCGACCGACTCGATCACCGCTTCCCGCGGCAGTTTTCCAGCGGCCCGCTCCTCACGGAACCGGGACACCAGCAGCAACCCGAAGTCGATAGCCAGGCCGAGTCCGAACGCCGTGGCCACAGTCAGGGCGTAGACGGACACGTCGGTCATCTTGGCCAGCACGAACAGCACCAGCATCGTCGCCAGAATCGAGATCACGCCCAGGCTCAGCGGCAGCAGCGCCGCCACCACGCTGCCGAACGCGACGATCAGCAACAGCAGCGTCGCAGGCAGCGCGATCGATTCGGCCAACTTCAGGTCCTGTGCCACCTGGGTCTCGAGGGCGTCGGTCAGCCCCAGCCTGCCCCCGGCCGCCACCCGCACCGCCGGGTCCTCGGCGGGCAGCGCCGCGAGGATCGCCGAGGTGTGCCGTGCAGCCTGTTCCGCGCTGCCGCCGACGTGCAACAGCACCAGCGCCGACCGGCTGTCGGCGCTGCGCAGATCCGGCAGCTGCGTGGTCCAGTAGGAGCCGACCACGGTCACTTCCGGCTCCGCCGCGATCCGCCGCTCGAGCCGCTGCGCCGCCACCATCACCTCAGGATTGTTCACGTCGCCGGAGCGGGCGGTGACCTGAAGTATCAGGTTCGGTGTCGAGCCGCCGAAGCGCTCGTCGAGGAAGCTTTCGGCCAGGGACGACTCCGAATCGGGGTCGTTGAAACCGCCGACCTTCAGTTCGGCGGAGACCCCGGTGCCGAGTACGCCGGCGAGCACCATGAACGTCAGCGCGATGGCGAGAACTCGGCGCGGATGGTCGACGATGCGGGTAGCGAGCCGTGTCAGCATGGCGCCGTACCACGGGGAACCGGTCGTCGGACCGAACGGTCCTGCGCATGCCGCGGGCCCAACACGTCGAGCATGATCGGCCGGCGCGGTCCGGTGGCGATGTTGTGCGGGACCGACACCGGCGGTCGACGGCGTCGGTCCCGTTCCGGCAGGGCCAGCCGGACCCGCGACAGGATGGTCGCCAGCACGATCGGCATCTCGTAGTCCGCCAGAGCGGACCCGATGCACCGCCGATGCGCCCCGCCGAACGGTGCGAACTCGAACGGGCTGTAGCGCCGTCCGACGAAGCGCCCGGGATCGAACCGGTCGGGCCGCTCCCAGACGCCCGGATGCGAATGCAGAAGCGGCAAGGCGATACCGACCGTCGCGCCCGGGGCTACCGGGACGCCACGCACGTGCAGCGGCCCGGTCAGCCGACGCAGCACGATCGGCACCGGCGGATGCAACCGCAGCGTCTCGTTGCACACCGCGGTGAGGTATGGCAATCGCGCGAGTTGCTCGGGTGTGGCCGTCGAGCCCAGGTTCCGCACCTCGGCCATCACCCGCGCGCGGACGTCGGGGTGGCGGTGCAGGTGGAACAACGCCCAGCACACCGAGGTCGCGGTGGTCTCGTGGCCGGCGACCAGCAATGTGCGCAGTTCCTCGCGCAGTTCGGCATCGTCCATCCGTGACCCGTCGTCGTAGGTGGCGGTGAGCAACATGCTCAGGATGTCCGGCCGGCCGTCCTCGGGTCCGGCGCGCCGGCGCGCGATGTCTTCGGTCAGCAGCGCATCGAACTCGTCGCGGGCGCGGACGAACCGGTCCCAGGGGGCGCGTCCGAACATGCCGTGGCGCAGCAGCGGAACCAGCATCAGCGGACCGGTATAGGCGGCGAGGAAGTCGGCGACCACCCGCGTGTATGCGGCCGACCTGTCGGCGTCGGAGAGCCCGAACACTGCCTCCAGGATCACGCGCAGGGTGATGGCCCGCAGGGCAGCCCGCGAGTCGACGGTGCGTCCCGGAATCCAGCCGGCGATCTCGTCCAGCGTCGAATTGCGGATGATCTCGCCGTACGCCCGCATCCGTTCCCCGTGCAACGGCGGGGTCAGCAATTTCCGTTCCCGGCGGTGCCGCTCTCCGGATATCAGAATCAGCGACGAATCCCCGACCATCGGCGCGATCGGATTCGGTGTCGGGGGTTCGACCAGATCGACGGGCGCACGGAAGATGTCGCGGGCACCCTCGGGATGGCCGGTGAACAGGATCGGTGCAAAGCCGGGAAACCGGACCTCGAACGGGTCGCCGTCACGGTCCCGCCGCCACCGGAAGTATCGATCGGGATCGGCGCCGGCGGTGACGGTGCGAACGGCTCCGCGTCCGGCCGCACGGATCCGCGCAGCGCGCGGCCGCATCGTGGACATACGCGGACCTCACAGCTTCCGCAGTGTCCGCAGCACCGCGCGGCCGGCAGCGCGGTCGCCCACCGCGATGCGGGCACTGCCGTCGGCGTAGGACTTGGCCACGATGCCGGCGCGCTGCAGCGCCGGTGCGGTGTGCGGCCCGCCCAGGAAGAGGAAATTGGCGTGGCTGCGGGGCACCTGCACCCCGTTCTGCCGCAACGCGTCCCGCAGCAGCTCGCGCTCGGCGGTGATCCGCGTGACCCGGGCTCGCAGTTCGTCCTCTGCCGCGTAGGAGGCGGTGACCGCCGCCACCGCCGCACAACTCATTCCGAACGGTAGCTGCCAGCGCCGCACCCGTGCCGCCAACTCGCGTCCCCCGAAGGCGTACCCGATGCGCAGCCCGGCCAGTCCGAACGCCTTCGAAAACGTCCGTAACACGAGCACATTGGGGTAGCGACGAACGAGGCCGAGCACGTCGACCGCATCGACGTCGTCGACGAACTCGACGTAGGCCTCGTCGAGGATCACCACCACCCGCGGCGGGATCGAGGCGAGGAACACCTCCAGGTCGACCGCGGAGACCAGAGTGCCGGTCGGGTTGTGTGGGCGGCACACCACTACCAGCCCGGTCCGGTCGTCGACGATCTCGCTCAGGGCGCCCAGATCCTGCCGCCCCGCCCGGTCCAGCGGCACCGTCACCGCTTCGACCCCCATCATGTCGGCCATGATCGGGTAGCCGTCGAACGTGGGCGTCGCGAACGCCATGGTTTCGCCGTCGCCCAGCACGGCCTGCATGATCTGCATCGCGACCCCGGTGGCGCCCGCGCCGACCACCACCTGCGGGGGATCCACGCCGAGTCGTTCGGCGACGATCTGCGGTAGCCGCTGTGGCAGGAACTCCGGATACCGATTGGCCTGGGCCATCTGTTCGTGCAGCGCCGCCAGCACGGACGGTAATGGGGGGAACGGGTTTTCGCTCAGCCCGAGCTCGAAGTGGCGTGCCGGTCGACTCCCGCCACCCGCCACTGGTGTCGTCATCTCTGTGGTCTTGCCGGTCATGGTGTCGGCCCCGCTCCCCATCGGACGGCGGCGGCACCGGCGAAGTCGCCGGCGTGGGCGAATCCGGCCAGCAGCACCAACGATCCGTTGCCGATGCGCCCCTCCCGATTGGCGGTGTCCAGCGTCACCGGGATCCCGGCGCCGAACAGGTTTCCGCACTCGTCGAAGGTGTCCGGGTGCTTTTCCGGGGGCAGCTGCATGGCCTCGCGCCAGTTCCGCAGGAACAGCCGATTGGGTTGGTTGGTGACGAAGGTGTCGATCTCGCCGGACTGCACCCCGATCCGATCGCACACCGCCAGCGACACCTCCGGAACCAGCCGGTTGCCGCGGGCGAACACCTTGGTGATCTTGGACTCGGTGAATCCCACGCACACCTGGCCGGGTCCCGATTCCCAGTACTTGCGGTCGGAGACCGGGACTGTTTCGAAGGTCATGTCCCCACCGAACTCCGGGTAGGTGCGGCAGTCGATGCCCAGGATCGGCGCGTCGTCGGATTTGGTCAGCAGGCCGACCCCGCAGCCGTCGCCGGGGACCGAGGCGTGCGCCAGCCCGCGGATCTCGGTCTGGGTGAAGACCTGTCCCGCACTGTTCTGAACCGTGGCGATCAATGCCGTGGTCGCGTCGGTGCTGCGCAGGATGGTCCGGGCGAGTGCCATCATGTGCACGAACGATGCGCAGCCGCCGTTGTGCACGTCGATCACCCAGTCCGGGCGCAGCCCCAACCGCCGGGCGACCTCCGGGCCGCAGCCGAGCACCGGGTTGTCGGGCAGTTGGGTGTGGGTGAGCAGCACATCCACGTTGGAAATTGTGTCCGGGCCGTGTCTGTCGATCAGCGGCGCGACCGCCCGCTCCACCATGTCCACCGCGGTCTCGTCACGGGCCACGTGGTGCCGATACCTCGGTGCGCGGAACATGACGTTCTTCGCCATCCGGTCCGAACGTGAGAACTGGGTGAAATACTCGGTGGGAACTCGGTTCTCCGGTAGATAGCCGGCAACGTCGATCAGGCTGACCGCAGGCAGGGACGCTGTCGTCGGCGCGTGCGCTGTCATGCTCATTTCATCCACTCCGGCTTGATCGGAAGACCATGTGCGGCGCGGTACTCGCAGATGGCCTTGAGGTTGTCCATTTCCAACTGGTGTCCGGCGGAGAACATGTCCCAGAAGTCGCCGACCCACACCGGGCGGTTCGCCGGCGCCGTCTCCGGGTAGGGGTTCTCGTCGTAGAACGGGTGGTGGCAGTTGGTCCACAGCACCACCGATCCGGGGGTGTTCAGCACCACTTCCGCGTCGACCACCCGCATCAGATAGATCATCCACAGGTGTCGGCCCTGGTCCCAGGCGCAGTGGTAGTCCACCGTCATCGCGTCGGGGTTCGCGACGGTGCGGACAAAGCATTTCGTCTGGTCGCCGAGCCGGTCGTAAGAGAGCCACAGCCCGGGCTCGTCGGTCTCGGTGAACCCGCGCAGGCTGTAGGTCCACTCCTCCAGGCATCGGGTGTCCGCCAGGTACTCGTACACCTCACGCGGCGGTGCCGCGATGTAGGCGTTGATCGGACAGAACTGGCCGAACACCTGCTCGTGGGGGTACACCGACCGCAGCATGTCCATGATGATCGGTGTGGTGGCATCCTTGTCGGAATTCTCGATCCGCATCACACCGGGGATCGAATCCTCGGCGATGTCGCTCAGGGCGGGAAGGCTGATGGTCATGACTTGTCTCCTGGAATCAAGGTCGGGTCAGGAACGGCAGGAACGGTGGTATCTCGTCGGGATCGCAGTCCACCGCAATGAAGGACGGGCCTTCGGCGTGTGCACTGTGTGCCAGCGCGTCGGTCAGCTCGCTGACGTTTCGGGCGGCGAATGCCGGCAGCGTCGGGAACATCGCCGCGATGCCCTCGCCGAGCAGAGTCGGCCGGAAGCGGTTGAAGCTGTATCGGTCGCGGTAGAACAGTTGCTCGCGGGTCACGCACATGGCGTGCGCGTTGTTGTTGAACACGATGAAAGTCACCGGCAGGTCGTGCTCGATCGCGGTGTGCATCTCCAGGCCGTGCATGAAGAACGCGCCGTCACCGGCGATGACGAACGTCCTTCTGTTCCGCGCGAACGCCGAACCGATCCCCGCGCCGAAACTGTAGCCCATGCCACCCATCCCGAGGGCGACCACGAACCGCCCGCCCCGCGGCACCGGCAGATGATGCACCACGGATGCGCCCGTGTTCCCGGCATCGGCGAACACGTCCGATCCCGCCGGCAGCATCGCCGAGATCGCCTCCACTGCCTCGCGGTAGCGCAGCCCCGGCCCCGAGGAGTCCGGCACCTCCAGCGTCGTCAGGGCCTGCGGGCCTACCGGTTCCGGTTCGCCGTCGGCCTCGAACATCGCCGCGAGCTCGGCCAGTGTCGACCGGAGGTCCCTGCTCACCGCGTGCACTGTGGGCGGATAGGGTGGTTCGGCACCGATGCTGGCCACCGGCACCCCGGCCAGCGCACCGTCGAGTCCGGCCCGCGCGGTCATCGGCATCCGGGTGCCCACCAACAGGCACAACGCCGAATGCTCCACGGCGTCGACGAGTTCGGCGTGGCCCATCGTGCCCGCGACCCCGCAGAATCCGTGCTCGTCGGCGGCGTAGCAGTCCTTCGCATCCGGTGCGACTCCGACCGCCGCATCCAACGCGACGGCCAATTCTCGCACCTGCGCACGGGCGTCGTTGCGCGCAACCTGGTCACCGACGACGAGCACGATCTTGCCTGTTCGTCGGGCCGCGGCGACCATCTCGGCGATCCGGGCCAGCCCGACGTGATCGTGAACCACCTGGGGTGTCGGCGGGGTGAACCGGGACACCGTCACGGATGCTTGCTGAATGTCTTTGGGCAACAGCAACACCGCCGGACCGCCCTGCAGCGCCGAGGACACCGCTCGCTCCAGGTGCTCGGCGATGTCCTCGGGCTGGTCGATCCGCGCGCAGTAGCGGGAGATCTCGAAGAACAACCGCGCCGCGTCGATCGAACCCGCTCGGCCGCTGGAATCCTGGAATGCCCCCTCGCCCTCCGACGCGGTCGGTGGCTGGCCGACCAAGGCCAGCACCGGTACCCGCGAGGTGTAGGACTCGGCCAGCCCGGCGACCAGGTTCATCGCGCCACCGCCCGATGTTGCGGCGACGACGCCGAGCCCGCTCGTCGAGCGGGCGTACCCGTCGGCCATGGTGGCCGCGGAGAACTCGTGCTTGGCCACCACTCCGGTGACGTCCACGTCGGCATCGAAGACCGCATCGTAGAGGTCCTCGATGTTGGCGCCGTCCACCCCGAAGATGTTCCGCACGCCCAGCGCGGCCACGGCCTCGACCAGATAGTCGACTACTCGGCGCTGTTCGCGTCCATGACTTCGATCGCTCGCTACCATCGTGTGCTCTTTCCGGGACTCCGGTCCCTCGGGTGCTTGCCGCTCCCTGCGGATATCGCTGGTCGGCTCGGTCACCACCGCGGGTGTGCCGGGGCGACCCGGGGTGGGGCGGGAGGGTGGGCCCCGAGTCGCCGGACCTACCCGAAATTCCTCCGTTGTCACGCGTCGTCGGATGTGCAGCTGATCGCCTACCACGATCTGCCGGAACCGCTACCTGCAGTAGGAACCCCAGGGTGCAAATCGCTACCCCGAGGGGGAGGGGTTGCGGGTAGGTCGGGACGGTGACCCCGGACTTCGGGCCGGCGCAGCACCGCTGCACGCAAGTCCCGGCGCCGCTGATCGGCAGCCGCGCCACTGGTACGCAATCGAGTGTCACCCTGCCGCCGCCGGAGCGCGCGACAGGACAGTCGACGTTCTCCGACTGCCCCGGTGCCGGCGTCTCAGTCCTGGGCCGGCCGCAGCACCGAGGGACGCAACCGGTGGAAATCCTTGACCCGCAGCGCGCGCAGGGGGCGCAACCGGAAGTGCTCGTCGCCCTCGAGCACGCCGGCCAGGGTCGAGTCGATCAGCACCGTCCCCGGTCGCGCGGCGCCGGTCAGTCGTGCCGCGATGTTGACCGCCGAGCCGAACATGTCCCCGAACCGGGCCAGGACCGGGCCCTGCGCCATGCCCACCCGCAGTTCCGGGGCGTCGGGCCGCGAGCTCGACGACTCCTGCAGCGCGAGCGCGATCCGGGCCGCGTCCACCGGGTCTTCGGCGGCGAACATCACCTCGTCGCCCACGGTCTTGATCACCCAGCCCCCACCCTGGGTCACGATGCCCGTCGCGGTCGACTCGAAGTCCTCGAGCAGATCGTTGAGTTCGTCGGCGTCGATCCGGCGGGTCAGGCGGGTGTACCCCACCATGTCGGCGAAGCCGACGACCAGCACCCGGCCCGCCGACTCGCCCCCGGCCCGCACCACGTTGCGTCCGGTCGTCGCGACCAGGTGCCGTCGCCACACGTACAGCTGCAGGTTCTCGGTGAGCGGCAGGACCTGTTGCAGCAGTCCGTCGACGAACGACCGGATCTCCTCCTCGGACGGGGAGGCTCCGGTGTACTCGGTCTCGAGCCGGTCCAGGATGTGGGTGTTCATCAACGTCACCTCCCACTCGGCCAGCCGGGACATGGACTGCCCCAGCGACCGCGCAGCCGCGAGCTCGAGGTCGGGGTGCAGGGCGCCGCTGCCCACGATGGCGTCGATGTTGCGCAGAGCCGCGACGTCACCGTCCGTGAACGTCCGCGCGTCCGGGTCCGGATCCACGGTGAACCCCAGCGCCTGCCAGAGTCGTTGGGCGCGTTCGTAGTCCACCCCGGCCAGGGCGGCGCTCTCCTTCTGGGTGTAGCGGCGTTCGCCACCGAGCAGGGTCCGCTCGAGTTCGGCCTGCACGGCCTGCAGGAGCTCGTTCCCGAGCTCCGGTTGCTCCGACGCGCTCACGTCGCTCCTTCCCGGCCGCCGAAGGTGACCGGCCGACCCAGCATTGCTCACCACGGTTCGGGTGCGCAACGAATTCGCGAGAGTGTCGCACCTGTGTGCGACAGTGATCGCGCCTCCTGCACCCCCAGCACGAAAGGACGCGCATGCCGCCCCGCAGACGAGCCGGCGCAACCGGCCCGGATCACCTCACCGACGAGCAGCTCGCCGAGCTGACCGCCGCCATCGCGAACGGTCGCCGTGCCACCGTCTATCTCATCGAGGGCATCCCGAGCCTGGGCATCGCGCCGGGCGCGTCGGCCCGGGCGGTGTCGGTGGCGGGCCGCACCCTCACCGTCCGGCCCAAAGGCGTCGACGACGAACTGCCCTTCGAGGCCGAGGAACTGCGCCTGACGAAGGAGCCGGCCCGCAAGACCGCGGATCGACCCGCCCCGCGCTCCACCACTGCGCGCTCCACCACTGCGCGCTCCACCACTGCGCACTCCACCCCGCGCACCGCCGCGCAGCCCGCGGCATCGGGGACCTCCCGCGGTCCCGCCCCGAAGAGCTCGTCGTCCCCGGCACCCACGCCCGCCCCGAAGGAGACCCCCGCCGTGCCGCCCACCGCACCCGAACCGCAGACCGGCGCAACCGCGAAGCCCAAGGCGGCGCCGCGCCGGGCCAAGAAGCAGCCGGGGGTGACCGTCACCATCACGATCGATCCGGACCAGGAGTGGACCGTCGGTGTCGCGCAGGGCACCCGACGTCTGAGCAAGGCCAATCCCGTCAGTCCCGACGCCGTCGAGCGCGCGGTGCTCGAACTCGGCGACGAGGCGGCCGTCGAGGCGGTCCGGTCCGTGATCGACGCGGCGCGTCAGGCGGCGGAGGAACGCGTCGCGCAGCTCAGCCGTGAACTCGAGGCGGCCAGAAAGGCGTTGGAGAGCCTGGGGTCGGGCTCGACCGGGTAGGCTGATCGGCTGATGCGGCCGGAACCGGCCGGGCGGGAGGGCTCATGTTCAAGCGCGTTGCGATGGCGATCGTCGCGGGTGTCGCACTGCTGGCAGGGGGGACGGGGGTCGCGGTCGCGGCACCGCCGGTTCCGCTCGGGGGTGGCTCGGGCATCACGCTCGGCAACGGTTCCGAGGACATGTTCGACTGCACGCTCACCACGATCGGCAACGACCGGGCCGGCCGGCTCGTCGGCTTCACCGCCGGACACTGCGGCGGCCCCGGAACGACCGTGAAGTCCGAGATGGACCGCGGGGCCGGGGTCCTCGGCCGGATCGTCGGCACCAACGAGGTGCTCGACTACTCGGTCATCGAGTTCGACCGCAGCCGGGTCGCACCGGTGAACCGGGTCGGCAACGTCACCATCACCGGCGTCGGCACCCCCGTGGGATTCCCCAACGTGGCCTGCAAGGAGGGCCGCACCACCGGCAACACGTGCGGTGTGGTCTGGGGTGACGTGTTCAATTCCCAGGAGACCTGGACGCAGGTGTGCGTCGTCGAGGGCGACTCCGGCGCGCCGTTGGTCGTCGGCACGACCCTCGTCGCCATGGTCAACGCGTACCTGCTCACCCCGTGCGTCGGCCCGGAGGTCGGCACCAACTTCGTCACGATCCTCGGGGACGTCGACGCCCGCGGCGGCGTCGGCGCGGGTTACCGCCCCATCTGACATGCACCCGGATGCGGGCCCCTGTCCGGGGCCCGCATCTCAGCCGCAGACCGCCCCGCCCGACGCCGACCCGACGAGCTTCGTGTACTTGGCCAGCACCCCGCGGGTGTACCGGGGAGGCAGCGGTTCCCACCCCTGCCGGCGGGACGCGAGTTCGTCCTCGTCGACCAGTACGTCCAGGGTGCCGTTCGCGACGTCCAGCCGGATCGGGTCGCCGTCGCGGACGAACGCGATCGGACCGCCGTCCACGGCTTCCGGCGCCACGTGCCCGACGCACAGCCCCGTCGTGCCGCCGGAGAACCGGCCGTCGGTGAGCAGCAGCACGTCCTTCCCGAGTCCGGCGCCCTTGATCGCGCCCGTGATGGCGAGCATCTCCCGCATTCCCGGCCCGCCCTTCGGGCCTTCGTACCGGATCACCACCACGTCGCCCGCCGTGATCGTGCCGTCCTCGAGGGCGTCCATCGCCGCCCGCTCGCGCTCGAAGACCCGGGCGGTGCCCTCGAACACCGACTCGTCGAATCCGGCGGACTTCACCACCGCTCCGCCCGGCGCGAGACTGCCCTTCAAGATCGTGATGCCACCCGTGGGATGGATGGGCTCGCCCAGTGCGCGCAGCACCTTTCCGTCCGGATCGGGCGGGGCGATCTCGGCCAGGTTCTCGGCGACGGTCCGCCCCGTGACGGTGAGGCAGTCGCCGTGCAGCAGGCCCGCGTCGAGCAGGGCCTTCATGATCACCGGGACTCCGCCGATGTGGTCGACATCCTTCATCACGTGCCGGCCGAACGGCTTGACGTCGGCCAGATGCGGAACCCGGGCACCGATGCGGGAGAAGTCGTCCAGCGTCAGCTCGACCCGCGCCTCGTGCGCGATCGCCAGCAGATGCAACACCGCGTTGGTCGACCCGCCGAACGCCATCACGACGGCGATCGCGTTCTCGAACGCCTCCTTGGTGAGGATGTCGGAGGCGGTGATGCCGCGGCGCAGCAGGTTCACCACGGCCTGGCCGCTGCGGCGGGCGTATCCGTCGCGACGGCGGTCCGTCGCCGGCGGGGCCGCGCTGCCCGGCAGCGACATACCGAGCGCCTCGGCTGCGCTCGCCATCGTGTTCGCCGTGTACATGCCGCCACACGCGCCCTCGCCGGGGCAGATGGCCCGCTCGATCGCGTCGACGTCCTCCCGGCTCATCAGTCCCCGGGCGCATGCGCCGACCGCTTCGAAGGCGTCGATGATCGTCACGTCGCGTTCGGAGCCGTCGGACAGCTTCGCGACGCCCGGCAGGATCGATCCCGCATAGAGGAAGACGGCCGCGAGGTCGAGACGCGCGGCGGCCATCAGCATCCCGGGCAGGGACTTGTCGCATCCGGCGAGCAGCACCGACCCGTCGAGCCGTTCCGCCTGCATGACGGTCTCCACGCTGTCGGCGATCACCTCGCGTGAGACGAGCGAGAAGTGCATCCCCTCGTGGCCCATCGAAATGCCGTCGGAGACGGAGATCGTGCCGAACTCGAGCGGGTAGCCGCCGGCGGCGTGCACGCCGTCCTTGACCGCCTGCGCCAGCCGATCCAGCGACAGGTTGCACGGGGTGATCTCGTTCCACGACGAGGCCACCCCGATCTGCGGCTTGTCCCAGTCGTCGTCGCCCATGCCGACGGCACGGAGCATGCCGCGCGCGGCGGTCTTCTCCAGCCCGTCGGTGACGTCGCGGCTGCGCGGCTTGACGTCCGGCTCGGTCACACCGCTCGCCTCGGGTGTCATCGCGCTGCTCCCCGCGGGTCGCGTCCGGTCAGCGCCAGCAACCGGTCCTGCAGGGGCGCGTCGTCCGGCATCGGGACGGGCGGCGCGAACAGCCCGCTCGCACCCAGCATGTCGCGCTGCGGTTGCAGGTCCTCCCACACCGCCGCCACCAGATCGGGGTCGAGGGTCTCGTCGGCGCCCACGGCCCGTGCCAGATCCCAGGTGTGGATCGCGATGTCGCTCACCTGCTGTCGCAGATAGTCCCGCGCGGGAACCATTCCGTACGACAGGTGCACCTGTCTGTCCGGATCGGTGGACGCCCACGCGACGGACGCGTCGACCGCGTGCCGGTCCCACTCGGCCGGCAGGTCGTCGCCGAGGGGGAGGAGATCGGCCTCCGCCTCGGCGATCGTCTTCCCGGCGAGGAGGGGCGGCACCCACCGTTGCTCGTCCACCACGTGCCGGACCAGCGTGGCGACGTCCCATTCGGTGTCGGGGGTGGGGGCGGACCAGTCGGTGACCGCCGAGAGCCGGTTCTCGAAACCCTGCCGGGCGATGCGCTGCAATTCGAGCCAGTCGTACGACATGGACTCAGCGTAGGCGGGTGGTGGCGACGGCACCGGGTTTCCCCGGACGTGCGCCGGATGCCGATGTTCGGAAGGATCGAGCGGGCGCACCCGGCGCGCATCCCGTTCGTCCGACATGCACTGGAGAATTCATGCCCGTCCCCACCGTCGCCCTCGCCCCCGGTCTGACCGTCAGTGCCCAGGGCTACGGCGCGATGTCCGTCTCGCCCGCCTACGGCCCGGTCGACCTCGACGAGGCCCTCGCCACGCTGCACCACGCGGTCGATCTCGGCATCACGTTCGTCGACACCGCCGACGTCTACGGCGACGGCACCAGCGAGCGGGTCGTCGGGAAGCTGCTGGAGGACCGCGGCGACGAAGTGCAGGTGGCCACCAAATTCGGTCTGGTCGGCGCGCTGGGGACCGGCAACCGCGGTATCGACGGCCGCCCCGAGTACGCGAAGCGGGCGATCGACGAGTCCCTGGGCCGGCTCGGGGTGGACAGCGTGGACCTGTACTACCTGCATCGCGTGGACCCGAACGTGCCGGTCGAGGACACCGTCGGCGCCCTCGCCGAGCTGGTGCAGGCCGGCAAGATCCGGCACATCGGCCTGTCCGAGGCCACCGGCGACGAGCTGCGGCGCGCGCACGCCGTGCACCCGATCTCCGCGATCCAGTCCGAATGGAGCATCGTTTCCCGCGACGTCGAGAAGAACGTGGTGCCCACGGCCGCCGAGCTGGGCATCGGATTCGTGCCGTACTCGCCGGTCAGCCGGGGCCTGCTCACCGACGACTTCGACGCCGGACAGATCGGCGACCGGGATCTGCGCCGGCGTTTCCCCCGGTTCGACGCCGACGCGCTGCCCGCCAACCTGCAGGTGCGGGCCGCGGTGCGCGCGGTCGCCGACGAGGCGGGGGCGACCGTCGCCCAGGTGGCGCTGGCGTGGCTCGACGCCAAGGCACGGCAGTTCGGATTGCCGTCGGTCGCGATCCCGGGCAGCCGCTACGCCGCACGCGTCACCGAGAACGCCGGCGCACTCGACGTGCGGCTCACCGACGAGCAGCTCGTCCGGCTCGACGCCCTCGCCGACACCGTCGTCGGTGGACGGGCCGCGGACCCGACCTGGGTGTCGTGGGGCCGCGAATGACTACCGGCCGGTAGACCCGTCGCCACGTAAAGTCGTTTCATCATGAAACGGGTGTGGTGGGTCTGGGGTGTCGGTGTCCTTGCCTATGTCGTGGCCGTCATGCATCGCACGTCGTTCGGCGTGTCCGGTCTCGCGGCCACCGAACGTTTCGACATCACTCCGGCCGTGCTCTCCGGATTCGTGGTCCTGCAGATCGTGGTGTACGCGAGCATGCAGATCCCGGCCGGGGTGTTGCTCGACCGGTTCGGGTCCCGGGTGATGATCGCCTCGGGTGCGGCGATCATGGCGTCGGCGCAGCTGGTGCTGGCGTTCACCGAATCCCTGCCCGCCGCCTACGCGGCCCGGGTCTTCGTCGGCGCGGGCGACGCGCTCACGTTCATCTCGGTGCTGCGCCTGGTACCGGTGTGGTTCGACGTGCGCCGGGTGCCGCTGGTCTCCCAGCTCACGGGAATTCTCGGGCAGCTGGGGCAGGTGCTCTCGGCGCTGCCCTTCGTGCTGATCCTGAACGGAGCGGGGTGGAGCGCGGCCTTCGCGAGTGCTGCGGCTCTCGGTGTGCTCGCGTGCGTGCTCGCCGTGGCCGTGGTGCGCGATGCCCCGCCCGGCGTGGTGGTGCGGACCGAGGCTGCCGGGATGCGGCAGGTGCTCGCGCAGATCGGGGTGGTGTGGCGCCGGCCGGGGACGCGGCTGGGGTTCTTCACCCACATGGGGACCCAATTCTCGATCACCACGTTCGCGTTGCTGTGGGGCGTGCCGTATCTCCAGTCGGCGCAGGGACTGTCCGCGGCGGCGGCCGGGTCGCTGCTCACCCTCTCCGTGGTCTCGGCGATCGCGGCCGGCCCGGTGCTCGGGATCCTCAGCGGCCGGTTCCCGCTGCACCGCTCGTGGCTGGTGCTGTCGATCATGGTGAGCAACGCGGTGATGTGGACGGTCGTGCTGCTGCTGCCGGCGCCGGCCCCGATGTGGCTGCTCGTCCTCCTGATCGTGACCATCTCGGTGGGCGGGCCCGGGTCTATGATCGGATTCGACTATGCGCGGACGTTCAACCCGAGCACCGCGCTCGGCACCGCCCAGGGCATGGTCAACATCGGCGGATTCCTGGCGTCCCTGCTGGTGATCCAGGCGATGGGGGTGATCCTGCAGCGTCTCGGCGGCTACACCTTCGAGGCGTTCCGGGTCGCTTGGCTGGCGCAGTATCCCGTGTGGGTCGTGGCGATCGTCGGGGTGCTCGTCACCCGCGGCAAGGCTCGCCGCGAGGCGGGGGTATCGCCGCGGACGTTGCGGCAGGTGCTGCGCGACGGTCGTCGCGCAGGGCCGGCGGAGTCGCCGACGCGCGTCGAGGAGGCTGGCGATGACGGGGATCGGACCCGAGCGGACTGACAGCCCCCGGCGGGACCCGGCTGGTGGCGGCAGAGCCGGCGGATTCGCCCTGGAGGACCTGCGGACCAAGATCGGAATCGTGCGGGACGAGTTCGTCGATCGTCACGGCTACGACCCGGTCGAACACGTCGAGTCGTGGACGGCCGGCGCCGCGTCGTCCGAGCTCGCCGGAATCCGCATCACGTGTGGAGTGAACGCCGACGTGTACCGGCTGCGGGATCTGCTCGCCGTCCGGCGGGACGTGCGGGTGGTGGAGGCCCGGGACTACATCAGACGCGCGGGTCCCGACGGGTACCGGGGTCTGTGCCTCGTCGTGGAGGTCCCGGTGACACGGTCGGACGGTGTGCGTGCGGTGCGCGTCGAGGTGCAGATCCGCACCGGGATCATGGAATCGTGGGAGTTCGTGGCGACCCGGCTCCGCACCGGATTCGCCGATCACCTGCCGCCGGAGATGCTCGACGAGCTGGGCGTGGCGGCCGAGCGTGCCCGCGACCTCGACTCGCGGATCGGCGCTCTGCACCGGCGCATGGAGGACCGCATCGCCGGGACGCAGCAGGAAGCGCCGCCGGCCTAGAGCCGGGCGTGCACCTGCGCGCGCAAAACCTTGTCGCGCGGGTACTTACGGGCGCATGCAGCACTACCCCGCGCGGGGACGACGACAGCACGGACCCCCGCCGGAGATCCGACGGGGGTCCGTGCTGTGGGGCTCAGTTGTAGCTGTAGAAGCCCTGGCCGGTCTTGCGGCCGAGACGGCCGGCGTCGACCATGCGGCGCAGCAGCGCCGGCGGCGCGTAGTGCGGCTCGGCGAACTCGTCGTACAGCGACTGGGCGGCGTTGAGCGTGATGTCGAGGCCGACGGTGTCGATGAGGGTGAGCGGGCCCATCGGGTAGCCGCAGCCGCCCTTCATCGCGGCGTCGATGTCTTCCTTCGTCGCATAGCCCGACTCGAGCATCCGCACGGCGGAGGTCAGGTACGGGATCAGCAGCGCGTTGACGATGAAGCCGGCGCGGTCGCCGGCGCGGACCGTCGTCTTGCCGAGGGTGTTCTTCACGTAGTCGAAGACGGCGTTCGCGGTCTCCTCCTCGGTGGTGAGCGCCGAGATGATCTCCACCAGCGGCATCACCGGCACCGGGTTGAAGAAGTGCACACCCACGACCCGACCCGGACGCGACGTCGCCTGGGCCATCTTGATCACCGGCAGCGACGAGGTGTTGGTCGCCAGGATGCCGGACGGCTTCACGACCGCGTCGAGCTTGGTGAAGATGTCGACCTTGAGCGACTCGATCTCGGGCGCCGCCTCGATGACGAGGTCGCGGTCGGCGAGGTCGGAGACGTCGGTAGTGACGCGGACCCGCGCGACGGCGGCGTCGGCCTCCTCCTGCGTGATCTTGCCGCGGGCGACGCCCTTGCCGATCGAGCCGGCGACGCGCTTGCGGGCCGCTTCGGCGAACTCCTCGCTGGTCTCGAGCACGATGACGTCGCTGCCGGCCTTGGCGCACACCTCGGCGATGCCGGCACCCATCGTGCCGCCACCGACCACGCCGATCAATTCCACTGCCACGGGGATTCTCCTCGTTACGAAGGTTGGACCAGGGTGAACTTACTGCCGCAGGGTCAGCGCAGCAGCGCGCGGGACATGACGACCCGCTGGATCTGGTTGGTTCCCTCGTAGATCTGGGTGATCTTGGCGTCGCGCATCATGCGCTCGACCGGGAAGTCGGTGGTGTATCCGGCGCCGCCGAACAGCTGCACGGCGTCGGTGGTGACCTCCATCGCGACGTCGGACGCGAAGCACTTGGCCGCGGAGGAGATGAAGCCGAGGTTCGGCTCGCCCCGCTCGGCGCGTGCCGCGGAGGTGTACACCATCAGCCGGGCGGCCTCGACCTTCATGGCCATGTCGGCGAGCATGAACTGCACGCCCTGGAAGTCGGAGATCGACTTGCCGAACTGCTTGCGGTCCTTGGTGTAGGCGATCGCGGCGTCGAGCGCGCCCTGCGCCAGGCCCACGGCCTGCGCACCGATGGTGGGCCGGGTGTGGTCGAGCGTGGCGAGGGCGGTCTTGAAGCCGGTACCGGGCTCGCCGATGATGCGGTCGCCGGGGATGCGGCAGTTCTCGAAGTACAGCTCGGCGGTCGGGGAGCCCTTGATGCCGAGCTTCTTCTCCTTCGGGCCGACCACGAAGCCCTCGTCGTCCTTGTGGACCATGAAGGCGGAGATGCCGTTGGCGCCCTTGTCGGGGTCGGTCACGGCCATGACGGTGTACCAGCTGGACTTGCCGCCGTTGGTGATCCAGCACTTCGAGCCGTTGAGGATCCAGTCCTCACCGTCGGCCTTGGCGCGGGTGCGCATGCTCGCGGCGTCGGAGCCGGCCTCACGCTCGGACAGGGCGTACGACGCCATCTCACCCTTGACGAGGTCGGGCAGCACCTTGCCCTTGAGCTCGTCGGACCCGGACAGGATCAGTCCCATGGTGCCGAGCTTGTTCACGGCGGGGATCAGCGAGGACGAGCCGCATACGCGGGCGACCTCCTCGATGACGATGCAGGTGGCGACGGAGTCGGCGCCGTCGCCACCGAACTCGGCCGGCACGTGGATCGCGTTCAGGCCGGACTTGTTGAGGGCGTCGAGCGCCTCCTGCGGGAAGCGTGAGTTCTCGTCGACGTCCTTGGCGAAGGGCGCGATCTCCTTCTCGGCCAGCGCGCGGATCGCGGCGCGAAGCTCGTCGTGCTCCTCGTTCAGCTTGAACAGACCGAACTCCGGGTTGAAGGCCATGACGGCGGACTCCTATCGGCACGCAGTGCCAGTATCTGAGTTGGTGTCGCATCCACCCTATCGGACGTAGGGCGCGCGACGTCATGAAATTGCATCAAGTGAAGCACGGCACTCAGTGCCAAGTCAATGGTTGCGCGGGTCGGAGGTTCACCCGGCGTCAGTCCGGTGCCGCCTCGAGCTGTGCCTGCACCCGGCGGGCGACCTCCGCCGGCGGGGTGCCCGGCGGATACGTCACGACCGTGATCGCCCGCTCGTCCGCGGCGGCAGCGACGCCGGGGGCCTCGCTCTGCCCCGGGGCGACACCGAACGAGCGTCGCACCTCGAGCAGCGCGCGGCGCAGTTCCTCCGCCGTCGCGGACTCGTCGCCGCGGATCATCGCGCGCAACAGGAAGTTGTGCGTCGCGGTCATCGCCGCCGCGAAGCTGACGATCCGCACCCCCGACTCCGACGGCACCGCGGAACGCAGGTAGTCGGTGAACAGCCGCTCGTAGCGGTACGTCGTGACCAGCTCCCGCTCGCGCAGCGCGGGCACCCGCTGCACCACCCGGTACCGCCACACCGCGAGCTCCCGCTTGTCCCGGAAGTGCCCGAACACCAGCTCGGCGGCCTCGGCCGTGGCCGCCCACGGATCGGCGAAGTGCCCCGACAGGTACCGCGCGACCTGCTCGAGCAGCGACTCGTGATCGGCGAAGATCACGTCCTCCTTCGAGCGGAACTGCCGGAAGAAGGTCCGGCGCGACACCCCCGCGGCCGACGCGATCTGCTCGACGGTGGTCGACTCGTAGCCGTACTCGGAGAACAGGCGGATCGCCTGCGTCACCACGTGCACCCGGAACTGAGCGGGATCGGGGCCGGTCGCGTCGATGCGGCGGGCGGAGTCGGGACCGAGTGCCATGGTTCTCAGTATCCAATCCGCCGCATCGAAGTCGAAACGGCCGCGCCGCCGGACCGGCGGCGCGGACGGCCTCAGGCCTGCGGCGAGTGCGCGGCCCGCAGCTCGAACTTGAGGATCTTGCCGGTCGGCGTGCGCGGCAGGTCCAGCGGGAACACGATCTCCCGCGGCACCTTGTACCCGGCGAGCAGCGTGCGGGTGTAGGAGATGAGCTCCTCCGCCGTGACGGTCTCGTCCTTCTTCAGGATCACGAACGCCTTGGGTCGCTCGCCCCACTTCTCGTCGGGCACGCCCACCACCGCGACGTCCAGCACCGCCGGATGGCTCACGATGGCCTGTTCGACCTCCACGGTGGAGATGTTCTCGCCGCCGGAGATGATGATGTCCTTCGCGCGGTCCTTGAGCTGGATGTAGCCGTCCGGGTACATCACGCCCAGGTCACCGGTGTGGAACCAGCCGCCCTCGAACGCCTTCGCCGTGGCTTCCGGATCCTTGAAGTAGCCCGCCATGACGTTGTTGCCGCGCAGCACGATCTCGCCCATCGTCTGCCCGTCGGCGGGCACGTCGTTCATGTTCGCGTCGACGACCCGGGCGTTCTCCGCCTGCAGCATGCCCACGCCCTGACGCGACAGCAGCGCCGCGCGTTCCTCGGCGGGTTTGTCGTCCCACGAGTCCTGGTACTCGCAGATCGTGTACGGCCCGTAGACCTCGGTCAGGCCGTACACGTGCACCACGGTCACGCCGATCTTCTCGAGCTGTGCGATCACCGTCGGCGACGGCGGCGCGCCCGCCGTGGTGATCCGCAGCGGCCGGTCCAGCCGGTGGGCCTGCGGGGCTTCGGCGATGGTCGAGCACACTGCCGGAGCGCCGCACAGGTTGGTGACCCCGAGGTTGTCGACGGCATCCCAGATCGCGTCCGCCCGCACGGCCCGCAGGCAGATGTGCGTACCGCCGGCCGCCGTGACGGCCCACGGCGTGCACCACCCGTTGCAGTGGAACATCGGCAGGGTCCACAGGTACTGCGTCTTCCCGTCGAACCCGTTGTGGAATGTCTCGCCGAAGGAATTGAGATACGCGCCGCGGTGCGTGTACATCACGCCCTTCGGCTTGCCGGTGGTGCCCGAGGTGTAGTTCAGGGTGATGACCTGCTCCTCGTCGTCGACGCCCCAGTGCAACGGGGTGCTGTCGAGGCCGTCGGCGGCGGCGAGGAACTCGTCGTACCGGGCGGTGACGATCCCGGCCGGAACGTCCGGGTACGGAACCGTCGAATCCGGCACCTCCACGACCTCGGTCAGCGACGGCACGCGGTCCGCGACGCCTGCGACCGAGCCGACGAACTCCGAGTCGACGAACAGCAGCGACGCCTCGGCGTGGCCGAGGATGTACTCGAGCTCGGGTCCGGCGAGCCGTGAGTTCAGCGCGATGAGCACACCACCGGCGAGAGGCACCGCGAAGTGCGCGATGAGCAGTTCCGGCACGTTCGGCGCCAGGAACGCCACCCGGTCGCCGGGCTGGATGCGGCTGCGCAGAACCCGTGCGAAGCGCTGTGCCTCGTCGGCGAACTGCGCGTACGTGTAGCGGCGGTCGCCGTGGATGATCGCGGTGCGATCGGGGAACACGGACGACGATCGTTCGAGGAACCGCAGGGGGCTGAGCGGGGTGTGGTTCGCCGTTCGGGCGGCGGCGCTGGACGTGAGGGTGGACGACGGGGTGGACACGGATACCTCCGGAACTTCGGCACTCGGTCGGTGTACGCCATTGTGATCGCTGCAACACCGGAACGGGTGGAGGCTATGGGTCACGGGAGATCCCCCGCTACCCTCCGAAGTGGGTATTCGTGGTCTCGGAGGTGGTTCCGGTGAGGTCTGTGTCGGCGAGGCTCGGGGCGTCGACTGCTGCGCCGACGGGCCGGCACGCGCAGCTGCGGCCGAGCGACGAGGACGCGCTGCGCGCCGAGCTGCGCCGCCTGCAGACCTTGACGGGGATGCCGGTGCTGTTCGGCGGCACCGTGCACGGCGGGGACATGCTGCTGTCCGGGTTCGTCGGCACGCGCAGTGGCATCCTCCGCGACCTGGTGATCAGCTCGGAGTGCGGGCTCGGCGGCAAGGTGGTCGCCGAGCAGCGGCCCGGGGCGGTGTCGGACTACTTCAACTCCCGTCAGATCTCCCACGAGTACGACCGCGAGGTCGCGGGGGAGGGCATCGAGTCGCTGCTCGCCGTGCCGGTGGTGGTGCGCCGCCGCACCCGCGCCGCCCTGTACGGCGGCCTGCGCACCAACCTGCCCATCGGCGACGTGGTCGTCGAGCAGGTGCTGCGCTCGGCCCGCACCCTCGCCCGCGAGATCGAGATCCGCGACGAGGTGGACCGGCGGGTCGCCCTCATCGACAACGCCCGTGCCGCCGCCCCGCCGGCCGTGTCCGCGGCGGTATCGGAGGGCATCACCGAGAGCTACCTGGCCCTGCGGGAGATCGCGGCACAGACGTCCGACCCTGCGATCGGAGCGCGCCTGCGTGAGGTCGAGGAGAAGCTGCGGACGCTGACCGGCGGGAATGCGGCACCGGCGGTGCGGCTGTCGGCGCGGGAGCGGGATGTGCTGGCGTACGTGGCGCTCGGGTGCCGCAACGCCGAGATCGCCGAGCGGCTGGCGCTGAGTGTGGAGACGGTCAAGAGCTACATGCGCAACCTGATGGGCAAGCTCGAGGTGGGCAGCCGGCACGAGGCGGTCGTCGAGGCCCGCCGGCAGGGCCTGCTGCCCTAGCAGGCGACGAGCGAGGCGCGTGGTCCGTGCGCGCGTCGCCGGTTCACACGTCCAGGGTCACCGAACACGACCATCCGTCCGGTCCGCGCCCGAGGCGTAGTCCGTGCAGCGAAACGGCCTTCGGGACCGCGCCCACCTGGGCCACCGTGGCGGCGTCGACCATCGAGAACCGCACCTCCGCCGTGCCGGCACCGGAGTCGACGACCACGTCGACCGGGACCTCGCCGGCCGCGTCGAGCAGATAGACGACCTCGTCGAGTACCGCGACGAGCAGGTCCTCGTCGCCGTCGGCTGTCAGCCGGCGGGTGCGTATCCGGGCCGGCCCGGCGGCGGAGATGTCGGCGAAGCTCGCGACGGCGCCGTGCACCGCCTGCGCGATGCACTCGTCACGGGTGGGTGCCCACGCCTCGATGCGCAGGTCCGCCGTGTGCGGCACCGACCGGTACCCGCTTTCGTTCATGACGCGCTCCTGTGCAGCGGGCACTGCAGATTCTATGGTGGAACGAAGCCGCCGACGTCGCGTTCTCCACCCCGGATCGGACAGTGATGAGGATCGTCGAGGAGACCCCGTACCGGTTCCGGATCGACCGGACCGGCGCGATGCGCGTACCCGGGATCGTCTTCGCGGCCCGGTCCCTGCTTCCCGCCGCGGAAGGAGACGAGGCGCTGACCCAGGTCGCGAACGTCGCGACCCTGCCGGGCATCGTCACTGCGTCGTTCGCCATGCCGGACGTGCACTGGGGTTACGGCTTTCCTATCGGTGGGGTCGCGGCGACGGACATCGACGACGGCGGCGTCGTCTCCCCCGGTGGGGTGGGCTTCGACATCTCGTGCGGCGTGCGGCTGCTGATCGCGCGTGACGCCGACCGGTCCGCGCTCGCGCCGCGCCTCGGGTTGCTGATGGACCGGCTCGGTCGCGTCGTGCCGCGTGGCATGCAGACCCGGGGCGTGTGGGAGCTGCCGAACCGCACCGTGCTGCACGAGGTGCTCGAGGGCGGCGCCCGATTCGCGGTGCAACAGGGGCACGGCGTCGTCCGCGATCTCGAGCGATGCGAGGACCGGGGCGTGTTGGACGGCGCCGACCCGGCCGCGGTGAGCGACCGGGCCGTCGAGCGGGGCCTCGGTCAGCTCGGCAGCCTGGGGTCGGGAAACCACTTCCTCGAGGTGCAGGCCGTCGAGCGGATCTTCGATCCGGACACCGCGCGGCCGATGGGTCTCGACGTGGGCACGGTGTGCGTGATGATCCATTGCGGGTCCCGCGGTCTCGGCCACCAGATCTGCACCGACCATGTGCGGGAGATGGGTAAGGCGATGGGCCGCTACGGGATTCACGTTCCCGACCGACAGCTGGCGTGCGTTCCGGTCCGGTCACCGGAGGGGGAGGCGTATCTCGGGGCGATGGTGGCGGCGGCCAACTACGGCCGGGCCAACCGGCAGTTGCTCACCGAGGCGGCCCGCCGGGTCTTCGAGGACACGGCCGGTACGACCCTCGACCTCCTCTACGACATCTCGCACAACCTCGCGAAACTCGAGCGGCACGAGGTCGACGGTCGCCTCCGCACCCTGTGCGTGCACCGCAAAGGCGCGACGCGGTCGCTGCCGCCCCGCCATCCCGACGTCCCCGCGGATCTGGTGGACGTGGGGCAGCCGGTGCTCATTCCCGGCACGATGGGCACCGCGTCGTACGTGGTCGCGGGCATCGCCGGGAACCCGGCGTTCTACTCCACCGCGCACGGCGCCGGCCGGGTGCAGAGCCGGCACCGCGCCGCCCGGCACACCGACGGCCGGGCGGTGCGCGACGCGCTCGAGTCCCACGGCGTGCTCGTGCGGGGGAGTTCGTGGCGGGGGCTGGCGGAGGAGAAGCCGCAGGCGTACAAGGACATCGACGCGGTGACGGAGGTCAGCGAGCGGGCGGGCCTGGCCCGTCGGGTCGCGCGGCTCGTGCCGCTCGGTGTCGTCAAGGGGTGAGCGCTCCGCCCTGACCGAATGTCACATTCGGTCGACTGCATCGACGCGATGTGACATTGGGTCACAACAGCTCTCAGGCGATCCCGCGAATCGGCCACTGCGGGTCCACGTCGGACACGTCGCGCCCGAGACCCGCGAGATACTCGGCGAAATTGCGTTGCCGCTCCGCGTGCCAGGCCGCCTGGTCCGTCATGATGTCCAGGTCGGCGAGCTGGGGGAAGCGGGTGCACAGCGCCCGCGCCAGTTGCCCCGCAGCGAGGGCGTCCGCCTCGGCCTGGTGAGCGGCGGTCAACGCGATGCCGTATGCCTCGCAGACCGCCTGCAGGGTGCGGCTGCCCTCGCGGTCGCGGTCCAGCTCGCGGTCGACGACGTACGGGTCAAACACCAGGCCCGTCTCGAGTCCCGGCAGACCCAGCCGGCGGCCCTCGGCATCGATCACCGTGAGGTCGTAACTGGCGTTGAACGCCACGACGATGTGATCACGGACCCATGCCTCGCACAGTGCCTCACGGATCCGGGTGTATCCGGTCGTGTACTCGAGGCCCTCCGCGCGCGCACGCTCCGTGGTCACACCGTGGATCGCCGACGTCTCCTCGGGGATCTCGATGCCCGGATCGAGCAACCATGTCCGCGACGAGACCGTGTCACCGTCGAGGACGACGACGGACGCGGTCACGATGCGCGCGATCCGCGGATCGCGGTCGGTGGTCTCGAGGTCGAACGCGCAGATCGGTCGATCGGGCCAGTGCGTCATCGGGGTCCTGTCGTCGGTCGGGCGGTCACGGCGATTGTGGCCGCACCCACCGACACGTCGCCGCAGCGCGAGCCCGGGGGACCGGACCGGCTGGCTCCGCACGGCCCGAGGGCGTACGCTGCTGGGGGTTCGTCGAGCCTCGGCGCGGTGCCGGGTGATGTGGAGGAGGTGGGACTCGCGATGCGCAGTCGACCTCCGAGTACCAGCTGACGGCAGCCCGTACGCGCCCTGTCGGTGCGCGACGGTTGCCGTCGCGTGTGTGTGCCCTACGGCGAATGTCCTCGCCGTCGCCCTCCGTGCCCCGAAAGGCCGTGCCGACATGCTGCCGAACCGTTCCGTCCGTGCCCTGCTGCCGCGTCGCTCCGTCCCGGCGACCGCCGACCCGTCCGCCGGTTTCGGCGCGTCCCTGAATCCCGCTGCCGCGCAGAGTTCCGGCCGTGACGGTGCGGCGCGGGCGGAGAACAGCATCGTCGACAGCGCGGTCTACCGGGACGGCCGCCGCGTCGCGTCGCCGGCGACACTCGCGCAGGCCCTCGACTGCCTGCCCGAGCCCGGGTCGATGGCCTGGATCGGGATGTACCGGCCCACCGACGCGCAACTTCACGCCGCCGCAGAGCAATTCGGGTTGCACGAGCTGGCCGTCGAGGATGCCATTGCCGCCCACCAGCGCCCGAAGCTCGAGCGTTACGGCGACACCCTGTTCGTCGTGCTGCGTGCCGCCCGCTACGTCGACGAATCCGAGCGCGTCGACTTCGGTGAGGTGCACGTCTTCGTCGGTCCGACGTTCGTACTGACGGTCCGGCACAGCGAATCGCCCGACCTGTCGGCGGTGCGGGACCGGATGGAGAGCGAGCCCGAGCTGCTGCGGCTGGGCCCCGAGGCGGTGCTCTACGCGATCCTCGACGCCGTCGTCGACGGGTACGCGCCGGTCGTCGCGGGCCTGCAGAACGACATCGACGAGATCGAGACCGAGGTGTTCAGCGGGGATCCCCGGGTCTCGCGCCGCATCTACGAGCTCTCCCGCGAGGTCATCGAGTTCCAGCGGGCGGCCAAGCCGCTGCTCACGGTGCTGTCCGGTCTGTCGTCGGGATTCGCCAAGTACCGTACCGACGACGAACTGCAGCGCTACCTGCGGGACGTCACCGACCACGCGACGACGGTCGTCGAGCAGGTAGACAGTTTCCGGCAGTTGCTCGGCAACATCCTCACGGTCAACGCGACACTGGTGTCGCAGATGCAGAACGAGGAGATGCGCAATCTGAGCCGGGCGAGCATCGAGCAGAACGAGGAGATCAAGCGCATCTCGGCGTGGGCGGCGATTCTGTTCGCGCCCACGCTGATCGGCACGGTCTACGGGATGAACTTCGACACCATGCCCGAATTGCATTGGGCCGCAGGTTATCCCATGGCCCTACTGATGATGGTCATGACGTGCGCGGGTCTCTACGCGATCTTCCGTCGCCGCGGCTGGCTGTAGCGGCCGCGGCGGGCGGCGACCTCAGAGCGTATCGGTGCAGACCACGAAACGACGCTCGCTGTAGACGAATCCACCCTCGGAGGTGGAGCAGTCGTTGACGTTGTCGGTGTTCTGCAGGATCTCGGTGACCTTCTCCGTCTCGGGGCCGGGCGCGGCGCAGTCGACGCGCTGCGGGTCTTCACCGGAGATGTCCATGCAGCTGCCGACCACCCAGTCGACGTCGAGGCACAGGGCGCCCACCTCGACTCCGCCGGAGGACTCGTAGTAGGTCTGGTCGGCGTCCGAGACGCACTGCTCGCTGGAGTCGACGATGTCGATCACCTTGTAGTTCGAGTCCATGCTGCCGCAGGTCGCGTTCTCGATGGTCGCGTCGTCGACGGTGCCACCGAGGCGCACGCAGTCACCGATCTCGACGTCGATGTCCAGGCCGGAGGAGCCGGGGGACGTCGGTGCCGAGGTGGTGGTGGTCGGACGGCCGGTGGTCGTCCGGGTATCCGATGCGCTCGCCGACGTGGTCTCGGACCCGGACTCGGGCACCGCCCGGGGCTCGACGTCCGATCCGCACGCGCCGAGCACCAGAGCCGCCGCGGCCAACGCAACGGCGGTGCCGCTCACCCGTCGAATGAGGTTCATGGGGGGAGAGCGTACGGAATGTCCGCCTCGGACGGTAACCGTAGGGCGATTTCTCACAGATCCGGCGGGCACGTGTCGGCCCCGGGTGCGACCATGAGCCGGTGCAGCTGCCAGTCGAACCGCCGATCGCACCGATGCTCGCCAAGGCCGTGCCCGAGGTTCCGGCCCAGCCCACCGACGGCGACCCCGAGTGGTCGTACGAGCCGAAGTGGGACGGCTTCCGGGCTGTGGTGTTCCGCGACGGCGACGAGGTGGTGCTGAGTTCGCGGGGCGGGAAGGATCTGGTGCGCTACTTCCCGGAGCTGACCGCTGCGGTGCGGGCGGAACTGCCCGCCCGGTGCGTGGTCGACGGGGAGATCGTGGTGCCGCGCCCGCACGACGGCCGGACCCGGCTCGACTGGCAGGCCCTGTCCGAGCGTATCCACCCGGCGGCGAGCCGCATCGCGCTGCTCGCCGAGCAGACCCCCGCACAGTTCGTCGGCTTCGATCTGCTCGCCCTCGGCGACGAGAACCTGATGGAGATGCCGTTCGCGCGTCGCCGGGAGCGGCTGCGGGCGGCGGTCGGTGGCGGCCCGAGCTGCCACGTCACCGCCGCCACCCTCGACGCACAGATCGCCGGCCGATGGTTCGCCGAGTTCGAGGGCGCCGGCCTCGACGGGGTCGTCGCCAAGCGTCTCGACGGACCCTACGTGCCCGACAAGCGGGAGATGCGCAAGGTCAAGCATGCCCGCACCGCCGACTGTGTGCTCATCGGCTACCGCCCGCACAAGAGCATCGACGGGGTCGGGTCCCTGCTGCTGGGGCTGTACGACGGCGGCGACGAACCGGTGATGGTCGGTGGCGCGTCGGCGTTCACCGTCGAGCAGCGCCAGGAGCTGCTCGCCGACCTCGCGCCGCTGCGGGTCGGTGCCGACGTCGTCGCCGAGGGCGAGCCGAGCCGGTGGCGGACGGCCGCGGACCGTCGATGGATACCGCTGCGGCCCGAGCGGGTGCTGGAGGTGGCCTACGACCAGATGGAGGGCAGTCAGGTGGCGGGCAGCGTGGGGGCCGGCCTGCGGTTCCGGCACGCGGCGCGGTTCCTGCGGTGGCGGCCCGACCGCGATCCGCGCAGCTGCACCTTCGAACAGTTGGATGTGCCGGTGCGGTACGACCTCGCCGACGTCCTCGACCGGACAGGAGTGTGATCTCCGGTGCCCGACGCGAAGCGTTCTCCCGCGGTGGAGCTGGACGTCGGCGGTGTGCCCGTCCGGCTGTCCAACCCCGACAAGGTCTACTTCCCCCGGCTCGGTGAGGCCGGCAGCAAGCGTCGACTCGTCGAGTACTACCGGACCGTCGCGACGGCCGGCTCGGCGCCGCTACTGCAGGCGCTGCAGGAGCGGCCGACGCATCTGCAGCGGTTCCCGGACGGGATCGAGGGCGAGGAGATCTACCAGAAGCGGGTGCCTGCGCGCCGGCCCGACCACGTCGCGACATGCGAGGTCACGTTCCCGTCCGGCCGGACCGCCGACGTGCTGCGGGTGCGCGCCGCCGCGGACGTCGTGTGGGCGGCGAACCTGGGCACCGTGACGTTCCATCCGTGGGCGGTGCGCTGCGGGGACGTCGACCGCCCGGACGAGTTGCGCATCGATCTGGACCCGCAGCCGGGGACCGCCTTCGACGATGCCCGTGCGGTCGCCCTCGAGGTGCTGCGGCCGCTGCTCGACGAACTGGGTCTGGTCGGGTTCCCGAAGACGTCGGGTGGCCGTGGCCTGCACGTGTACGTGCGCATCGTCCCGGAGTGGGACTTCGTCGGCGTGCGCCGCGCCGGCATCGCCCTGATGCGGGAGGTGGAACGTCGTAGCGGCGGACGGGCCACCACCGCGTGGTGGAAGGAGGAGCGTGGGCAGCGCATCTTCCTCGACTTCAACCAGAACGCCCGCGACAAGACGATCGCGTCGGCGTACTCGGTGCGGCGCACCCCGATCGCGACGGTGTCGACACCCCTGACGTGGGACGAACTCGTCGACGCCGACCCGGACGATTTCACGATCGCGACCGTGCCGGGGCTGCTCGAGCGCCGCGGCGACCCGATGGCCGCGATGGACGAGACCGCGCAGACCCTCGACGTGCTGCTCGAGATGGCCGAGCGGGACGCCGCCGCCGGTCTCGGCGACCTGCCCTACCCGCCCACCCACCCGAAGATGCCGGGCGAGCCGAAGCGGGTGCAGCCGTCGCGCGACACGGATCGCAAGCGGCCCGGGTAGGCATTTCCCCGGGGCGTAGTCACCGGAGCGGTGACGTCCCGTGACCGCATCGATGCCCGCCCACCCGGTGAACCGATGCGCGTCTCCGTAGACTCCCCTGAGGGGATTCGGTTTGCGGGGGACGAGGCCGGAGGAGGCAGTCACCGTGTCGGTGGTAGCGCATGCACGCAAGTCGGTTCGGGTGCTCGGCGGTGGTGCGGTGGTGGTCGCGGGTGTCGCGGCCGCACTCGTTGCGGCACCGTCCGCCCAGGCGGTGACGTGCGCCGCGCCTCCGGGTACGGCGACCTCGGTGACCCAGCTCGACGGGCGGACCGCGTGCGGTGCGGTCGCGGACGCACCGAGCGGCGCGTGGAGCTACGGCGACGGCGGAGTCGGCTTCGCCGATGCCCGCACCGGGGCACGGGTGCTCGCGGCCGGACTGTCCGGGGGTGCCGGAGCGGGCGAAGCCGCGGGAGGCCCCCTGGCCGCCGTCGGCTTCGGCGAGAACGCCCTGGCGCTGGGGATCGTCGAGGAGCCCGCGGCCGCGCTCGTCCTGGCCGGCCCGCAGTCCCAGGCGTTCATCGGTGACCTGCGCGATCCGGTGCTGTGCGAAGGGTCCGCCGCGACCGCGGTCAACCTCACGACGGGACGGGGCTGCGTCGTGCTGGGGACGTTCCGGTACGTCGCACCCTGACGGACCGTTCGGCAAAACCCGTTCGGGAACGGACGCTGCGACGTAGCCTGGCGGCACGATGTCGACTGGGAGGTACCACGGATGACAGCCCGACCGGTGCGGGGCGCGACGGCGGTCCAGGACCCGCCGCCGACCGAGATGCACGTCGACCGGCGATTCCTGCCGCTCGCGGATCGCTTCTTCGACCTGTACCGGCTGCCCCGGCACGGCGGCGGGGCCCTCACCGCCTACCTGGACGGCGAGAAAGTACTCGACATCTGGGCGGGCTGGGCCACCCGCGACCGGCGCTGGAACCGCGACACGGTGTCGCTGTCCTTCTCCACCGGCAAGGGCGTGGCGTCGACCGTGGTGCACCGGCTCGCAGAGCGCGGCCTGATCGACTACTTCGCGCCGGTCGCCCGGTACTGGCCGGAATTCGCGGCGGCCGGTAAGGAGCACGTCACCGTCGCGGACGTCCTCACCCACCGCGCCGGGCTGCACCGGGTACGCCACCTGCGGCCCGGCCGGATGGGCATCGTCGACTACGACGCGACGGTGCGTGCGCTGGCGGCGGCGCCGCCCGATCCCCGCCGGCTCAGCGGACCGGGGTACCACGCGGTGACCTACGGCTGGCTCGTCGCGGAGATCGTGCAGCGGGTGACCGGGCTGCCGTTCGTCGACGTCGTCCGGCAGGAGATCGCCGAACCCCTGGGCACCCCCGACTTCTGGTTCCGCGTTCCGGAGGACCAGCGTCACCGCATCGCCAAGCTGTTCCCGCGGATCAATCCCGCCGGACTGCACTGGGGGATGACCGCCTCGGTGCTGTCGCGGGTGAGCCTGACCCGCGGTCTCGCGGAGGCCGCGATGCCGGAGGAGTTCGACGAGCTGGTGCGTGATCCGTCGGTGCACGACGCGGTGATGCCCGGGTGGAACGGGGTGTTCTCGGCGCGGGCCCTGGCGCGGATGTACGGGGCGATCGCCGCGGGCGGCACGATCGACGGCGTGCAGTTCCTGAAACCGGAGACTGTCGAGGCCATGAACGAGGTCCGGGTGCGCGGGCGCGACTACGTGCTCGGCGTCCCGATGGCGTGGCGCCTCGGCTACCACCAGCCGGTGTTCGTCAGCCGGGAGCGGCCGCGTGGGGCGCTCGGCCACTACGGGGTCGGCGGTTCGGGCGCCTTCGCCGACCTCGACACCGGTCTGTCGCTCGCGTTCACGACGAATCGCCTGGGCAGCGGCCCGATCGCGCTGGGCGATCTGCGGCTCGCCCGACTGGGCGCGGTGGCCCGCGAGCTTGCCCGTCGCGCCTGAGGACGGCCACGAGTGTTCGAAGCAGTTCGATACGGAGGGAGCGAAGCTGTGAGCCACGTGTACCGGGTGATCGAGGTGGTGGGTTCGTCGACGGACAGCGTCGACGACGCGATCAAGCAGGCCGTCGCGCGGGCGGCGGAGACCACGCGTCATCTCGAGTGGTTCGAGATGATGAACGTCAGGGGCCACATCGACGACGGGGCCGTCGCGCACATCCAGGTGACCGTGAAGATCGGCTTCCGCATCGAGCCGAGCGACAGCTGACGCCCGGCGCGGGGGACACGCCGGGAGAGCAGGTGCAGCGAACCGGATCTCGACCGGAATTGGAACACGTTATAGTCTGAGTGGGTCGTCGAACCCCCGGCACTTCAGGCAGGTATCCACCGTGGTTTACGTGATCACCCAGGCGTGTTGCAACGATGCCTCGTGCGTCGAGGTCTGCCCCGTCAACTGCATCCACCCCACGCCCGACGAGGCGCCGTTCGCCACCACCGAGATGCTCTACATCGACCCGGACACCTGCATCGACTGCGGCGCGTGCGTGGACGAATGCCCGGTGGATGCGATCTACGCCGACAACGAACTCCCCGCCGAGCACGAGCCCTACCTGAAGATCGCCGAGGACTACTACCGGCGCTACCCGATCGGGCCGGACTGGCCCGAGGAACGCGACCGCACCAAGATCCCCGCCGAACTCGGCACCCTGCGGGTCGCGATCGTCGGTTCGGGTCCGTCTGCCTGCTACGCCGCGCTGGAGCTGACCGGCCGGGCCCGCGTCGAGGTCGACATCTTCGACCGCCTGCCCACCCCGTACGGACTCGTCCGCGCCGGTGTCGCCCCGGACCATCAGAGCACCAAGTCCGTCGGTGAGCTGTTCCGCAGCGCCCTCGGGCACAAGAGGAGCCAGTGCTGGTTCAACGTCGAGGTGGGCACCCACATCAGCCACGAGGAACTGCTCGCGCATCACCACGCGGTGATCTACGCCGTCGGTGCCGCCGGCGACCGGCACCTGGACGTCCCCGGCGAGGACCTGCCCGGCTCGCATGCCGCCACCGAGTTCGTCGCTTGGTACAACGGGCACCCCGACTACGCCGACCGCGCCTTCGACCTGTCCGGTGAACGCGCGGTGATCATCGGCAACGGCAACGTCGCCCTCGACGTGGCGCGGGCACTGGTCACCGACCCGGACGAGCTGGCGAAGACCGACATGGCCGACCACGCCGTCGCCGCCCTGCGCGCGTCGAACATCCGCGAGGTCGTCGTCGTGGGACGGCGCGGACCCGCCCAGGCCGCCTACACCAACCCGGAACTGCTGGCCCTCGGACAGCTCCCGGGCGTCGACCTCGTCGTCGACCCGGCCGAGGCCGAACTCGACCCGGCCAGCCAAGCCCTCGTCGACGACCCCGCCGTCGAACCGCGGATCGCACTGAAGGTCGAACAGGTCCAGGGCTTCGCCCGCCGGACCCCGACCGAGGGCAACAAGCGGATCGTGCTGCGCTTCCTCGCCGCACCCGTCGCGTTGAACGGTGACGGCCGGGTCGAGTCGATCACCCTCGAACGCACCGAACTCGCCGAGACCAACGGTCGCCTCGAGGCGCACCGCACCGGACGGACCGAGACCCTGTCCACGGGCCTGGTCCTGCGGTCGGTCGGTTACCGGGGGCATCCCGTCGCCGACCTGCCGTTCGACGAGACGCGCGGCATCCTCCCCAACGAGGAGGGCCGGGTCGTGGACCCGGAAACGAACGAGCCCCTGCCCGGGGTGTACACCGCGGGCTGGATCAAGCGCGGACCCACCGGCGTCATCGGCACCAACAAGCAGTGCTCCGCCCAGACCGTCGAGCACCTGGTCCAGGACTTCGTGGCCGGCCGCCTCGTGGCCCCCGTCGCCGACCGGGAGAAGCTCGCGGCGCTGATCTCCGAGCGCCGGCCGGAATACGTGGACTACCGGGGCTGGCAGCAGATCGACAAGCAGGAACGCGCCCGGGGCGGTGCTGCGGGCCGCTCCCGCGTGAAGTTCGTCGCTGTCGACGATCTCCTCGCTGCCTCCCGAATCGAGTCCTGACCTGGGGCCGAGCTCCCGGCGGGCGACCCGGACGGGCGCGGTCGAATTGCCCGCCCGCAGGTGTGCTGTGTCTAATGGGTTCGCCAAGTCGTCGCTGTCGGGGCGGACGTGGGTGCGACGGCACGAACGAACGATGGGTTGTCGAATGTTCGAGAACAAGGGTCGGCCGAGCAGTCGCGGCCGCGCCGGACGCTGGTCCGGTCGTGTCGTCACCGCGCTGGTGGGTGTCGGCGCCGCCACGCTCACCATGACGGGACCCGCCGCCGCGGTACCCCTGTGGCCCGGCGGACCCGAACTGCCGAGCGTGCAGGAACTCGTCGAACGGTTGCCGGGCCAGGCTCCGGAACCGGCCCCGTTCTCTGCGCCGTCGATCAACCCGTCGAACGGCGAGACCGTGGGCGTCGCGCAGCCGATCATCATCCGCTTCGACGAGCCGATCACCGACCGCGCCGCCGCCGAGCGGCACATCGAGGTCGAGGCCGACCCGCCCGTCGACGGGCACTTCTACTGGGCGTCGGACCGGCAGGTGCGCTGGCGTCCCTTCGAGTTCTGGCCCGCACACACCCAGGTCACCGTGAACGCCGGGGGCACGCAGTCGTCGTACACCGTCGGCGACGCGCTGATCACCGTCGCGGACGACGCCACCAAGACCATCACCGTCACCCGCAACGGTGAGGTCGTCAAAACCATGCCGACGTCGTTCGGCAAGCCGGGCTACGAGACGCCCAACGGCACCTACATCGTCGGCGAGAAGTTCCGCGACATGTACATGGACTCGTCCACGTACGGCGTGCCGGTGGACTCGCCCGAGGGGTACCGCACCTACGTCGAGTACGCGACCCGCATCTCCAACAGCGGCATCTTCGTGCATGCGGCGCCGTGGTCCGAGTGGGCGCAGGGCAGCACGAACGTCAGCCACGGCTGCCTGAACGTGAGCACCGAGGACGGCCGCTGGTTCTTCGAGAACGCCCGGAAGGGTGACCCGGTGATCGTGCAGAACACCGGTGGCGGCACCCTCAACGGCTGGGACGGCCTCGGCGACTGGAACCTCTAGTCGCACAACGGCCGGCGCCGGCGAGCACTTCGTGACCGCGAAGGTGGCGAGAGTACTCGTCGGCGCCAGACCGGCGTAACCTCCGGTTCGTTCGCGGCAGACACACTGCCGCAGTGCGCTCGAGTCCGGAAAGAGTACTGCCCCGAACCGACCGGGGTCCGTGGGGACGCCCCTGGGGCGACTACGCGCTGTTCGCCGCGCTGATCGGGCCGAATCTCGCGCTGCTGGTCCTGTTCACGTACCGGCCGCTCGTCGACAACATCCGACTGTCGTTCTTCGAGTGGAACATCTCGAGCCCCACCGCGACGTTCGTCGGACTCGGCAACTACCGCGAGTGGTTCGGCCGTGCCGACACCTGGCAGATCGTCGGCAACACCGTCGCCTTCACCGTCGCCACCGTCGCGGGATCCATGCTGCTCGGGCTGGCGCTGGCGCTCCTGCTGGATCGGAAACTGCTGGGCCGCAACCTTGTCCGGTCCGCGCTCTTCGCCCCGTTCGTCATCTCCGGTGCCGCGGTGGGGGTGGCGTTCCAGTTCGTGTTCGACCCCAACTTCGGCCTCGTCCAGGATCTGCTGGGCAGGCTGGGGCTGAACACCCCGGACTTCTACCAGGATCCGACCTGGGCGCTGGTGATGATCACCCTCACCTACCTGTGGAAGAACCTCGGCTACACGTTCGTGATCTATCTGGCGGCCCTGCAGGGCCTGCGTCCCGAACTGTCCGAGGCCGCCGCGATCGACGGCGCCTCGTCGTGGACCGCCTTCCGGCGCGTACTGCTGCCACAGCTCCGTCCCACCACGTACTTCCTGTCGATCACCGTACTGCTCAACTCCTTCCAGGTCTTCGACATCATCAACGTGATGACCCGGGGCGGACCGCTCGGCACCGGTACCACCACGATGGTCTACCAGGTCTACAACGAGTCCTTCCGGAACTTCCGGGCCGGCTACGGTGCCACCGTCGCGACGATCATGTTCCTCGTGCTGCTGGCCGTCACGGTCTACCAGGTGCGTCTGATGGACCGCGACGACGCGCCGCGCCCCGCCCGTCGTCCCCGGCGCGTGCGTGGGCGTGCCCGTGCGCATGCGACCGAATGTCACATTGGTTCGATTACATCGAACCAATGTGACATTCGGTCGGGCCGACGGGCGGGGGTTGCAGAATGACGACGCTGCTGGACCGTCAGGTCGCGCCCGCGGAACCGGAAGCGGCGCAGCCGTACCGGCGACGCGAGCGCACGATCCGGGTACTCGCCTACGCCGCGATGGTCGTGGCGCTGCTCGTCGTGGCGCTCCCGCTGTACTGGATCGTGGTGACCTCGTTCAAGCAGCGACCCGACATCTACACGCTGCCGGTCACCTGGTGGCCCGGCGTGTTCCATCCACAGAACTACACCGAGGCGGTCACCTCGGTGCCGTTCGGCACGTTCCTGCGGAACTCGCTGATCATCACCACGGTGCTGTCGAGCGTGAAGTTCGTCCTCGGCATCCTGAGCGCCTACGGTCTGGTGTTCCTGCGCTTCCCCGGCAAGAACCTCGTATTCCTCGGGATCGTCGCCGCGCTCATGGTGCCGAACCAGATCACCGTCATCTCCAACTACGCGCTGGTGGCGGAATGGGGATGGCGCAACACCTTCCAGGGGATCATCGTGCCGCTGGCAGGTGTGGCATTCGGAACGTTCCTGCTGCGCAACCACTTCCTGTCCATCCCCGCCGAGATCATCGAGGCGGCGCGGATGGACGGCGCCGGGCACGTCCGCCTGTTGTGGCGGGTGGTGCTACCGGTGTCCGGGCCGACCCTGGTCGCGTTCGCACTCATCACCGTGGTCAACGAATGGAACGAATACCTGTGGCCGTTTCTCATGGCCGACGACGCGTCCGTGGCGCCGCTGCCGATCGGGCTGACCCAGCTGCAGAACAACGACGGCGTCACCAACTGGGGACCGGTGATGGCCGGCACGGTGCTGGCCATGCTGCCGATCTTCGTGATCTTCCTTGCGCTGCAACGTCACATGATCAAGGGCCTCACCTCCGGTGCGGTCAAGGGCTGAACTCTCCTAGGAGCAATCTCGTGAACATCGACAGGCGTAGGTTTCTCGGACTGACCGGGGTCGTCGCGGCGAGCGCCGCGCTGGCCGCGTGCGCCGGCACCGGCTCGTCCGGACCGTCGGAGTCCGCCGCCGCCGCGAACACCGTCAAGTTCTGGTCCAACCACCCGGGCAAGTCCCAGGACGTGGAGCGGGAGCTCATCGCCCGGTTCGAGGCGAGGTACCCGGAGTTGACGGTCGACCTGATCGACGGCGGCAAGAACTACGAAGAGGTGTCGCAGAAGTTCAACGCGGCCCTGTCCGGGGGCGATCTGCCCGATGTGGTGGTCCTGTCGGACGTGTGGTGGTTCAACTACGCGCTGACCGGCGCGATCGCACCGCTCGACGATCTGTTCACCGAGGTCGGCGTGGACACCGGGGACTACGTCGATTCGCTGCTGGCCGACTACCTCTTCGAGGGCCGTCATTTCGCGCTGCCCTATGCCCGCTCGACGCCGCTGTTCTACTACAACCGCGACGTCTGGCGGCAGGCCGGTCTTCCCGACCGCGGGCCCGCCACCTGGCAGGAGTTCGCCGAGTGGGGCCCCGAACTGCAGCGCGTGGTCGGATCCGGCAAGCTGGCGCACGGCTGGGGCAACGCCAAGGACTACCTCGGCTGGACCTTCGAAGGACCGATCTGGACGTTCGGGGGAGCCTACTCCGACGGCTGGCGGCTGCGTTTCGGCGACCCGGAGACGATCGCCGCGGGACAGTTCCTGAAGGACATGATCCACACCGGCAGGTACGCGGGCGTGTCCACGGACATCGCCAACGACTTCTCGGCCGGGATCATCGCGTCCACCATCGCCTCGACAGGCGACCTGTCCGGCATCACCGCCAACGCCGCGTTCGACTTCGGCACCGCGTTCCTGCCCGCCCCGGACGGGACGCCGGGATGCCCCACCGGCGGTGCGGGACTGGCGATTCCGGCGAACATCTCCGACGAGCGGAAGCGCAACGCGCTGAAGTTCGTCGACTTCGTCACCAACGCAGAGAACACCGCCTATTTCTCGCAGAAGATCGGCTACATGCCGGTACGCAAGTCCGCCACCGAGGATCCCGCGATGAAGGCGTTTCTCGAGCAGAACCCCAACGCCCGCACCGCGGTCGACCAACTCGCACGCACCCGGTCGCAGGACTACGCACGCGTCTTCGTTCCGGGCGGCGACCAGATCATCGGCACCGGCCTCGAACAGATCGCGCTGCAGGGCGCCGACGTGACGACGGCGTTCGGCGACGTCGCGCGGCAGCTGCAGCAGATCATCGACCGTCAGATCACCCCGAATCTGTAGGGAAAGCATTGGCAAGCATACGTTTCCGAGCCGTCACGCATCGCTATCCCGGCGCCGACCGGCCGTCGGTGGACCGCCTCGATCTCGACGTCGCGGACGGGGAGTTCCTGGTCCTGGTCGGCCCGTCGGGCTGCGGGAAGACCACGAGCCTGCGCATGCTCGCCGGCCTCGAGGCGGTCGACGACGGCCGCATCGAGATCGGCGGGACCGACGTGACGGGACTGCCGCCCAAGGCCCGCGACGTGGCGATGGTGTTCCAGAACTACGCGCTCTACCCGAACATGACCGTGGCCGAGAACATGGGTTTCGCACTGCGCAACGCCGGCGTCGGCAGGGCGGAACGGACGGCGCGGGTGCTCGACGTCGCGCGGATGCTCGAACTCGAGCCGCTGCTCGACCGCAAGCCGGGCAAGCTCTCGGGCGGGCAGCGACAGCGCGTGGCCATGGGGCGGGCGATCGTGCGACGGCCCGCGGTGTTCTGCATGGACGAACCGCTGAGCAACCTCGACGCGAAACTGCGCGTCAGCACGCGTTCGCAGATCGCGGGACTGCAGCGGCGGCTCGGCACGACGACCGTGTACGTCACCCACGACCAGGTGGAGGCCATGACGATGGGGGACCGGGTGGCCGTCCTCGACGGCGGTCGCCTGCAGCAGGTCGCCGCACCCCGCGTCCTGTACGACAACCCCGTCAACACCTTCGTCGCCGGGTTCGTCGGTTCGCCCGGCATGAACCTGCTCGACGCACCTGTCCGCGACGGCGCGGCCGTGCTCGGCGCTCTGCGGGTGCCGGTACCGGCCGGCGTCGACGCCGAACGGATCGTCGTGGGGGTGCGGCCCGAGGCCTGGACTCCCGTCGGCGCGTGGCGGTCCGGGACCCTGTCCCTGACGGTGGACCTCGTCGAGCAGCTCGGCGCGGAGGCCTTCGTCCATGCGACGGCGGCCGGGCCGGCCGACTGGTCGAGCGCGTCGGGCAAGGTCGTGGTGCGGGTGGATCGGCGAGTGGCGATCGGCCCGGGAGAACAGGTGTTCCTGCTCCCGCAACCGGGTGAGGTCTACTTCTTCTCCGCGACGACGGGTGCCCGCCTCGGTGTGGGTGACCGAATGTCACATGCGGTCGATTCGATCGAACGCGTGTGACATTCGGTCGAAGCGGGGGCACGCGGGACGAGCAGGCTCAGCCCGGATACGGCGGGTACTGCCGTTCGCGCAGCACGGTGCTCAGGTGCACGGCGTTCCGGGCCAGTGCCTGGGTGGTCGTGGAAACCGGTTCGGGTACCTCGGACAGGTCCTTGAAGTCCGTGCCGGACATCGCTTCCCCGTTCCAGTAGGTGCAGCCCTGGGCCGGGATGCTGAATCCGATGTCGTTGAGACCCTGGAAGAGGTCGGCGACGATCTTGTGCGCACCGTCCTCGTTGCCCACGACCGCGGCGACGGCGACCTTCCCGACCATGCGAGGCCGGTTCTCGTCGTCGGTGCTCGACAGTTCCGCGTCGAGGCGTTCGAGTACGCGCTGGGCGACGCTGGACATGTGGCCGACCCAGGTCGGCGTGGCGACGACCAGGATGTCGGCGGCGGAGATGCGTTCGAGCAGGCCCGGCCACTCGTCGCCGTCGCCCATGTCCGCCTCTATTCCGGGACGGACGTCGTGGTCGACGACCCGCACCGACTCGGTGGTCACGCCGTGCGGGGCGAGGGCGGACAGTACATGCGACACCATCAGATCGGTGCTGGACTCCGCCGGGGACGGCTTGAGTGTGCAGTTCAGGGCAAGGGCACGAAGGGTGGTCATGGGTGCGGTTACCCGGTCGGGTGAGGGTCAATCCCCGGCCGCGGGTTTCCCCGGCCGCGGTGCGGGCATCCGGGTGATCGCACCGGTGCCGGGACGAGCCGCACCGGCCGGCCAGTGGGAAGGGAGGACGGCAGTGGAGGAGAAAGAGCTCCGGGTCGGCGACGAGGTGGAATGGAACAGTCACGGCAGCACCGTGACCGGCGTGGTGGAGGAGATCCTCACCGCGGACACCGAGGCAGCCGGACGGACGGTGCGAGCCTCGGAGGACGATCCGCAGTACCGCGTGCGCAGCGACAACAGCGGCAGCGATGCCGTGCACAAGGCCGGCGCGCTGCGCCGGCACTCGAAACGGAATGCGGACCGGAGGAACACCTGATGGCAGAGCCGAATTCGTATAGATACACCGCAACGGCCGAGGACACCTCGGTGCGCATCGACGGGCACTCGCCGGACCTGCGCGTGACGACGCCGGACAACGCCGCCGGGTTCGACTCGGTGACGCCCGAGCAACTGTATGCGGCGGCACTGGCGGCGTGCGTGTACCAGACCCTGATCGCGACGGCGTCGGCCGGCGATCACGACCTGGGGGAGTGCGCCGTGGACGCCCGCGTGGAACTCACTCCACAGGGCAATCAGGAGTTCGATCTGTCCGCCGAGGTCGACGTGCGGCTGCCTCGTGTCGAGGATCGCGATGCGCGGGAAGCCCTCGCGTTGCGGGCTGTCGAACGGTGTCCGATGGCGAAGTCGGTCCAGGTGCGACTTGCCGGCGCGCACGCGTCGTGACGAGCACGAGCCGGCACGCACGGTGACCGCGCCGTCCGGACACGAGCGGACGGTTCGGCGCTACCCGGCGGGCAGGCAGGGTCCGTCCGGTGGCGGGGTGTGCTCGTAGCCGGGGTAGCAGGGCAGGACCTGCGGTGCAGCCGGTGCCGGAGCCGGGGCCGGTGCGGGGCCCGACCCGGCGGGCAGGCAGGGTCCGTCCGGTGGCGGGGTGTGCTCGTAGCCGGGGTAGCAGGGCAGGACCTGCGGTGCAGCCGGTGCCGGAGCCGGGGCCGGTGCGGGGCCCGACCCGGCGGGCAGGCAGGGTCCGTCCGGTGGCGGGGTGTGTTCGGAGCCGGGGTAGCAGGGCAGGACCTGCGGCGCTGCGGGCGCCGGCGCCGGTGCCGGCGCCGGGGCGGGCGCGGGGCCTGACCCGGCGGGCAGGCAGGGTCCGTCCGGTGGCGGGGTGGGTTCGTAGCCGGGGTCGCAGGGCAGGACCTGCGGCGCTGCGGGCGCCGGCGCCGGTGCCGGCGCCGGGGCGGGCGCGGGGCCTGACCCGGCGGGCAGGCAGGGTCCGTCCGGTGGCGGGGTGTGTTCGTAGCCGGGGTAGCAGGGCAGGACCTGCGGCGCTGCGGGCGCCGGCGCCGGTGCCGGGGCCGGGGCGGGCGCGGGGCCTGACCCGGCGGGCAGGCAGGGTCCGTCCGGTGGCGGGGTGTGTTCGTAGCCCGGGTAGCAGGGCAGGACCTGCGGCGCTGCGGGCGCCGGCGCCGGTGCCGGGGCCGGGGCGGGCGCGGGGCCTGACCCGGCGGGCAGGCAGGGTCCGTCCGGTGGCGGGGTGTGTTCGTAGCCCGGGTAGCAGGGCAGGACCTGCGGCGCTGCGGGTGCCGGTGCCGGGGCAGGCGCCGGAGCAGGGGCGGGCGGTGCCGATCGAGGGGCCGGCCTCGCGGGGGCGGCGTCCTGCGGTGGAACCTCGGCGACCTGCGATGGGACCTCGGCGACCTGGGATTCCTCCCGAGGTGGCGCCGGCTCCTGTTCCTCGGCCGTCGAGGTGGTCGGTGACGGCGAGGGCGCGGGCGTCGGAGAGGCCGGCTGCACCGCAATGGGGACGGGCGCCGGGTCGGCCTCGTCGGACGACACGGCCCCGAGTGCCATGCCGCCGACGACGAGTACGAGTACAGCGACGATCGCCGCGAGAACGGGGATCAGGACGCGCCGGTTCCGGGCGAGCGGAGCGACCGCGGGAACGGATCTGCCGGTCGGATGTGACGGCGAAGCTGCGGCGCGCGCCGCCGCGGCCAGCTCGCTCGCCGATCCGTAGCGCCGCGCGGGTTCGGGTGCCGTTCCGCGTGCGATGACCTCGACCATGCCGGCCGGAAGGGCCGAGATCGCCGACGACGACTGCGGTGGCCCCGCTCGTCCACCCGAGGACTGGAAGAGTCCGCCGGTGAGGCATTCGTACAGCACCGTCGTCAGGCCGTAGACGCCCGTCGCAGCGCCGGGATGCGGGGGGAACCCGACATCGGTGAGAAGGACGTTTCCGTCGCCCTGCACCAGGACGTTCGCCGATGTCACTTCCTGTTCGACCAGTCCGGCGGCGTGTACGGCCTCGAGCGCCGACGCCAGCTGCTCGACGACATCGACTGCGCGCGGCACGTCCATCGCGCCGGTGGACCGGAGCATCGTCTGCAGACCGGTGCCTTCGACGACGGGCGTTGCGAGGAAGAGCCTGCTGCCGATCTGCCCGAAGTCGTGGATCGGGAGCACACGAGGGTTCCGGATCCGAGCGGCGATCTCGGCTTCGCGTTCGAAACGAGCGCGGTACTCGTCGTCCTCGGTCACGTCCGGCGGCAGCGCCCGCACCGCGACGTTCCGTCCCGTGGTGGTGTCGAACGCGGCCCATACCTCGCCCGTCGCGTCCACCGACAGTGGACGGTCCAGACGGTACCTACCGAACAGGGCACCAACTTGCATCTGTCACTCTCCGCCCCTCGAAGTAGCTGTGGCTGCGGATCCGTGCGCCGGAAGGATCGACCGCCTCCTCCACCGGAAGTCTATGCGGCGGACGTGCGCAGTGTCGCGCTCGGGTGCGAACCACGCTTCTACGCTGGTTCTTTCGCCTGCGGCTTCAGGCCACCGGCTGCGTCGTTGCCGGAAGTGCTGCCCGGGAGAAGCGCACGGCGCCGTCCTCGAGTCGTCCGCGGCGCATCATCACCAGGTCCCGGATGTAGTTCTGGAACAGGCGCCACGGCGCTGCGGGACCCTGCCTGGGCATCGAATCGATGCTGCGCAGGACGTACCCGGACGCGAGATCGACCAACGGGGATGTCTCGGTCGTGGTTGCGGGGGCGGTCGGGGTGCAGTAGGCATATCCGCGTGCGTCCATGTGCCGCAGCAGGCGGCACACGTATCCGGCGACGAGGTCGGCCTTCAACGTCCACGACGCGTTGGTGTATCCGACGGTGAATGCGAGATTGGGCACTCCGGAGAGCATCATCCCCTTGTACGCCAGCGTCTTTCCCATCTCGACGTCGCGACCGTCGACGCTCACGGCCATCCCGCCGAGCAGAAGCAGGTTCAGTCCCGTCGCGGTGACGATCACGTCGGCGTCGAGTTCCCGCCCGGATCCCAGGCGGATCCCGCGTTCGGTGAAGGTGTCGATCGTGTCGGTGACGACCGTCGCCCGGCCCTCGCGCAGCGCCCGGAACAGGTCGCCGTCGGGCACGAAACAGACGCGCTGGTCCCACGGGTCGTACCGCGGCCGGAAGTGGACGTCCACCTCGTAGTCCGCGGGCAGGCGGCTCTGCACACCCTTGCGTAGCAGCCGCTTGACCAGATCGGGCCGGCGCCGGCTCAACTGGAAGAAGGCCATGCTGCCCAGCACGTTTGCCCAGCGGACGACGGGATAGGCCAGCTTCAGCGGGATCCGACCGAGCAACGCGCCGGCGACCGGGTCGATCGAGGGACGTGACATGACGTAGCTCGGGGAGCGCTGCAGCATCGTCACGTGTGCGGCCGTCCTCGCGAGAGCCGGGACGAGGGTCACGGCGGTGGCGCCGCTGCCGACGACGACGATGCGCTTGCCGGTGTAGTCCAGGTCTTCGGGCCAGTGCTGCGGGTGCACGAGAGTGCCGGTGAACCGTTCCACGCCGGGGAACTCGGGCGTGTAGCCCTCGTCGTAGCGGTAGTAGCCCGAATTGACGAAGAGGAAGCCACAGGTCAGACGAACTCGCTCCCCGGTGTCGGTGCGCTCGGCCGTCACGGTCCAGCGGGCCGCCGGCGTGGACCATTCGGCGCGGACCACGCGATGCCGGAACCGGACCTTCTCGTCGATGCCGCGGTCGCGTGCGGTGCGACGGACGTAGTCGCGGATGGACGGGCCGTCGGCGAAGGTCTCGGGCTCGGCCCAGGGCTCGAACGAGTACCCCAGGGTGAACATGTCGGAGTCGGATCGGATGCCCGGGTAGCGGAAGAGGTCCCAGGTGCCGCCGATGGCGTCGCGGGCCTCCAGGACTGTGAAGGTCTTGTCCGGGCATTCGTCCTGCAGGTGGCAGGCCGCACCGATACCGGACAGGCCGGCGCCGACGATGAGGACGTCGACGTGTTCGTCGTGCATCGCGCTTCTCCGTTCCCGGGGTCTGGGCGACCGGGGCAGCTGACGAAGAACACTACCAACGCGCAGGGAACTCGGCGGCGATGCCGCAGGGAACTCGGCGGCGATGCCGCTGGGAACTCGGCGGCGATGCCGCTGGGAACTCGGCGGCGATGCCGCAGGGAACTCGGCGGCGATGCCGCGGTGCACTCAGCGGCGGCGCCGCAGCGCCCCCTGCAACGCTGCGGTGCCGCCGATGCCTGCTGCCAGCACGAACAGCAGCAGGACGACATTGACCGTCACGGCTGGACCTGCCGTGACGCGCTTCGAGGATCGCACCCGTGGGGTGCGGCCGGGATGGCGAGCAGATGGGCCGTTGCTGTTCCTCCGTCGACACTTCCGACTGCTGGAGCAACGCCTGGCTGGGCAGGAGAGCAGCAGTCGCCTACGTAACGAAATGCGGCTGCTTCTCAACCTCGTTCGCAACAGTAACGTCTCGGCGGCGTACCTGTAGGCCGAATCCGCGAAAATTCTGCGAAGACCCGGGAATCCCCGTCGTGCCCGAACGCTTCAGCGCGCTCCGGAGCGGACGGACCGCACCGACTGCGGATCCGCCGGGACGCATCTCTCGTAGGTGCGCACGGCGTCGGCAGCGGAACGGTCCCACGAGTAGCGGGTACTCGCCCGGTCGTGGCCGGCGAGACCGAAGGCGGTGCGCTGGACGTGGTCGGTGAGCAGGGTGTGTACCGCTGCCGCGACGGCGTCGGTCGCGTGCGGTGGCACCAGCGTGCCCGTCACCCCGTCGACGACCGTGTCGAGCAGGCCACCGACCGCGGTGGCGACCACCGGCCGGCCGCACGCCATGGCAGCGAGCGGCACGAGGCCGAGCGGTTCGTACCAGGGCGTGCATACGACGACGTCCGCCGACCGCAGCAGGGCCGGCATGTCCGTCCGGGACACGTGTCCGGTCATTTGCACCCGGTCGAGCACGCCGTGGTGCCCGGCGACGGCGCGCAGGCGTGCGGTCTCGTCGGGGGTGCCGTCGTCCGCCGGTCCGCCGGCGATCACCAGTTCCGTGTCGGGGAGCAGGGCCAGAGCCCGGATCGCCACGTCGAAGCCCATACGCGGCACGAGCGGTCCGACAGCGACGATGCGGCGCCCCGGCCCACGCGCCGGAGCCTGGGGTCCCGTGGGCGCGAATTGTGCGAGGTCCACCCCGCAGGGCACGACGGACGTGCGGGTGCGGGGCAGGCCCAGCGCGGCGAGCTCGAACACCTCGTCCGTGCAGGTGGCGGCGACCCGGCTCGCGCCGCGCGCCAGGAGCCGCTCGAGACGGATCCGGTTCGGCGACCAGGTCTCCGCACCGCCCCGGTGCCGGCTCTCCACCACGCCCAGGGTGTGGAAGGTCTGCACCGTGGGCACCGTGACGGTGCGGGCGGCGAGCTGGGTCGCGATCCCCGGCATCCAGCAATGGGCGTGGGCGATGTCGGGGCGATCCCTCGTCCATTCCCGTTCGAGGAAGGTGCCGAACTCGCCCATCCGCGGGAGGAGTTCGTCCGCCGGCAGCGGAGCCGGCGGACCGGCGGGGACGTGGACCACTTCGTATCCGACGTCGGTCCGAACTCGCTCGGGAAAGTCGGGGTCGTCGCGACGGGTGTAGACGGTCACGTCGTGTCCCGCCCGCACCAGCGCCGCCGAGAGTTCGGCGACGTGCACCTTCCGGCCGTCGGCGTCGACCTCGCCCGGGGCCGTGAAGGGGCTTGCGTGCTCGGACACCATCGCGATCTTCATGGCCCTCCCCTTCTGCGGATCGTCGTGCTCGTCGCGTCGCCCGACAGCCTCGTCGCGCCACCTGACAGCGAATGCGACCCGCGAACCCGTGACCGGTGCGGACTCCGAACGTGCGGGGGCATCGAGAAACCGTGAACGTGCCACGACAGCACGTTCACCGAGGACGCCACAGGTGCAGGGTTGCCGATTCTGCGGCAGGTAAACCGCGTGGAGCGAATTACCGTCGGATCGTTGCGGGCACGTTTACTCCTGTCGGTCGCGGGCACACGACTCGAAAGGCCACCGACGAAGGAGCAGCTGTGCACGCCGATCGATTCGCAGACTTCACCACCGCGACCGGCCCGTTCGCCTCGGTGTACTACGAGGATTCGCATGCGACAGAGGATGCTGCAAAGGTTGCCGAACTGACCTGGCGTTCCATCTCGGAGCAACTCGAACGACTCGGGACTCCGCAGGCCGTGCTCGACAACGTCGAGCGCGCGGTGACCGAAGCACCGACGGCGGTCGGCAGCGGCGGCCGTGCGATCGTGGCAAACCCGGAAGGGGTCCTCGTGCACGAGCGGCTCGTGCGCCCGCCGCTGCGCACCGAGGTGCGAGTGTCCGACATGCCGTACCTGCTTCCGCTGGTGGAACACGGCACGAGCGGCCGGCCCTACCTCGTGGCCGCTGTCGACCACGCGGGCGGCGACCTGACCGTCTACGACCGGCACGGCGGCGTACTCCACGAGGAGACGGTCACCGGAGAGGGCTACCCGATCCACAAGGCTGCCGGCGCCCAGTCACCCGGTTACGGGGATCCCGAACCCAACGTCGAGGAGCAGCGGCGCCGCAACATCGCTGCCGTCGCCGACCGCATCACCGAGTTGGTCGACGAGCACCACGCCGACCCGGTGTTCGTGATCGGCGAGGTCCGCTCCCGCACGGATCTGGCGGAGACCGTGCCTCAGCGCACCGGCGATGTTCTGGTGCAGGTGCAGACCGGCTCTCGCGCCGAAGGTTCCGACCGCGAACGGGTCCGCCAGTCCATCCAGGAGGAACTCGCGCAACGCCGCCTGGTCGAAATGGACGACGCGGCCGAACGCTATCGGGTCGGCGCCGGAACCGGCCTGGCGGTCGAGGGTTCGTCCGAGGTGACGGCGGCGCTGCGCGAACGACGGGTCGACACGCTGATCCTGGGAGATCTCGACGACACCACGGTGCTGGTGGGCGACGATCCGTCGCTCGTGGCTGCCGACGCAGGAGCGCTGTCCGAGATGGGTTCGGGGAGCGAACGCGTCTGCCGCGCCGACGAAGCTCTGCCGTTCGCGGCCGTGGCCACCGGCGCCACCGTGCTCCGGATGGACGAGCGCCTCACCCCCGCGGACGGCATCGGCGCACTGCTGCGCTACTGACCGCAGGTGTCAGGTTTGCGTCGGCCAGGGCACCGTCGCCTGCAGGACGGCTTCCTGCAGCGCGTCGGTGCGCCACGCCGTGACCCGCTGGTATTCGGGGTCGGCGACCATTTCGGAGAAGGCACGCCGCGACGGGTAGCGCACCAACAGGACCGCGTCCCAGTCCTGCCCGTTCTCCGCGACGAGAGCGGTCGACCCGTCGCCCGCGTAGAGCACCTCGCCGCCGTAGCGCGGCAGGAACGTCTCGTGGAGGGCGTCGGCGTAGCGGGCATAGAGTTCGCGACCACCTGCGCCGAACCGCAGCAGATTCAGCATCACCACCGGCCCGCCCGGGTCCTCGGTGAGAAAGCGCTTCAGGTCGGCACCGCGTGGATCGACAGCCATGTTCCGGAGTCTGGCACCACACCGGACACGCCGTGGTCTTCGCTTCCCGGCATGTCGGCCGGTCGCGGCGGCCGGAGTACAGCAGTTGCCGCACCGCATACGGTCGGAGAACGTTTCATGCACCCCCTGGTCCAGGAGCCCACCACATGACCCAGCCTGCCGAACCCATCGTCGTCCTGCTGGTCGAGGACGACGCCGGGGACGAGTTGATGACCCGAGAAGCCCTGGACGAGCACAAATTCGCCAACACCTTGCACGTCGTACGCGACGGTGAGCAGGCATTGAGCTTTCTCTTCCGGCGCGACCCCTATCCCGACGCGCCGCGGCCCGATCTGATCCTCCTCGACCTGAATCTGCCCCGGTACGACGGCCGGGAGGTCCTCGCACGGATCAAGGCGGACCCCGAACTGCGGCACATCCCGGTGGTGGTGCTCACCGCCTCCGCCGCCGAGGAAGACCTGCTGCGCAGCTATCGGCTGCACGCCAACGCCTACATCACCAAACCGGTCGACTTCCCGCAGTTCGCGGAGGTGATACGCCGGATCGACAACTTCTTCCTCCACATCGTGCGCCTGCCGCGTGGCAGCTGAGGCCCGGAATCTGTCCCGATACGACGCAGACGAGGACGACGTCGACACCTCTGTGCGGTCGGCGACGATCCATCGGTGTCTCCGCCTGCGTTTACCGGTTCTCCCGGCTCTTCCTGGTCTCCCTGTCTTTGGCTGTGCACAAGGCCTCGACGAGTTCGTCCTCGGACATAATGGATCTGCCGTCGATACCCAGTTTCCGGGCCTGCTGGTAGAGATGCTTCTTGGTGGCATCGGCATCCACACCGCCCTCGGCCGCTCCCGAATCGTGGCCGCCTGCGCTCTCGGCCCGCAAGTCGGAAGTGCCTTTGCGACCTTTCGGCTCCCAGTGGTCACAGACCTTTTCATGGGTGTGTTTCACCGCGCTCCAGGCGATGCGGGGCGGTGCGTGATTCGTCGTCGTTACTCCTCGGCGGCCGAGTCGTATGTCTTGGCGAACGTGCGCTGGACTTCTCGTCGGAGCGCTGCAGGGTGGAGGGCAGTTCGCTCTTCTCGACGTCTCCGCTCCTGTTGGTTTTCGGCATGTCGGCCTGCGAATGCAGGATGTATGCGGACAGGCCTGGAACCCGGCCGCTGTGGCGCTGCACGGTGCAGCGAACACGGCAGTGAGGGTAGTTTCTTCATCAGGCAATTCCCCTCGTTACCGAGGCCGGCGATACCCAGCATGCGGACGCACCGACGCCCGTCGTGTCCCTCTGCCAGCTCTCGCGCTCGGTGCGGAGCCTCCGTGCGATGACCGTCAACTCCACCGCGACGTCGATGTCGAACATCGGATCACGCTCATCGGAATAGCACCCGCTGCGCCGACTGCATCACCGTGCGGTACACCCCGCCGAATGCGCCATCGCGGGCGAGCGCGGCACGGGCGGCGTTGGCCCCCGGGGCGCCGTGCACCGCCCCACCAGGGTGAGCTGAGGCGCTGGCCAGGAACAGACGGTCGACCGGGGTATCGGCGCGGCCCAGACCTGGGGTGGGACGGAAGATCAGCTCCTGATGGATCGCTGCGGTGCCCTGATTGATCGCCCCGCCGACAAGGCTCGGATTGTGGTGCTGGAGATCCTCGGGGCTCTGGATCGCCCGGGCCACGATCCGGCCGGCGAATCCCGGGGCGTGCCGCTCGACGGTGGCCTCGATCCGTTCGGCGAAACGCTCCAGCCGGTCCTTCGTCCAGTCGATGTCGCGGGGCACGTGGGTGTACGCCCACACCGCTTCGGTGCCCTGCGGGGAGCGGTTCGGGTCGGCGGTCGTCATCTGCCCCATGAGCAGGAACGGCCGGTCCGGCAGGACCCCGTTGCGTACCTGGGTGTGGTACGTCGCGAGGCCGTTCATGTCGGCACCGAGATGAATCGTTCCGGCACCGGCTGCCGCGGGATTCGACCAGGGGATCGGTCCCGACAGTGCCCAGTCGATCTTGACGGTGCCGGCGTCCCACTGGAAGCGCCGCAGGTCGTCGACCAGACGGGCCGGCAGGTGCTCCTCCCCGAGGAGCCGGTGATACAGCGCCGGGGCGTCCACGTCGGCGAGCACGGCGCGCGTCGCCGCGATTTCCTCACCGTGCACGTCGCGCACGCCGGTTCCGCGGCCGTCGTGGACGACGACGGCGGTCACCGCACGGCCGCATTCCACCGTGCCGCCGTACGCGGTGAGCCGGCGCACCAGCGCATCGGTGATGCGGCCGGCCCCGCCCTCGGGCACCGGGAACCCGACGGTCTGCCCCAGCATGGTCAGCAGCCATCCGAACATGGCGCCGCCCGCGTCGTCGGGGCCGAGCTCGCTGTGGACGGCGCTGCCGGCGAACAGGATTCGCGCACCCCGACCCTGGAAGGTCTCGTGGCCGAACCGGCGGACCGGCAGCAGGAACCGCCGCACGAGCCGGAGCGTCTGCGCGGTCCCGAGGGTGCGCACGAGCGCCGTGGTCGACCGGATCGGCGGAAAGGGCCGCAGAAGGGCCGCGAGCAGGTCGTCGCCGATGCGGTGCCACAGCTCGACCTCGCCGTGCCAGGCCTGCGCATCGGCCGGTGCGAACCGGCCTACCGAGGCCGCCGTGCGGTCGACATCTCGGGACAGCACCGCTACTTCGTCGTCGGGCAGGATGTGTGCCAGCACGTCGGGGGCGTGCCGCCAGCGCAGCCCGTACCGGTCGAGTTCGAGGCCGGCGATCACTGGAGAGGCGGCACCGAGGGGATAGAAGGCGCTGCACAGGTCGGTCCGGAAGCCGGGTGCGGTGAGTTCGGCACTGCGCACCGATCCACCGGGTTCGTCGGCGGTTTCGAGGACGAGCACGCTCCATCCCGCATCGGCCAGCAGATTGGCGGCGACGAGCCCGTTGGGTCCGGCGCCGATCACGACCGCGTCGAATCGCCGCACCTCTAACTCCTTTCCTCGTCGGAGCGCCGGGACGACGGGGGGACGGGGCGGTGCTCCGCGCCGGACGTCGCCGAGTGATCCCCGCGGTGTGCGGTGTCCTCGGCGACGCGAGTGCCACGCCCGGCCCCAAACGGGTGCACGTGGGCTTCGGCGCGGATGCGGTCGACCATGTGCGGGTAGTGCAGCTCGAACGCGGGCCGCTCGGAGCGGATACGCGGCAGCTCGTAGAAGTTGTGCCGCGGCGGCGGGCAGGTGGTCGCCCACTCGAGCGAGTTGCCGTAGCCCCACGGATCGTCGACCGTGACCGGCACCCCGTACCGGTAGCTGCGGAAGACGTTCCACAGGAATGGAAGCGTCGAGGCGCCGAGCATGAACGCACCGATTGTCGATATCGTGTTGAGCGTGGTGAAGCCGTCGGAGGGCAGGTAGTCCGCGTAGCGCCGCGGCATGCCTTCGGCGCCGAGCCAGTGCTGCACCAGGAAGGTGGTGTGGAAACCGGCGAAGGTCAGCCAGAAGTGCCATGTGCCGAGCCGCTCGTCGAGCATGCGCCCGGTCATCTTCGGGAACCAGAAGTAGATGCCTGCGTAGGTGGCGAACACGATGGTGCCGAAGAGCACGTAGTGGAAGTGTGCTACGACGAAATAGGTGTCGTGGACCTGAAAGTCGAGTGACGGACTGGCGAGGATCACGCCGGAGAGGCCACCGAACAGGAAGGTGACGACGAATCCGACCGAGAACAGCATCGGCGTCTCGAAGGACAGTTGTCCCTTCCACATGGTGCCGATCCAGTTGAAGAACTTCACCCCTGTCGGGATCGCGATGAGGAACGAGGTGAACGAGAAGAACGGCAGCAGTACGGCCCCGGTAGCGAACATGTGGTGGGCCCATACCGCCATCGACAGCGCGGCGATGGAGATGGTGGCGAAGACCAGTCCCTTGTAACCGAACACCGGCTTGCGGGAGAAGACCGGCAGGATTTCGGTGACGATCCCGAAGAACGGCAGCGCGACGATGTACACCTCGGGGTGTCCGAAGAACCAGAACAGGTGCTGCCACAGGATGGCGCCCCCGGAGGCCGGATCATAGAGGTGAGCGCCCAGGTGGCGATCGGCGGCCAGGCCCATGAGCGCGGCGGTCAGGATCGGAAAGGCCAGCAGCACCAGCAGGCTGGTGAGGAGGATGTTCCAGGTGAAGATCGGCATCCGGAACATGGTCATACCCGGCGCGCGCAGACACACCACGGTCGTGATCATGTTGACCGCGCCGAGGATCGTGCCGAGCCCGGACAGTGCCAGACCCATGATCCACAGATCCGCTCCGATACCGGGGGAGTGGGCGAGGGCGTTGAGCGGGGCGTAGGCGGTCCATCCGAAATCGGCCGCGCCGCCGGGGGTGACGAATCCCGCGACCGTGATGATCCCGCCGAAGAGGTAGGCCCAGTAGCTGAAGGCGTTGAGGCGTGGGAACGCGACATCGGGGGCGCCGATCTGCAGGGGCAGGATGTAGTTCGCGAATCCGAACACGATCGGGGTCGCGTAGAGCAGCAGCATGATCGTGCCGTGCATGGTGAACAGCTGATTGTACTGTTCGTTGGACAGGAACTGCAGTCCCGGCACGGCGAGCTCGCCCCGGACGAGCAGCGCCATCAGCCCGCCGAGCAGAAAGAAGGTGAACGCGGTGCTCAGGTAGAACACACCCAGCATCTTCGGATCGGTGGTGGTGACGGCCGCGACGATCGTCGCACCTTTGCGCCGGAAGCGCGCCGGGTAGGGACGATGCGCAGTGGCGGGTCGGGTCGTGGTTCGGGTCATGGAGGTGCCTTCACGAGTTCGGCGGCGAGGCCGAGTGCCGGTCCGGAGGGTCGATGTTGCCGCGCCAGGCACCCGTCGCGGAGCCGCGGGTTTCGACGAGGTCTTTGAAGCGCTGCATGTCGCCTGCGACGCGGCGGCGGATGATCCCGGTCTTGTCCGCGACGGTCTCGGTGACGGTGCCGGGGTCGATGTCCATCTGGGCGGTGACCCGGCAGTGGGTGTCGTCGATGCGGTGGAAGGTGACGACACCGGCGTGGCGGACCAAGCCGTCCGATTTCCAGGCGATGCGCTGGTCCGGGTGCTGTTCGGTGATGGTGGCGTGGAAATTGCGGGCGGTGAGACCGATCGTGATGATCCACAGCAGGTGGGTGTCGTCGAGCTGCTGGACGGATTCGACGCCTTCCATGAATTCAGGGAAACTCTCGAACTGGGTCCACTGGTTGTAGGCCACGGACACCGGTACGGCCACGTCGACGGATTCGGTGATGGTACTCATGGCAGTCGGTTACCTCTTCCTGTGTTCGGTTCTGTGCCGTGTACCGCCGCGGCGAGGACCTGGGCGGTGTGCAGGGGGGCGCTGCCGGGCTCGAGGTCGCGCAGTTGGGTGCGGCAGCTGAATCCGTCGGCGACGATCAGTGCGCCGGGGTCGGCGGCGCGGACCGCGGGCAGCAGTTTGTCTTCGGCGCACGCGACGGACACGTCGTAGTGTCCGCGTTCGAACCCGAAATTGCCTGCCAGGCCGCAGCATCCGGCGTCGAGGATGTCGACCTCGATTCCGGCACCCGCGAGGGCGTCGTGGTCGGCGGCATATTTCAAGACCGCGTGCTGGTGGCAGTGCGGCTGGAGCAATGCCTCGGCATTCAGGTGCGGGGGGTGCCAGTGCGGGGCCTTCTCGCGCAGCAGTTCGCCGAGGGTGACGGTCTGCCGGGTGAGACGCCGGGCGTCCTCGTCGCCGTAGAGCAATTGGGGCAGGTCGGCGCGGAACACCGCCGCGCAACTCGGTTCGAGCACGACGACCGGGGTACCGGCGCGCAAGTCCGGGCCCAAGACCTTCAGGGTGCGCCGCAGCACGCGTTTCGCCGTGGTGAGCTGGCCGGTGGAGATCCACGTCAGCCCGCAGCACGCGGTGCGGTCCGGTATCCGGACGTCGAAGCCGGCGGCCTCGAGGACTGTTACGGCGTCGCGGGCGATCTGCGGGTCGAAGTTGTCGGTGAACGTGTCCGGCCACAGCACGACGGTGCCGCGCTCGCCGCCCGGCTGTGCCGGGGTGCGGCGGGTGAACTCGTCCCGGAAGCGCTGCCGGGCGAACCGCGGCACGGGCCGGCGGCGATCGATGCCACCGGCGGCCTTGAGAGCGCTCGACAGACCCGGGGCGTGGGTGAGGGTGTTGACGAGTCCGGGGGCGATGGCGGCCAGGCGCGCCCACAGCGGGATCCAGCCCATCGAGTAGTGGGCGAGCGGGCGAAGCCGGTGCTCGTAGTGATGCGCCAGGAATTCGGCCTTGTAGGTGGCCATGTCCACGTCGACCGGGCAGTCGCTGCGGCAGCCCTTGCAGGCCAGACACAGATCCAGGGCGTCGCGCACCGCGGTCGAGCGCCAGCCGTCGGTGATCACATCGCCCTGCAACATCTCGAACAGCAACCGGGACCGCCCGCGGGTGGAGTGTTCCTCCTCGCCGGTGGCGCGGTAGCTCGGGCACATGACGCCGGACTCGTGGCCGCGGCACTTGCCCACCCCCACACACCGCGCCGCCGCATGACTGAACCGATGGCCGTCCGCCGGGTAGGCGAAGTGGGTGTCCGGCTCCAGCGGGCGATAGGTCACGCCCTGGCGCAGATTCTCGTCCAGCCGGAACGGGTGGACGATCTTGCCCGGGTTCATCCGGTTGCGCGGATCGAACAGGACCTTCAGCTCACCGAACGCGGTGACCAGGCGCTCGCCGAACATGATCGGCAGCAGCTCGGCGCGGGACTGCCCGTCGCCGTGCTCCCCGGACAGCGAGCCCCCGTAGTCGACGACCAGGTGGGCGCTGTCCTCGGCGAAGGCACGATACTTCGCGATCCCGTCCGCGGTGCGCAGGTCGAACGGGATGCGGGTGTGCACACAACCCTGCCCGAAATGCCCGTACAGCGAGGCGGTTCCGTACCCGTAACGGTCGAGCAGGGCCCGGAAGTCACGCAGGTAGTCTCCGAGCCGGTCCGGGGGGACCGCCGCGTCCTCCCACCCCTCGTGGGTTTCCGGTTCGTTGCGAGGGTAGGCAGTGGCGCCGAGGCCGGCCTCTCGGGCGGCCCACATCTGCTTCTTGTGGGTGGCATCGTCGAAGACGGCCGCGTGGGCGCCGGTGCGGCGGCAGACGTCGTCGATCATCTTCTCCGCCCTGCCGTCGGCCTCGGCGCGGCTGTCGCCGTTGATCTGCACCATCAACCAGGCCGCGCCCTCCGGCAACTGCCGCAGGGCGTTCTCGGCGAGGTGGCGGCTGTGCTCGAGCTGGGCCAGCCGGTGGTCGATGCCCTCGAGCGCGGCCGGGTCGTGCTGCACGACGAGCGGCACCGCGTCGGCGGCGGCGGTGATGTCGTCGAAGCCGAGGAGCACGAGCGCAGAGGCGGCCGGCCGGCGCACCAGCGTCAGTTCGGCACGCAGCACCGTCACCAGTGTGCTCTCGCTGCCGACGAGGAGCTGGGCGACGTCGAAGTTCTTCTCCGGCAACAGCGAATCGAGGTTGTACCCGGAAACCCTCCGCGGGATGTCGGGGTACCGTTCGCGGATCTCGTCGGCGTAACGGTCCCGCAGCGCACGCAGACCGTGGTAGATCTCGCCGCGACGCCCTCCCTCGTGCACGATGCGGTCGTACTCGTCGTCCTCGGTGGCCTGCACCCACATTCGCGCCCCGTCGTAGGTGAGCACCTCGAGGCGGCGGACCGAGTCGACCGTCTTGCCGTACGCCTGGGCGCTCGACCCGCAGGAGTTGTTGCCGATCATGCCGCCGATCGTGCAGCTGACGTGCGTGGACGGTTTGGGACCGACCATCCAGCCGGACGGCGCCAGTGCATCGTTGAGGTCGTCGAGCTTGACGCCCGGCTCCACCAGCGCTGTGCCGGCCTCGTCGTCCACCTCGAGCACCCGGGTGCAGTACTTGCTCCAGTCCAGCACGACCGCGACGTTGCAGCACTGCCCGGCCAGGCTCGTGCCTCCACCGCGGGACAACACCGGCACGTCGAACTCGCGGCAGACGTCAACCGTCTCGACCGCGGCTTCGGGTGTTCGGGGCACCACCACACCGATCGGGACCTGCCGGTAGTTGGACGCATCGGTCGAATACGTCGCCCGCGATCCGGCGTCGAACCGGACTTCGCCGTCGACCCGCGTGCGCAGCGCTGCGGCGAGTGCGTCGAACAGCAGGGCGCCAGCCGTGCCGTGTGTCCCCGCGGTGCTCGCATCCGCCGCGTTCGTTCCTGCTGTCTTCGTCCCGGTCGTGTTCGTCACCACCGTGGCCGCCTTTCCGTGTTCCGGCCCGTCACCGGACCCGATAGCGATCGAGGTCCGCGGTGCGGGGTGTCAATCCGTGGCCGACGGCGCCGTCGTCCGGGTGCAGGGCACCGCCGGCCGGGTCGAGAGTGCCGTCGAAGCACGTCGATTCGATGCGTACGTGGTCGTGGAACCACTCGAGATGCCGCAGGTTCACGGTGGCGGCGGCGACGTGCGCGTGCAGATGCGGCGCGCAGTGCCCCGAGACCTCGAGGCCGTGCGCCGCCGCGACCGCCGCCACCCGCAGCCATTCGGTGATCCCGCCGCAGCGGGAAACGTCGGCCTGGAGGCAGTCGACGGCACCCGCCGCACACATGCGCCGGAAATAGGGGAGGTCGTAGCCGTATTCGCCGGCGGCGACATCGGGGCGGACCGCGTCGCGCACCTGCCGCAGGCCGTCGAGATCGTCGGACGACACCGGCTCCTCGAACCAGCGGATGTCGTACTCGGCGGCCTCGTCCATCATGCGGACGGCCTGCTTGCGTCCGTAGCCGCCGTTGGCGTCGACGAACAGTTCCGTGCCGGCGCCCACCACCGCCCGGGCCTCCCGGATGCGCTCGAGGTCGCGGTCGGGCCGACTGCCCCAGCTCTCGGCGATCTTGATCTTGACCCGGGGGATGCCGCGGCCCGTCCAGTCCGACAGTTGCCGTTCGAGCCGTGCACGGTCGTAGGTGGTGAATCCACCACTGCCGTATACGGGGACGGCGTCGCGCACCGCGCCGAGCAACCGGTGCAGCGGCAACGACAGCAACCGCGCCTTCAAATCCCACAGCGCGACGTCGACCGCGGACAAGGCGCAACCGGCGATGCCGGGACGCCCCGCGTTGCGCAGCGCACGGACCATGGTTTCGTGGACACCGGGCACGTCCGTCGCGCGACGCCCCACGACGACGGGAGCGAGCAGGTCGGTGACGACGGAGGCGCACATGGCGGGGCCGTACGTCCAGCCCACCCCGGTGCGGTCCGCGGCGTGGGCGCGCGCGAGGACCAGGGTGGTGCTGTTCCAGGCGAGGGTGCCGTCCGCCTCGGGGGCGTCGGTGGGGATCGTGTACGCCTCGGCGGTCAGGGCCGTCAGGACCGGTTCGTTCATGGGAGGCCGCGCATTCCGGGGTGCCCGGTCAACCGTTCTTGTGGGGCATGAATTCCTGGGCTTTGGTCCGGATGCCTTCCTTGACGAAGTCCCAGCGATCCTCGTCCCCGCCGAGCACCGCGGCCGTGGCCGACTTGAACTGTTCCCAGGTGGCGTGCGGCGGGATGGGCGGCATGTTCGGATCGGTGTGCACGTCGAGAACGGTGGGTCGATCCGCGGACAATGCAGTCTCCCAGGCTCCGCCCACGTCGTCCGGGTCGGTGACGGTGATCGCCTGCATACCCAGACTCGATGCGAAGGCCGCGTAGTCCACATCCGGAAGAGTTTGGGATTCGACGAATTTCGGTGCACCGGACATCGCCCGCATCTCCCAGGTGACCTGGTTGAGGTCGTTGTTGTGCAGCACCGCGACGATCAACCGGGGATCGCGCCAGCTCTCCCAGTAGCGCTTGATCGTGATCAGCTCGGCCATCCCGTTCATCTGCATCGCACCGTCACCGGCGAAGACGATCACCGGCCGGTCGGGGTGGCCGAACTTGGCACCGATGCCGTACGGCACCCCCGGCCCCATCGTCGCCAGCGTGCCCGACAACGACCCGCGCATCCGGCCGCGGAAACGCAACTGCCGGGCGTACCAGTTGGCTGACGAACCCGAATCCGCGGTGACGATCGCGTCGTCGGGCAGCCGCGGGGAGAGCTCGGCGAACAACTTGAGCGGATTGACGGGATCGGCCGGCACGGCGGCCTCCATCTCCATGGTTTCCCACCACCGCGCGACATCGGACTCGATCTTCTCCCGCCAGGCGCGGGTCTCCTTCCGCCTCAGGTTCGGAATCAGCGCTCGGAGCGCGGTACGCGCATCCGCGATCAGATTGACCTCGTTCGGGTAGCGCATGCCGACGAGCCGGCCGTCGATGTCGATCTGAACCCCGCGGGCCTGGCCGTACTCGGGCAGGAATTGGGTGTACGGGAAACTCGAGCCGATCGTCAGCAGAGTGTCGCACTCGCGCATCATCTCGTAGCTGGGCCGGGTGCCCAGCAGGCCGATGGAGCCGGTCACCCACGGTAGTTCGTCGGAGAGCACGTCCTTGCCCAGCAACGCCTTGGCTGCCCCGGCGCCGAGCAGGTCGGCGACCTGCTCGATCTCCTCGTGGGCGCCGCGGGCCCCGTTGCCCACCAGCAGGGCCACCTTCTCGCCGGCGTTGAGGATCTCGGCGGCGCGGCCGATCGCCTCGTCGTCCGGCGCAACGGTGGGCCAGTCCACACCCAGACTCGACGGGACCATCTTGAACTCGTGTGTCGGCGGCGAGTACTCGAGTTCCTGCACGTCCGCGGGCACGATCAGTGCCGTGGGGGCGCGTTGGGTAAGTGCGACCCGGATCGCCCGGTCGAGCACATTGGGGAGCTGCTCGGGCACGGTGACCATCTGCACGTAGTCGCTCGCGACGTCCTTGTACAGGCTCAGCAGGTCCACCTCCTGCTGGTAGGACCCGCCCATCGCGGTGCGGTTCGTCTGCCCGACGATCGCCACCACGGGCACGTGGTCGAGCTTGGCGTCGTACAGACCGTTGAGCAGGTGGATCGCGCCCGGACCCGACGTCGCCATGCAGACCCCGAGGCGGCCGGTGAATTTCGCATAACCGACCGCTTCGAAGGCGCTCATCTCCTCGTGCCGGGACTGCACGAACTGCGGGCTGTTGCCGGCTCTACCCCAGGCGGCGAGCATTCCGTTGATGCCGTCACCGGCGTAGGCGAACACGTGCTCGATGCCCCAGGAGCGGAGTCGCTCGAGTAGATAGTCGGCTACCTTTGCGCTGGCCATCGGTGCCTCCTTGTCGGGTGACACTGTGTGCATTTCGAACGACGGTGGGCGAGCCCGGTTCGAAATGATCCGGGTGACACGAGACGTGCGTCTGCTGCGCCGTCCACCGTGGTCGTGGTCGGTTGGGGATCGCGGGGTTGTTCGTTCGGAGTCCCGCATCGGGGTGGCTGATCCCTCTAGGGACCATGATTGTCCTCGGGCACGAGTCCGGCAACCGCTAGACAAAGGTTGCGGAAGAACAACCATTGCGAGTAGCAAGATAGGGACGGTGTGATACGCCGCGCAACTCTTGTCGGCCGTCCCCACGAGTTCACGAATCGAAGCGGAGTCCATGGTTCCAATTCCTCGGTACGACGCAGATGTCGCAGCGGATGCAGATGTCGCCCCGCACGTGCTACGGGAGTACTCCTTCGTTGCCGATGGTGAGCGAGGGGCTTTGATCGGTCCGCGCGGGGATTTCGCATGGATGTGCGCCCCGCTGTGGCATTCCGAGCCGGTGTTCTCGACTCTGCTCGGCGGAACCGGGACGTACGTCGTCGCTCCGGATACCTCCCGGTTCGTATGGGGTGGCTACTACGAGGACGGCACCCTGATCTGGCGCAGTCGATGGGTGGACAACGGCATCGTCGAATGCCGCGAGGCTCTCGCCATGCCCGCAGATCCGCACACGGTAGTGATCCTTCGCCGCCTGGTCGCCGTCGAGGGCGACGCCCGACTGCGGGTGGCACTGCGAGTCCGGGTGGGTTACGAAGGCCGGGGTATGGAGTGTCCGACGCTCCGCGACGGCGTGTGGCATGCGCGGGCCGGTTCGTTGCATCTGAGGTGGCAGGGTGCCGGCACGGCCACTTCGAGCGCCACTGGTTTCGAGATGCGGCTGGGACTGCGCTCGGGCCGCACCCATGATTTGCTGCTCGAGATCTCCGATCGCCCGTTCGCCACGGCGACGCCCTCTGCTGAAGCCGTGTGGCGCCGCACGGAGCAGGCATGGGCGGCTGCGACAGCACCGATCCACGGCACACTCGCCGACCGGGATGCACGCCACGCGACCGCCGTTCTGACGGGCCTGACCAGCGGCAGCGGTGGCATGGTGGCCGCCGCGACGACCGCCTTGCCCGAACGAGCCGCTCAGGGTCGCAATTACGATTACCGTTACTGCTGGATCCGTGACCAGTGCTATGCCGGTCACGCGACGGCGGTCTACGGCCCACATCCTCTTCTCGACGCCGCGATCAACTTTGTCAGCGACCGCCTTCTCGCCGACGGCCCCCAACTGAAGCCGGCATACACCGTCGGCGGAGGTCCGGTCCCTTCTCAGAGCACTCCGCCGCTACCGGGATACCCGGGGGGCAAAGTCGTCGTCGGCAACTGGGTGAACCAGCAATTCCAGCTCGACACGTTCGGAGAAGCGCTGTTGCTTTTCGCCGCCGCATCCCGCCGCGACCGCTTGGAACAACAGCACTGGCGTGCCGTGGAGGCTGCCGTGGCGGCCATCGAGTCGCGATGGACAGAGCCCGACGCCGGAATCTGGGAATTGCACACCCGTCGCTGGACACATTCGACATTGACATGTGCAGCCGGGCTGCGGGCCGTTGCCGCGGTCGCCCCCCGCATCCAGCGCGATCATTGGAGCAGCCTCGCCGACACGTTGACCAGGTCCGCTGTGACCGAATGCGTCCATCACTCCGGAAGATGGCAACGCGCTCCCGATGACGAACGGGTCGACGCAGCACTGCTTCTTCCCACCATCCGAGGAGCCCTGCCACCGGACCATCCGACGGGCCGGCACACACTCGACGCTGTCCGCACGGAACTCGGCCGCGACGGCTATGTGTACCGCTTCCGCCACGACGACCGTCCTCTCGCGGAGGCGGAAGGGGCCTTCTTGCTCTGCGGGTTCGTCATGGCATTAGCCGACCATCAACAGGGCAACTCGTTCGAGGCGGTGCGCTGGTTCGAACGCAACCGCGCCGCATGCGGCTCGCCCGCGCTGTTCACAGAAGAATTCGATGTCATCGAGCGGCAACTGCGAGGCAACCTCCCCCAGGCCTTCGTCCACGCACTGTTACTCGAATCGGCTCAACGACTGGCGCGTCCTTGGAGATCCCGAGGATGAGGACAGCCGGTCGGTGACGGAAAGGACCGTTCCCATGACTACCTCTCCTACAGGTCAAGTCGTCGTGGTCACCGGCGCCAGCGCCGGAATAGGACGTGCAGTGGCCCGTTCCTTCGGACACCGCCAAGCCAAGGTGGTCTTGCTGGCACGAGGTGAACTCGGATTGGCAGCGGCCGCTCGGGAAGTCGAAGCCGCAGGCGGACAGGCACTGACCGTGCCCACCGATGTCGCCGACCCCGACGCGGTGGAGGCCGCCGCAGCTGCGGCCGAGGAACAGTTCGGCCGAATCGATGTGTGGGTCAACGTGGCGTTCACCTCGGTGTTCGCGCCCTTCACCGATATCTCCGCGGCCGAGTTCAAACGAGTGACGGAAGTGAACTACCTGGGTTTCGTCTACGGAACGATGGCCGCGCTGAGCAGGATGATGCCACGTGACCGCGGGACCATCGTCCAGGTCGGCTCTGCGCTCGCCTACCGAGGGATTCCGCTGCAGAGCGCCTACTGCGGATCCAAGCACGCCATTCAGGGCTTCCACGAAGCACTGCGGTGCGAACTCCTGCACGAGAAGAGCAACGTGCACGTGACGATGGTGCAGATGCCCGCGGTCAACACCCCGCAGTTCTCCTGGGTCTTATCGAGACTTCCTCGCCAGGCCCAACCGGTACCTCCGATCTACCAGCCGGAAGTAGCCGCTCGAGCGGTCCTGCACGCGGCGGACCATCCGCACCGTCGTGAATACTGGGTAGGCGGCAGCACCGCCGCCACCCTCGCAGCCAACGCCATCGCTCCTGGTCTTCTCGATCGGTATCTGGCCCGGACGGGACTCGAATCCCAGCAAACAGACCGACCCCGCGATCCGGATCAGCCGGTCAATCTCTGGCATCCCGCGGACGGACCGGACGGCGAAGACTTCACCGCGCACGGCGCGTTCGACGACTGCGCCAAGACCTCGAGTGCACAAGCGTGGCTGTCCAGGCATCACGGACTGATCGCCACAGCGCTGGGCGCGGTAGGCGTGGTCGGCGCTGCGGCGCTGGTCGGCCGTCGAGTCGAGTCCTCACGGTGACCGCTGCCGAAGTCGGTCTTCCGAATTCGCTCCAACCGTCAGGGTGCGAGCGGCCATAGCAAGGTCAGCGCATCCCCGTGGGTGGGTTCTCCGGCAGCGGTCGCGAAGGCATCGAACGCAGACGTTAGTTTGTCCCGCTCCTGCGCACTCAACCGCCGGAGCACGGCGGCGATGGCACTGCGACGGTGCTCGGTCACCGTCCGAACCAGCTCTGTCCCCTCGGGCGTCAACGTCAGCGCGAGATTGCGGCGATCGGACGGAGAATCGCGGCGATCCAACAATCCCAGCTTGATCAATCGGTCGACCGCTCGGCTGGCATTGGAAGGGTTGACCTCCAATTCCTCCGCCACGGCAGCGAGATTGAGCGGTCCCCGAGTGCCGACCAATACGAGGATGCGCAACTGCGGGATGCTCACCCGATCCTCGACCTCTGCCACCGACGTCGCCGCGATCCCGACCAGAGCGCGCGACGCCCACATCACCGCGTCGACCTGAGTGTCGAACTTCTTTCTACCGCGGCGATTTTGTGACGAGGGGCGAGCCGTCGGGTCCATGTCGCCATCCTGCCCCGGCATCATGTGTGCCGGCAACAATTGCGTCCCTGCAGTCATAATGTCGCTACGGTTCGTCCCGGGCAGGTTCAACGCGTCGGCGGGATGCTCGGACCGTCGTCGACGGCGTGACCGGCAAGTTGGTGCCTCACGCTCCCGCGTGTTCGCTCTTCGGTCGTGCGCGAACTGGTTCGCCGAGGCATGGCCCGACCTCATGACAAGCGGGAAAGCCGCACTCTGCGCCGGATGGCCGAAACCGCTGCCCGCAGGGACCCGGTGTCTCGTCGCGCACCGGTACTGCCCGCCCACCGTCGACCCCGGCGCACTGGCCGAGGCGGTCTCCGAGGTGCTGCGCGACAAGACCTTCTCCCGCCAGGCTGGGAGCAACGGGTTCATCAGCGGCCGCGACGGCCTGAAGCCACTACCGCACCCGAGCCCGTGACTGCACAGACCAAGTTGTCCCGCACGCCAGTCGCGCCGGTCCGACGCGAAGGTAGCGGAGGTGTTTGATTGCTCCCTTTTCGGGTACCGCCGTTGCCATGACTGCTGTGGACCGGATCCGGGACCCGTGGGGCGCCCGCACCCCCTACGGCCCCGGTGAGGCGTGGCCGACCAGGGTCGACATGTACCTCGCCGAGGGGGTGGACGAGGACGACGTCGAGGCGTGGGTGCAGTCGGCGACGATCCTGCACTCGAACGGCGACGGGTTGGACATCGCCGTCAAGGACGGGCGCATGGTCGGCGTCCGTGGCCGGGCGGTGGACCGGGTCAACCACGGCCGCCTCGGTCCGAAGGATCTGTTCGGCTGGCAGGCCAACCATTCGCCGGACCGGCTGACCACGCCGCTGATCCGGCGCGACGGCGCGCTCGTGGAAACGGACTGGGACACGGCGATGGACGCCGTCGCCGGGCGGACGAAGGAACTGTTGCAGGAGCGCGGACCCAGTTCGATCGGCTTCTACACCACCGGGCAGCTGTTCCTCGAGGAGTACTACACGCTGGCGCTGATCGGACACGGCGGCATCGGCACCAACCACATGGACGGCAACACCCGGCTGTGCACGGCGACGGCGGCTGCGGCGCTGAAGGAGTCCTTCGCGTGCGACGGCCAACCGGGTTCGTACACCGACATCGACCACGCCGACGTGATCGCGCTCTACGGCCACAACATGGCGGAGACCCAGAGTGTGCTGTGGACCCGGGTGCTCGACCGGCTCGCCGGCCCGAACCCTCCGGCGATCGTCTGCGTCGACCCGCGGGAGACGCCGGTGGCACGCGCGGCCACCGTGCACCTCGCACCCCGGCCCGGCACCAACGTGATGCTGATGAACGGGTTGCTGCACGAGATCGTGCACCACGGCTGGGTCGACCGCGACTACATCGACGCCCACACCGTCGGCTTCGCCGAACTGGAGAAGCAACTCGAGGACTACCCGGCGGAGAAGGTCGCGCAGGTGTGCGACGTCCCGCTCGCCGACCTGCAGGCGGCCGCCCGGCTCCTGGGCACCGCCGAACGGCTGCTGTCCACCGTGCTACAGGGCTTCTACCAGTCGCATCAGGCCACCGCCGCCGCCGTCCAGGTGAACAACGTGCACCTGATCCGTGGCATGCTCGGCAAGCCGGGATGCGGGGTGCTGCAGATGAACGGTCAGCCCACCGCGCAGAACACCCGCGAGTGCGGGGCCGACGGCGACCTGCCCGCGTTCCGGAACTGGGCGAACGACGAGCACATCGCCGAACTCGGACGGGTGTGGAACATCGATCCGATGCGGATCCCGCACTACACCGCGCCCACCCACCTGATGCAGATGATGCGGTACGTCGAGGACGGTTCGATCCGGTTCCTGTACGTCAACGGCACCAACCCGGCGGTGTCGTTGCCGGAACTCGGCCGAATCCGCGAAATCCTCACCCAGGAACGGCTCTTCCTCGTCGTGCAGGACATCTTCCTCTCCGAGACCGCGCAACTCGCGGACGTCGTGCTGCCGGCCGCCACGTGGGGGGAGAAGACCGGCACGTTCACCAACGTCGACCGCACCGTGCACCTGTCGGAGAAGGCCGTCGACCCGCCCGGGCAGGCCCGCGCCGACCTCGACATCTTCATCGACTACGCCCGCCGGCTGGGACTGCAGGACAAGGACGGGCAGCCCCTGGTCAAGTGGTCGACGCCGGAGGAGGCGTTCGAGGGCTGGAAGCAGTGCACTGCGGGACGGCCGTGCGATTACACCGGTCTCTCGTACGACAAGCTCCGCGGCGGCAGCGGCATCCAATGGCCCTGCAACGACGAACACCCCGACGGCACCGAACGCCTCTACGAGGACGGGAAGTTCTGGAGCGCACCGGACTACTGCGAGAGCTACGGCCGCGACATGGTCACCGGCGCCCCGCTCGAACCGACCGAGTACAAGGCGATGAACCCCCTCGGCAAGGCGGTGATCAAGGCAGGGGAGTACCTGCCCCCGCACGAGGTGGTCTCCGAGGAGTTCCCGTACCTGCTCACCACCGGGCGGACGCTGTACCACTTCCACACCCGCACCAAGACCGGGCGGGCGCCGCAGCTGCAGAACGCCGCCCCCGAGGTGTGGGTGGAGATGTCCGCCTCCGACGCCCAGCGGCACGGCTGGGGGGAGGGCGACCTGCTGCGCATCACCACCCCGCGCGGCCGGGTGGAGGCACGGCTGCGGATCAGCGGCATCCGCCCCGGGGTGCTGTTCCTGCCGTTCCACTACGGTTACTGGGACACCCCGGGCGGGCACGAGCCGGGCGGCGCCGAGGGCCGGGCCGCCAACGAACTGACCGTCACCGACTGGGATCCGGCGTCGAAACAGCCACTGTTCAAGACCGGAGCCGCCCGGGCCGAGCGTCTCCTGGCCGGTGACGGCACGCCGTCCGCCGCACCGACGACCACCGCGTCGCGTCCGGTGGGCGCCGGCATACCGGACACCGAGGGCGGACCTGCGGCCACCGTGACCGAGACCGTCGTCGACACGAGCGGAGGCGCATCGTGAACAAGGTGGGCATGGCGATCGAGGAGCTGCACCGAGCTGAGAACGACCTGGCCGGCAAGTTGCTGGAGATTTCGGATCGGCAGAAGGTCGACCACGAGATCTTCTACCTCGGGCGCGATCTCGCGCGCTGGTCCCAGCAGCACGTGCGCGAGCTCGCCCGGGTCGGACGTGACTACGGTCTCGACCTCGACACCGAGCCGGAGGACGATCACACCATCCTGGCCCGGCTGCGGCAAAAGGGCAGCGAACTGCTCGGCCGGCACCACGAGCCCGGCCTGCTGCTCCTGCACGACCTGCGTGAGATCCACCGGATGGCAGCCGGGGTCTCCCTGGACTGGGAGATACTGGCCCAGACCGCGCAGGCCATGCAGGACCGGGAACTGCTCGCCACGGCCGAACGCTGCCACCCGCAGACGCTGCGCCAACTGCGCTGGGCCAATGCGAAACTCAAGGAGAGCGCCGCGCAGATCATGGTCACGGGCTGACCGGTGCTCGTCTTCGGAAACGACTACCGTTCTGCGGGAACAGGTTACCGGTCGGAACCGGCCCCGCGTTCGAGGATGTCGACAATCTCCTGGGCCCGGGCGATCCACTCGCGTACCCGCGTCCCGGAAACCCGGCGGGGGAGCTGCCCCAAACGCAGCGTGCGCGTGTAGCCGCCCGCTCGGTCGCGAACCGGCAGTACGACGGAACCGATGTCGTAGGTTTCCTCTTCCTCGAGGTCGCGCAAGGTGTAGTCGACCGCCGATTCGACCACGCGCTCCCGGATGTTCCGCTCCTGGGCCGGGGTCAGTCTCCCGTTTGCATAACGGTGGGTGGCGTCGCGCATCCCTTCGTATGCGGCTCCGCCTTCCCGAGGAAGGAACGACAGCAGGAACCCGTGTGCGCGGACGAAGTCGAGACGGTCCCGGTAGAGCTGCCTCCCGGGCTCCTCGACGCTGCGGGCCTTGGCGAGCCACCGCTCCTGATCTTCCGGCGGGAGATCGAACACGAGCGAGTCACCGATCGGGGGCACTATCGGAACTCGCTGCGCCAGGCCGTTCTCCGGATCGATTCCGGGAGCCGACGCCGAGAGTACCGTTGCCATCTCGTCCCGACCCACCGCGGTGTAGACCGTGACCTCGCAGCCGATGTCGTGCGCGAGGTCCTCGACGGCCGTCCGGGCGCAGTCCGCCTCCTGGATCTCCGACAGCAGCCGGTGCTCCAGCCGAGCCAGCAACGAGGTTCCGACGAAGCTCCCGTAACCGCCCTGGAAGAAGATCAGCGGGGCCACCGGGTTGGTGACGGCCATGTCCGCCACGGCGCACAGGACGATCCAGTGGTCCCCTGCCTCCACCGTGTCGGTGATGCGGGTGTCGATCCAGGCCACCGAGTCCGCCAGCACCGGATCCCCCGACGGGGACGGGAACCAGTCGATTCCGTCGAACTTGTTCTCCCAGCGGCGGGCGAGGGCGGAGACCAGTTCCTCCTGCTCACCGCCGACGATGTTGATGCACAGCGACGCGCACTCCCGCAGCTTGGCGAACGTCTTCGACGTCTTCATCGGCATGAACGAGACGAGGGGCGGATCGAGAGACACCGACCCGAAGGTCCCGACCACCAGGGCCAGCAGTTCACCGTCGTCCGCGCGGCCGGTCACGACGGCCACACCGGTCGGGTAGTGCCCCATCACCTCCCGGAAGAGCCCTCGGTCGACCGGGGTCGCGATATCAGTCATTGCGGTCCTCCTGATCTCGGGGACGGGATGGTTCCGGCATGCATCCGAGATGCCGGGTTCAATGCTTGACGTACTCGGACTGCAGTTTCCGTCCGAGGCTCTCGGGCCGGAGGAACAGGATGCAGAGCACGCCGCCCACGAGAAGGATGATGCCGGTGATGGTGAATGCCTGGTGCACACCGGTCGCCATGTTCGTCGCCATCTCGGGAGTCAGCTTGCTGCCGGCAGCGGGCGACACGTAACCGGCGCGGGCCATCAGCCAGCCCACGAGCGTCGGGGAGACGATGGCACCGATCGAGGCCACGCCGCCCAGCGTGGCCATGAGGATCGGCCGCTGCTTGGCACCGACCGCGTAGGCGATCGCGGAGGCGGTCATCGGGTACGCGAGGCTGCAGCCGGCTGCGAGGCACAGCAGGGCGACGGCCGGCACACCGGAGGTCGTCTGGACCAGGATGAAGCAGGTTCCGGCCACCAGGGCTGCGATACCGAACGGGACAGCGATCGCGCGATGCGCGTTGTGGCCGTGCTTCATCAACCGGTGGCCGAGGAAACCGAGCAGCAGCAGCACGGCGGCACCGAGGATCCAGGGAATGGTGGTGACTGTGCCGACCTGAGGAAGTGACAGGCCGACCACGGTGCCGAGGTACTGAGGCAACCAGGTCGTGACGAAACCCTGGACCCAGAAGTTGGAGGCCCCTCCGATCACCGCGGCGAGGAAGGTCATGCTGAGCAGGGCGCGCCATACGACGACCGGCTTCTGCTCGTCCACCTCGGCCGTGGCGACCTCCCCGCTGCCCTGCGCCGGCTTCCGGTCGCCGGTACGGTTGTCCGCCGGATTGTGCTTGCCGTGCCCGGCGAACGGTCCGTCGGCGGCGATCAGGAGCCAGGCGACGACCCACACGAATCCGACGATGCCGAGGACGCCGAAGGCCCAGCGCCAACCCCAGGCGACGATGACCCAGGCGAGGGCAGGCGCGGCGATGACCGGCCCCAGCGTCGAGCCGGCGGCAACCAGATTGGACGGCAGTGCGCGACGACGCGGCTCGAACCACGAATGGGCCGAGGTCAGGGACATCGCCGTAGCCGGGCCTTCGGCGCCGCCGAGGACGATGCGGGTCACCAACAGCACCGCGGCACCGCCACCGAGGAGCATCGGGAACTGCATGACCGCCCAGACGACGCCCATCGTCAGGATGATCCACTTGACCGAGAATCTGGCAGCCAGGAAGCCTGTGATCACGGAGACCACTGCGTAGAGGAAGAAGAACGCGCTGCCGATGAATCCGAACTCCACGGCGGAGATTCCGAGATCGGGCATGGCCTCGGAGGCCACCAGGCCGAGCACGGCCTTGTCGGCGAAGGCCACGATCTGGAAGAGGACGAGCAGAGCCGTCACTATCCACGCCTTGCGGTTCATCCTGTGGAAGTCGATCCTCTTCTCCCCGGATTTCGGGGAGGCGGAGACATCGGGCGCCACGGTCGAAGCCATGAGCAGCCACCTTTCCTAGCGAGCCGCGGATGCTCGATCCGTCGGCGAGTCGACAGTGGTTCAGAAGCTATTTCCACGCGTCCCTACTGCGGTAGGAGGGAAACCTTTACTGTCGGCTCCCGCCGTGTTCACCCAGAATGAAGGAGTCGAGACCGGAGGAGGACTATGAGCACGCGCGCGTCGGACCTGTCCCTGGGTGAGCAGGTCGGGGCTGTCCGAACCGGATCGGTGACCGCCGAGGACCTCGCCACACAGGTCAGACGAGCGATCGAACTGCGGGAACCGGAACTCGGTGCCTGGGTGTGCCTGTCGTCGACGACTGCGGAACAGGCCCGTGCCGTCGACCGGGGCCTCGGCTCGGCACCGTTGGCCGGGTTGTCCGTCGGGGTCAAGGACCTCATCGACGTCGCCGGGATGCCGACGCGCGCCGGTTCCACGGTGACCTCTCCGAATGCGGTCGGCACCGATGCTGCCTGCGTGAGTCGTCTGCGTTCCCTCGGTGCGATCGTCCAGGGCAAGACCGTGACGACGGAGTTCGGCTACTTCACTCCCGGCCCCACCCGCAACCCGCACGCCCTCGACCACACCCCCGGCGGGTCCTCCAGTGGCTCTGCTGCGGCCGTCGCAGCAGGGACCGTGCCCCTGGCGCTCGGCACCCAGACGGCCGGCTCGCTGACCCGGCCGGCCTCGTACTGCGGGGCCGCCGGCATGGTTCTCGCGCACGGCACCACGGACATGTCCGGCATCACCGGTCTGAGCGAGTCACTGGACTCCCTGGGTCTGCTCACGCGGTCCGTAGCCGATCTTCGCTTCGTGCACAACGTATTCGGTCACGGGCGTTCGGAGGTTCCGGCGTCGGAGCCGGTGACTCGGGGCCTGGTCTGGAACGCCGGTGCCCTCCACCCCGTGGAACCCCCCATGTCTGCGTTGCTGGCACATGTGCCCGCCCTGTTGGAGGAGATCGGGGTGAAGGCCGAACCTCTCGACTGGGACGATCATGTCCAGACCTTGTCCGAGGACCACGTCACCGTCATGTCGTACGAAGCCGCGCGGGCTCGGGCCCACGAATTCGACGAACACGCGGGTGCACTGAGCGCGCCGATCCGGGATCTGCTGGAGAACGGTCGCAGGATCGCCGGAACCGAGTATGCCGCGGCCCTGACCCGTCGGGACCGCTCCCGGGAACTGCTGGACGCGATTCTCGTCTCCGCTCCGATCATCGTCGGACCGGCAGCGCTGGGACCGGCCCCCTCCGGACTGTCCGCAACCGGGTCCCCGATACTCAGCCGACCGTGGCAGCTGCTCGGATTGCCGGTCGTGGTCGTGCCGGGCGCCCGCACGTCCTCGGGACTGCCACTGGGTCTTCAGATCGTCGGGCTACCGGGACACGAGGACCGGCTGCTCGACGTGGGCGAGAAGCTCGAAGTGCTCCTTCGCGAACTGCCGGAAATCGCCGCCTGAGCTGCGAGCTCGCTCGGCTCGTGAAATCCGCTTGCTCCGCTCGGTAGAAAGGACCGGTCATGCTCGAACCCCGCCCGACCCACCATCACAGGATGTTCCTCACCTGCTACGAGGACACCTTCGACCGCGGTTGGCACCACGTCGATCTGTTCGTCCACGACGAGTACGGCCGTGAGGTCAACTGGGTGCACTGGACAGTGGAGGCCGACGGCCCGGAGGCGGCCGACGAGTCGGTCCGCAGGGAGGAACCACTCCTGCGCCGGACCACGGAGTGGCAGCACCGGGTGAGCGCCGCGGGAATGGACTACTGGACCGCCGACGCCTGCTGGGACGACGCTCCGGCGGACGTTGCGTGAGCCGGTCGTTCCCGCCCGGTCGGGGCGGGGACAATGTCGGGAGCCGGGGACAAGCCCTGGCTCCCGAATTCGGAGGTGGTGACGAGCCATGGCGGAGAGTGCGGAAGACCTCCGAGCCGAGACGACGGTGTACGTGGTCGACGACGACTTCGAAGTATGCGAATCCGTCGACTGGTTGCTGGAGAGCATCGGGATCAGACCGGTGATCTGCCACAGCGGTGAGCAGTTCCTGAACGCCTACGACGGCAGCCGGCCGGCCTGCATCGTCCTCGATGTGCGCATGCCCCACATGAGTGGGACGCGGTTGCAGGAGAAGCTCAACGAGTTCGCACCGCACGTCGCGATCATCTTCGTCTCCGCCCACGGTGACATCCGGATGTCCGTCTCCACCCTGAAGGCGGGCGCCCTGGACTTCCTGGAGAAGCCCTACGATCCGCAACGACTGCTGGACGCCGTGCAGGCCGGGGTGGAGAAGGCTCGTCTCCGCTTCACCGATCACGTACTGCGAGAATCGGTGCGGAGCAAGGTCGCGTCCCTCACCCCGCGTGAGCGCCAGATCCTGGCGCTCGTGGTCGAAGGTCTGCCCAGCCAGAACATCGCCCGCAAGCTCGGCATGAGCGTGAAGACCGTCGACGTCCATCGCGCCCGCATCAAGAGCAAGACCGACGCCGACAGCATCAGCACCCTCGTACGGGACGTGCTCCGGTACGGGGTGGACGTGCCGGTCGAGGATCAGTAGTAGTCCAGCACCAGACGCTCGCCCGCGGCCCGCGAGACGCAGACCGCCATGAGCTCGCCGGACTCCTTCTCGGCCTGCGTGAGAACGTTGTCCCGGTGGACCGGAGTCCCTGCGACCACCTGCATGATGCAGGTACCGCAGATACCCTCCTGGCAGGATGTGTCCACGTCGCAGCCGTTCTCCTGCAGCACCTCGACGATGCTCCGGTCGGCCGGGACCCGGTAGGTCTCGCCTTCCAGTTCCACCTCGAACGGGGAGTTCTCGGACGCATCCGGCTGTTCGGTCGCGTGGAAGTTCTCGAGGTGGATCGACTCGGCCGGGACGTGCCGGCTCGCGAGCGCAACGACCTTGGTCATGAACCCGTCGGGTCCGCACGTGTACACATGGGTTCCGGGGTCCGCTCCCGCAAAGATGCTCCCGAGGATCTCGTCCTGCTCGTCTCGGCCCACCCCGAGATGGGCGTGGAGCCTGTCGGGACAGCGCTCGCGCAGCAGCGGAAGGAAGGCGGCTTCCGCCTCGCTGCGAGCGAAGTAGTGCAATTCGAAGCTGATGCCGTGGACGTCCATGTAGCGTGCCATGCTCAGCATCGGTGTGATGCCGATGCCGGCCGCGACCAGGACGTGGTGCGTGGCGTCCGTCGCGATGCTCAGCAGGTTCCGTGGAGGGCTGATCCGGAGAGCGTCGCCCACCTGCAGCTCGTGCAGAGCAGCCGAACCGCCGCGGGAGTTCTGCTCACGCTTGACCGCGAAGGCGAACGAATCCTGCGCATCGGGTGTACTGAAGAGCGAGTACTGACGGGTGATCGACGTGGGTCCGACGACGTCGATGTGCGCACCAGGCCGATACGTGCCCAGTGGGGATCCGTCGGTCTTCGTCAGCGTGAACGATCTGACGGTGGGTGATTCCTGAACGATCTCGGCGACGGTGACGTCGATGAGTGCCATGGCCGTTTCTCCTCGTGAATTTCTCCGGACGGAAAGCGCCGGCCGGACCCTCCCGGACGGGAGGAATCCGGTCAGCGGAGATACAGTCCGCCGTTGACGTCCCAGCAGGCGCCGGTGACGAAGTAGGCGTCGTCCGAGGTGAGCAGCCCGACCATGTCGGCAACGAACGACGGATTCCCCAAGCGTCCCACAGGGATACCGGCGACGATACCTTCGAGCCTGTCGGGGGGCACCGTCGCGCGCACGACCGGGAGGTCGTGCGGGCCGGGAGAGATCGCGTTGACGGTCACTCCCCGGCCGGCCAGTTCGCGCGCGAAGACCTTGGTGGTGGTCAGGATCGCTCCCTTGGACGCCGCGTAGTGGCCCCCGGTTGCCGTCCCGCCGTTCTGGCCGGCGAGCGACGCCATGTTGACGATCCGTCCGAATCCCTGGTCGGCCATTGCCGCACCGAACACCTGGCAACCGAAGAAGATGCTGTTCACGTTCGTCGTGAGGACGCTCGTGAAGTCCGCCTCCGCCAGGTTCATCAGATCCGCTGCCTGCGTGACGGCGGCGTTGTTGACGACGATCGTGGGGGTGCCCCAGATCTGCCGGCAGGTCGCCAGAGCTACCTCGAACCCGTCCTTGCGGCTGACGTCGAGCTCGAGGCCACGTGCGGTGGACCCGTCGCCGGACAGCTCCGCTGCGAGGGCTTCGGCACCGGCCGTGTCGATGTCGGTGAGCAGAACCCGTCTACCGTCGCGGTGGAGCTTCCGGGCAATCGCCGCACCCATACCTCCGGCTGCGCCGGTGACGACGGCGATGCCGGGGTCGGTGGACTGAGAGATCACATCGGCCCCCTAGAGCAGGTAACCCGAGGCGCTGACCGCGTCCTCGCTGTCGATGAGCCGCACGACCTTGAGAGCGATTGCGTCCCTGTCCTCCCCGAGAGCGATCCGGTGGGTCAGTTCGGCGCCGACGGTCGTGAACTCGTTGCGCTTGAAGGCATTGAGGATCTGAGCCGACCGGAGGGTGACCGACGTGTCGGTGACCTCCTCCACGGTGAACCGGGAGACGATGCGTACGGTCCGGGCCGCGGCCACCGCAGAAGGCGAATAGCCCTGCATCATCCGCTCGACGCGCAGGTGCCGCATGCGCTTGTCGTCGTAGACCATGTTCAGGCCCGCGGCGAAGTTTTCGGTGTGCGGATCGATGGGTATCACGTAGAGAGCCTCGTCCGTGTACATCTGCTCCCAGGTCCGATAGTCCTTGGCATCGAGGACTTGTGCTTCCCTCCAGACGAGCTCGATGGCGCGGAGGGTGCGGGAGTCCGTCAGGGTCGACATCGCCAGGGTCTCAGTCATTGCTCATCATCTTCTTCCACATCGCGTAGGCCTCCCGCATGCCCGTCTCGTCGGTGACATGCGAGGTGGGCCAGCCTTCTTCGGTCGTGTACTCGCGTCCCTCGCCGCGGTTGACGAGGATCGGCATGTTCGGATTGCCGCCGGCGCCGATCTGCACCCGGATCCACCCCTCGGCGTCGTCGGGGCTACCGAAACCGAACGGGCCCTGGAAGTGCTCGTGGATCCTCAGCCGCTCGCGGTTGATGCTCTCGGGCCCACCATCCATTCCCAGTGCCATGTGCCAGATCTCGGTCTCGTCGACGGAGAGGGGGATGAGGACACGGAAGAACGACGACGACATCGCGACGTTCGGGAAAGTGTTGAGATTGAAACCGCAACCGTGCATGGAACGCATGTAGCGCCGGATCCGTTCGGGACTTTCGCCCGCGGCGGCGAGCTCGTCGACCAGGTGCTGGAAGCGAGGCTGAATCTCCTCGGTGCCGTCGTCGACGTCGAGATCCGCGTGGGCTGCGGCCATGATCGCGACGCTGTGCCCGTTGCCGAGGGCGTGGGTCTCGGCCGTGGGGTCGTCCATGAACGACATCATGTCCGCAGTCTCGGCATCGACCGAGGCCATCCAGGACTTGTGCACCATCGGGAAGTGGTAGCCGTCCGTGGTGTTCTCGAGCTGGATCTTCCAGTTCCCCTTGAATCGAAACTTGTGAACTCCGATCACCTTGGTCGGAAAACCGTTGCTCTGCTTGAAGAAGCGCTCCATCCAGATCTTGGCGTCCCCGAGGAAGTCCTCGAGGGGCTCGATGTCCTGGTCGAACGTTGCCCAGATCATTCCCAGGTAGCTCTCGGTACGCAGGGTCTGGAGCGGGAAGTCCCTCTTGTCGACGACGCCCTCGTATCCGTCCGGGTAGGGAATGCCGCGGAGTCGTCCGTCGAGTGCGTAGGACCAGTTGTGGTACGGGCACGTGAAGCCGTTGGCTTTGCCACTGCGCTGATCGCACACCGTCGCACCGCGATGCCGGCACCGGTTCAGCAGGGTGTTGAAGTTGCCCTTGCGATCCCGGGTCACGATGACCGGCTGATCGCCGACCTGGGTGGTCTTGAACGAACCCGCCTCCGGGATCTCGCTCTCATGTGCCACCCATACCCAGGTCTTGTAGAAGATCCTCTTCATCTCCTCCTGGAAGATGTCCGGGTCGGTGTACAGCCGGCCCGCGACCCGGTCCTTCTCGACGAGGTCCGCGTAGGTGCGTGCGGTGGGTTCTTCTGTCGTCGTCATGTCATCCTTCGTTCGTGAAGTGAAAGCTCGGGCGGTCGCCCTGGATCAGGTGGGCCATCGCGTCGGTCGGCAGCGGCGCGGCGAACATCCGCCGGGTGCAGAATCGGCTCATGCGGGCCGTCGCACCTCCGGGTGCCCGGTCGAGGTCGAAGTCGATCGTGAGCCGGGCGCAGAGAAGTTCGGCCGTTCCCGTCGAACGGAGCGACAACTGCTGCATGATCCACTGCCCGCTCGCACGGTTGCCGTCGAGACGGATCTGCTCGCTGCCGAGGAGGTGCACGTTGCGGAGGAAGTGGTCGGCCGGCGGCAGGTACCGGGACACGAGAGCCACGACTTCGTCTCGCCCACGGGCGATCCCGAACTTGTCGGCGTACTCCGGGCCCAATCCTTCCCAGGTCGCGTCGTCGGTGAACAGGACACCGAGCTGCTCGGGGCTCTGCAGTGGTCCGGGCACATCGCACAGGTCCAGGTAGCGAGCGATGCAGTCACGGACGGCGTCCTTCGCCTCGATGATCTCGAGGCGCTGCTCGGTGCCGGTCACGGGTCAGACCGCGACGTCGGCGCGGATCGTCAGTTCCCGGCCCATGCGGGCCTCGATCTTGAAGTACTTCCAGAGGGCGTACTCGCCGATCATCGTCGTCCGCAACAAGTTGCACGCGGCCCGGACTGTTTCCTGGTCCTTCACGTCGGCCAGGACGTAGCAGGTCCAGGGCCAGCCGTCGGACGGGCCGACCATGTGGGCGTCGTCGTCGAACGTGCCGATGACCTGGACTCCGTCCATGTTCGCGAGCGTGGAGAGCATGGTGGAGATGCCGACCCACACCGGGCCGATCTCGGCCTTCGGCAGATCGAAGAAGTTCTGGTTGTTGCCGATGCAGAACAGGGTGCGCAACGGTTCGGCGGTCATGGGCGTCCTTTCGCTGGGAAGGCGGGAACCGGTCTCGAAGGTCGTGTCCCGGTCAGGGGAAGCTGGGAATGCCGGGTTCGAGGCCCAGGAGGACGGCTCCGGCCGCCTCGAAGGTGTTGGTCTGGAGCATGGCGTGCTGGGCCGGGACGAGTGCGTCCCGCAGGTAGCGCTGCAGCGGGTGGCTCTCGTAGATCGCCCCGGTGCCGGCCAGATCGAACGCGGCGAGCACGACGTTGCGGCCGACGTGGGCAGCCTGGGTCGCCCCCAGGCGGAGCAGGGCCGTGTGTTCGCCGGTGATCTCGTCGCCGCGGACCGCCAGGTTCCACACCTCGTCGGTGATCTCGTAGAAGAAGGCCCGAGCGGAGCGGAGATCGGCCTCGGCGCGGGCCAGCCCGTTCTTGTACGCGGGACGATTTCCCTTGCTGTCACCGCCGGTGATGCTGGATCGCACCGCTCCGACCTCGTGGGCGTAGTCCAGAGCTCCCCGTGCGGCACCGAGAGTCACCACCGCCAGCACCTGGGCCGCGTAGGCGAGCGACGGATACCGGGTGAGCGGCTCGTCGATCCGGGGAGCGCCGCCGCGGACGAACGTCATCTCCTCGGGGACGAAGAGCCTGTCGGCCTTCACGGCGTGCGATCCGGTCGCCTTCATCCCGGCGACGTCCCAGTTCTCCACGATCTCCACGTCGGCGGGGTCGACGAGCGCGGTCAGCGGCTTGCCGTTCGTTTCCGGACCGCCGGCGAGGCCGATGCCGAGGATGTCGGCGCCCAGGCATCCGCTGGCGAACTGCCAGAGGCCGCTGCACACGTAGCCGCCGTCCACCTTCTCGGCCTTCTGCATGGGGAACAACCCACCCGCATAGGCGACGTCCGGGCCGTCGGCGTAGATCTTCTGCTGGGTCTCGACCGGCAGGGCCGCGAAGTACACGAGTGAGGACCCGAAGCTTGCCACCCAGCCGGTCGCCGGATCCACCGCGGAGATCCGTTCGACCTGCTTCATGAAGGAGGCGGGGGCCATCGGTTCGCCACCGAACTGTGCGGGGGTCGACGCGCGGTAGAGCCCGGCGCGCTTGAGGAGCGCGACGAAGTCCTTCGGTACGAATCGTTGCCGGTTGAACTCGTCGCGCCGGTCCCGCAACACGGCGAGAGCGTCCTCGAAGGCCTTCTCCCGCGCGGGACCCGCTGTCGCGGCCTGCACTGGATTCATCGTGCTCCGGATCGCCATCGTCGTCTCCATCCACCTCGTCGTGTCGCGCTGAGGAGAACGCTAGGAAAGGTTCGGACGAGGCGGTATCGGGATTTACTCCGCCGGTCATAAAGCAATCCCCTATGGTCGATCCGCCGATCGTGGGGCGACAATGAACCGTCACGGCACCCGGAAGTGAGGATCGATGTTCCCGACAGGCCGCGACTTCCAGGAAATGGTGGAGAAGACGGAGACGGGGATCCTCATCCACGAGGCGGCGTCGAAGAACATCCTCTGGGCCAACCCCGCTGCGTGCCGGATGTTCGGTTTCACGCTCGAGGAACTGCGACCGCTGAAGGCTCACCACATGAGCAGCCAGGAGCGCCAGTACCGGCGCTCGGTCGGGGTGGCGTGGCTCCAGGACGCCGTGGTACGTGGTTCGAGCCGCAGACAGTGGAAGTACCGGACCAAGGACGGTCAGGACTTCCTCGCCGATGCGGTCGCCTCACGCCTGACGTTCCAGGACGGGCAGGTCGTGATGGTCGAGTTCCGCAACATCGCGGAAGAAGTGGAGCTGCAGGAGGAACTCAGCTGGGTATCGCAGTCTCTGCAGCGGATCATGACGCACACGTCGGCGGGCATCGTGGTGCTCGACGAGACGAACTGCATCGAAGACATCTCGCCGCTCGCGGCCCAGCTGTTCGGCAGAACCCCGGACGAACTGTCCGGGGTGTATCTGGAGGATCTGGGCCGGTGCGAGCCCCGGCTGACCGCCGAGCCCGTCGTGGCCAAACTGGACGCGGCGGCAGGACCGGTGGGCATCATGCAGGAGATCGAGAAGAGCGACGGGAGCACCACCTGGCTGTCCGGCTTCCTCGAGGCCGTGGTGCACGACGGAATGACGTCCCGGGTGCTGACCATCCGTGACGTCACGGATCGGGTGGAGTGGGAACGCCGTCACGCGTATCAGGAGGCCAATCTCCAGTACCTCAGCCGGTACAACGCGATGGGGGACATGGCCATGATCCTCGCTCACGAACTCGGGCAGCCCCTCGCGGCCTCGACGAATTACCTGAGCGGTCTCGAGGCACGGATCTCCGACCGATCTCTCGACCCCGAGGCCCTGCGCTACGGGCTGGACAGGATAGCGAAGCAGCTCCGCCGGGCGGCGGAGATCGTGTCCTCCGTGAAACGCTACGTGCGGCGGATCGAGAGCACCAAGACAGCCATCGACCTCAACGAGACGGTTGACGAGAGCCTGTACTTCGTACGTCTGCGGGCAGCTGAGCGGGGGGTGCACATCTCGCTCGACAGGTCTCGTTCGCCGTTGCCGGTCGAAGGCGAGAGCGTGCTCATCGGGCAGGTGGTCATCAACCTCTGCTTCAACGCGATCGACGAGATCGTGTTGCCCTCGACCGCCGTCAAGGAGCTGACCGTCCGGACGGCTCGACGGGGGGAGTGGGCCTGTGTCTCCGTCTTCGACCAGGGACGGGGCATGGACGACGATGCCTCGGGAAATCGGCTGGCGTCCGGGGCGTTCTCCGCCAAACAGGACAGTTCCGGAATCGGTCTGATCATCTCGGAGCACATCGTCGAGCGCCACGGGGGCAGCATCCGCTATCTGCCGAACGACCCGCACGGCACCGAGGTCCGGATGTGCCTGCCCATCTCCGAATCCGGAGAGGATTGACAGTGCCGGTCTCCGGGCAACTCTGAACGCATGAGCATCGACATCGTTCTCGCCACCGTCGGGGTGCTGGGCGTCGGTGTAGCGGCGTTGTCGGCAAAGATGCGCCGTCTTCCGGTATCCGAACCTCTGCTCGGGCTTGCGGCGGGTGTGCTGCTCGGACCGTACGTCCTCGACGTACTCTCCCTGCCGGCGTTGACGGTCGAGCAGGGGTTGTTGCACGAGGCGAGCCGGATCCTGCTGGCGGTATCGGTGATGGCGGTGGCGCTGCGTTACCCGATGACGGACGTGCGCCGGCAATGGCGTCCCGTCGCCGTGTTGCTGGCTGTAGCGATGCCGGTGATGGCGGCTGTCACCGCAGGAGTGGGGTGGGCGTTGCTGTCCATGCCCCTGGCCACGGCCGTGCTGCTGGGCGCGGCCCTGTGCCCGACGGACCCGGTTCTCGCCTCGAACGTCGTCACCGGAGAGGCGGCCGAGGAGGATCTGCCCGCCCGGAATCGGCAGGTTCTCTCGCTCGAGTCCGGGGCGAACGACGGTTTGGCGTTGCCATTGGTGCTGGCCGCGGTCGCCGTCGCCGGAGGCATGGGAGCGGGCACGGCGGCACTGGAGTCGCTGTGGCAGGTGGCCGGAGCGGTGCTGATAGGGGCCGCGAGCGGATGGGCTGGTGGCCGGGCCCTGCGCTGGGGGGAGAGGTACGGGGCGACCGATCCGGCGCCGGCACTGTTCTTCACCGTCGTGATCGCGCTGGGCATTCTGGGTGTCGCCGGATTGATCCATGTCGACGGGGTGCTGGCGGTGTTCGTCGGCGGACTGGCATTCAACCTCACCAGTACCGGCAGCGAGCGGACGGCTGAGGTACCGATCGACGAGGCAATCAACCGCTTCGCGGTGTTGCCGCTGTTCGTCCTGCTGGGGGCGGCGCTGCCCTGGCCGCAGTGGGCCGAACTCGGCTGGGCGGGGATAGGTCTGGTGGTGGCGGTGCTGACGTTGCGCCGGGTGCCGATCCTGCTGTTGTTGCGCCGGCCGCTGCGCTTGGCGCTGCCGGACGGGCTGTATCTGGGGTGGTTCGGTCCCATCGGGGTGTCGGCGCTGTTCTATCTGACCCTCGAGGCCGAGCGGATGGGCGCAAACGAGACGGTGCTGGCGGCGGGGTCGCTGGTGCTGGCGGCGAGCACGGTGGTTTTCGGTGTCACGGCGGTGGCGGGCCGGGTGCTGTACCGGCGGGCCACGGCTCCGGCGGCGCGGTCCCCCGAGCGGCACCGGTGAGCGCCGCCCCGGTTCCGAGTGTGATTGCCGGGCCGTTCCCGGGGTATTCGCAGGAGATGTGGTTCGAGACATGGTCGGAAATTGCGCGGGTACTGCTGGTGGGCTCGGCGGCCTACGTCGCTCTGGTGATCGTGCTGAGGGTGTCCGGCAAACGAACCTTGGCCAAGCTCAACGCGTTCGACCTGGTCGTCACCGTCGCGCTGGGGTCGACACTGGCGACGATCCTGCTCAGCTCCGACGTGGCCTGGGCCGAGGGCGCCGTGGCCTTGATCCTGCTGGCCGCCCTGCAGTACATCGTTGCGACCGTGTCGTCCCGCTGGCCCCGGAGCCGCGCCGTGCTCACCGCCCGGCCCGCGATCCTCGTCGACCACGGCACCGTGCTGGATTCGGCGCTGGCGCAGCAGCGGATCAGCCCAGGAGAGGTCCGTCAGGCGATCCGTGCAACCGGCACCGGGGATGTCAGCCGGGTTGCGGCCGTGGTGCTGGAGACGGACGGCAGTCTGAGTGTGATCGGTCGCGAACAGTTCGGGGACGGGTCGGCACTGCAGGATGTGACCCGCCCCGGCCGCCGCGCCTCTGTCCGGAAACCGACGAGCGCCGACGGCACCGAGTGAGCCTGCGATGACCGGCGACTCTCGGACCCGGACACGACAGGGACCGATCGGGGCTGCGCTGAAACGCCGGCAAGTGTTCGTCGAAGCGATACGTTCGCGGCTGTGGCCGGTCCCGGCAGCTGCGGTGCTGCTGGCCGTGCTGGCCGGCATCGGCATGCCCGAGCTCGACGCCGCCGTCGACGACCGGCTGCCACCGACGGTGGCGGGGTACCTGTTCGGTGGTGGTGCCGACGCCGCCCGCGAGGTGCTCAGTGCGATCGCCGGGTCGCTGATCACCGTCACCTCGCTGACGTTCTCGCTGACCCTGGTGACCCTGCAGCTGGCCAGCAGTCAGTACTCGCCGCGGCTGCTGCGCACCTTCGCCGCCGACCGGGTCGTCCAACGCACCCTGGGACTGTTCCTCGCGACGTTCGTCTACGCGCTGACCGTGCTGCGCACGGTCCGCAGCGACACCGACGACAGTGCCTTCGTCCCCCAGCTGGCGGTCACGACGGCGTACCTGCTCGCGGTCATCAGCGTCCTCGCACTCGTGCTGTTCCTCGGGCATCTGGTCCGGCAGATCCGCGTCGAGGCCGTGCTCGAACAGGTGCGCGCCGACACCTGCGAGACCGCTGCGAGGTTGCTGCCTGCGGATCGGCAGGATCGGCCCACGCTGCCCGTCCCCCCGCCGAGCCCGCACTACGTCGAGGCGGCCTCGTCCGGATTCCTGGTCGAGCTCGACGAGCACGCGCTGCTCGCGGCGGCCGAGCAGGCAGAGGCGGTGGTGTGGGTGAGCCGGCCGGTGGGCAGTCCGGTTCTGGCGGGCACGCCGGTCGCATCGTGGTGGTCCCTGCGTCCGCAGCCCCCGGCCGAGGACGAGGCCCGAAGGCTGTGCGAGCGGGTGCGCGGTGCGCTGCGCACCGGCAGCGAACGCACCGCCGTCCAGGACATCGGGTACGGGCTGCGGCAGTTGACCGATGTGGTGGTGCGGGCTCTCTCGCCCGGCATCAACGATCCGACCACCGCGGTGCACGGACTGGTCTCGTGCACCGCGGTCCTGGGCGACCTGCTCGACCTTCGCCTCGGCCCGTACCCCCTGTGCGACGAGCACGGCCGGGTCCGGGTGGTGCTGGCGCGACCGACCTTCGCCGAACTGCTGGATCTGGTGTGCACTCAGCCGCGGCTCTACGGCGCCGACGATCCGGCGGTGCTGGACGCGTTGCTGTCGATGCTGCGGGAGCTGGCATGGAAGGCCACCACTGCGCAGCAGCGTGCGGCGATCACCGACCAGCTCGGGCGCCTGCGGGAGCACATCCCGGGCCACGGTACCGCGACGCGTGGGCACTTCGACGAGCTCACCGGGCAGGTAGGCGACGCCCTCGAAGGACGATGGCAGACATCATGATCTGGATCTCGAGCATGGTGGGTGCGGCGCTGATCGTCGGGGCGCTGCGGGACATCTTCGTGACGTTGTGGCATCCCCGGGGATTGGGCACGATCTGCCGGGGGGTGTTCGTGGTCCTGTGGCGTGGGGCGCACCACCTCGGGCGGCGACGGCGGCTGCTGGGTTCGGTCGGGCCGGTCGGACTCGTCGTCACCGCCGGGGCGTGGGCGACGATGATCGTGCTCGGCTGGGCCCTGATCTACCTGCCGCACATGCCCGACGGATTCTACTTCGCCAGTGCGCTGCGCCCGTCGGCCGCGTCGGACCCGGTCATGGCGCTGTATCTGTCCCTGGTGACCGTCGGCACCCTCGGCTTCGGGGACATCACACCAGCCTATCCGGCGCTGCGACTGCTGATTCCGTTGCAGGCTCTGATGGGGTTCGTGCTGTTCACTGCGGCGATTTCCTGGGTGCTGCAGATCTATCCGGCGCTGAGCCGTCGCCGCGCCACTGCCCGCCGGCTCGTGCTTCTGGCGGCCACCGGCACCGAACAGATCCTTCCCGCCGCGGAGGCGAGCATCGCCGTGCAGTGGCTCGACTCGGTCACCGAGGCGCTGACCACGAGCGAACTGGACCTGATGCAGTACGGCGAGACCTACTTCTTCCGCGAATCCGACGCAGACCTCTCGCTCGCCGCCGCTCTGTCGTACGCACCGCGACTCGCGGCCGCGGGCGCCGGGTCGTCCGCGATCGAGGTCCGCCGGGCCGCGGCGATCCTCGACGAACAGACCCGTCGTCTCGCCCGGCGTCTGGATGCCGGGTTCCTCCACACCGGCGGAACCGTCGACGAGATCTGTGACCGTTTCGCTGCCGACCACCGGCATCAACCGGTGAGCGCCATGTAGCAGGACTCCCCGCAACCGAATCGGCCGAAAAGCGAATCATGCGTCTCGTGTCGTCCCGCACGCTCGTGGGTACGCGAGTTCGTACCGGAGCGTGCAGCTCTGGTGGTCCGGTTCGACGAAAGGAAACCCATGAGCACTGCAGCGACCATGCTCGACAGCTACCCGAAGGACCTCGGCGGTATCGACACCGGCAAGCTCACCGCGTGCATCGAGGCGTGTATCGAATGCGCGCAGGCGTGCACCGCCTGCGCCGATGCCTGCCTGAGCGAGGACTCGGTGGCCGAGTTGATCAAGTGCATCCGCACCGATCTGGATTGCGCCGACATCTGCGAAACCACGGGGCGGGTCCTGTCGCGCCATACCGGCTACGACGCCGACCTGACCCGTTCGGTGCTCGAGACCTGCGCGGCGGCGTGCAAGTCCTGCGGGGACGAGTGCGCCCAGCACGCCTCCCACCACGTGCATTGCAAGACGTGCGCAGCGGCGTGCCGGCGATGCGAACAGGCCTGCCGGGACCTGATCGGTTCCTTGGGCTGAGCACCGGCAGTCAGCGGTCGCCGCGTGTCCCACATCGGCGACCGCGTCGTCTTTTCGTACCGCGTGGAGCTACTTCCCGGAATGTGAATTCACCCAGCGGCGAACCGATCTCGACCTTGATGGTCAATGCGTTGCAGACGCCCTGCAACTCGGTTTCGTCACTGTGGGTTACTCGCGGCTCACAATTGCCGGCGCACTCCGGGCTTCCGCGTGAGGTCGGTGAGATGGGCGGCCGCGTCCCTGTTCATCGCTGTGGCGGCGTCGTTGCGCCCCACAGCGGCAGCACCGCACGCTTGTCCACTCCTCCGAGTTCGAACGCGAGCGCGGCATACTCGCTCATCGTCGCCAGCAGCACCCCGATCCATCCGGCCGTGCTCTGCCACCGCGCCTTGCTCGGACGGTGCCCCCGGCTGCAGACCGGCGAAGTAGAAGGTGGCCACGCACAGACCGAGAAACCCCAGCGGCAGCGGCGTGCTGATCGGGCGCACGCCGATACCGGTGACAGCGCCGAGTGGTTGCGCGGACGACGCGGACGAGGAATCAGTCATGGCCAGTGCACCACCCGAACGCCGAGGCGGCATACGTCGGTTCCGTTCGGACGGGGCAGGGCTGGGCAGCGGGGCACCCTGCCCGGGTCGATCCGGTAGCGGGACAGGGCCTTCAAGGGGCGTCGGGGCGGGAAGGGGCTCCGCCGGCTGCGGTGTTCCCCCCGGCGGGTGTGCGCAGCCGGGGCCGGATACCGGAGCCGGGGGCTCCGAGTCCATCCGGGCCAGATGGTGCTTGGTCCATTCGGTGCTGGTCGTCGCGGGTGCGGACAGGTATGCGTTCGTGTCGGTCATGGAAGCCCATCGGGGTCGGGGTCGGGCGGCTGCGCACGGCGGGGTGCCGAGTTGGTGTGCGGGCCGGTCGCCGGTGGGACGAAAAGTGGTCGGGGCGGGTGGTCGCTCATCGGATGTGTGGGGAGACGGGCGGGGGAATGTCTCCCGGTCCCCAGAACGGGCGGTATCCGTAGTAGCCGTACAGGTCGGCGTAGAACTGCGGCGCGTGGACCAGTTCCGGATCGTAGGGCGAGCTGTCGGCGACATGACCGCGGGTGCGGTCGAGATGGACCGCACCGGAATCGATGCGCGCGACGGCGTCGACCGGGACGAGCCGGTCGGTCTTGCCGAGGCCGAGGAAGCCGCCGGATCCGATTCTCAGCAACCGTACGGTGCGGTCCTGTTCGTCGACGAGCAGCCCGTCGACGGTGCCGATCTCGTCGCCGTCGCGGTCGTACACGGCGCGGCCGCGGATGTCGTCACCGGGATCGACCAGGGTCAGGTCGGTGTCGTCGAGATCGATCAGGATGGGCTGGACGGGCCGGTCCTGGGCTGCCATGAGTCTTCCTTTCCGGGTCCTCCCCTACGAGCTGGGTTGGGGGTATTCGCAGTCGACGCTCGGGTTCACCCCGGCGTAGTTCGACGGTCCGGCCACGACGGTGACGGCAATGGTGCCGACGCTGGCGCAGTTGGTCGAGGCGTCGTCGAAGTAGCCGCGTTGCCCGGCCGCGACGGCGCCGATGGCCAGCCAGATCAGCACCAGCACACCGATCAGGCCGGACAGGCGGTTTCGGGTGCGCATATCGTCTTCTCCTTCCCGGGTGGTCAGGTTCGGGTGCCGACGCACCCGAGGAACGACACCCCCGTCAGGTCCAGCACCATATCGGTGCCCTCGGCGCTCGCCCGGCTCAGATGGGGCTCGAGCGGGGGTGCGGTGGCGAGGTCGATGTCCCCGCGCACGGTCGGCACGAGCGGACCGTCGGGGCAGGGATCGAGGTGGACCTGCAAGGCTGGAGCCGACGCGCGGTCGGGCTGCCGGCGCCGAGGACGGTGGCGGCAGCCGAGGACGGTGGCGGCGCCGACAATGAGGGCCCGGCCGGGGGTGGGGCGGGTGCAAAGGACGGGTTGCTGGTCATTACGGCATTCCGTTCGTGCGGCCGGCTCGGGGACCATCGTGCCCACGCCGAAGGCAGGCGAGCAGACGCGGCCCGGGGCGGCCGGAGATCGAGGGTGCAGGTCGGATCGATCTGTCCTCCACGCTAATAGCGCCCCGCGCCGCGTCAAGGCAGAGTACGGCGCAGCACGGCATGGTTATGCGATTGCAATGCGCGGGTCGAGCATTGCCCATGGGTCCCGGCCGCGGGATGCGGCGCCGCCGAGATGCCCCACCTCGTTTGTGGCCGCGGGGTGCGGGTACGGCGGGAACATGCGCGTCGCCCGAGCCGGGCGCACGACACGTTCGGCGCGACACCTCCACTGCTCACCCCGACTGTCCGAGGGCCCGGTTCGTTGCATTCCCTGCACAGCGGCGCACCCTTCGAGGGGCAGGAGAACAACCATGACCGAGCCGCACCCCGCCCCCATTCGTCCCTGCACCCGGGAACCGACACCGCGCGCCCGGAGCTCGCGGCGCCGTGGGGCCGCCCTGCTCGCCGGGGCGGCGGTCCTGGCCGCGGCCGGCTGCACCACCGACAACGAGCCACCCGAGTCCACCACCGGCCTCCCGTCGGTCTTCACCGGCTCGCCGGCGCCGCTGACCACCGGCGAGACCCCGGGCGAGCCCGGACACTCACCCGGCGGCAACTTCGTCTCCGCCGGCTTCGCCGACCCCGACGGTGATCCGGCGGCTCGGTGGCCTTCGACGTGTCCTTCGACGTCTGGACCCCCGGCGAACCGCCGCCGCCCCGCCCCACCGTCAACTGAAACCACCCACCCGCGGGCGGTCTCACTGCTTCTGCGACCGGCGCCCGTCCGACGACTGCCGATCGACCTCCCCACCGCGGCGGCGCACCATCACCCATTGGCTCGCGAAGACGACTGCGGCCACCACCGCGGTGACGACCACCGTGAACAGATCCGTGCGCACCTTCATGATCACGAAGGGCACGAGCACGAGCACATCGAGCGCGATCGCCACCGCCGGGACCCAGATTGCGAATTCCACCTCGTCGCGCAGACGACGGACCATGCCCCAGTGAATGGCGATGTCCATCGACAGGTACAGCATCGCCCCGAGCGACGCGATCTGACTCAGATCGAACACCGTCGCCGTCACCAGCGCCAACGCTGCCGTGATCAGCAGCGACTGCCGATTCACCGACCCCGGCAACCCTGGCACCTGGCCCATCTGTCGCAACATGTCGTACAGCCGGGACACGGAGAACAGGCTCGCCACCAAGCCGGACAACGTCGCAACCACCGCCACCGCCACTGTCAGCCACACACCCCAGGACCCGAACAGCGGCTCGGCAGCCTCGGCCAGTGCGTAGTCGCGGGCGGCGACGATCTCCGGCACCGACAGGCTCCCGGTGACCGCGACGGTCAGCAGGAGGTAGAGCACCGTGCACAGCGCGATCGCGATCACGATCGAGCGCGCGATGTTGCGCCGGGGATCGCGTAGATCGTCACCCTGATTGGTGATCGTGGTGAAGCCTTTGTACGCCAGGATGCATAGGGCGATACCGGCCAGGAAGCCGAGCAATCCACCCTCCGGCGGCGTCGCATCCGCACCCCCGGTGACCAGCCGCGAGAATGCCGACACGCCGGTGGCGGCAATCCCGGCCACCGCCAGTGCCCCGATGCCGACGATCTTGATTGCGGCGGTCGCCGTCGCCGATCCTTCCACCCATCGGTTGCCGACCATGTTGACCACCGTCGCGGCGACGATTGCCACCACCGCCAGGACCGGCACCCACACGGCTGAGCCCTGCATCCCGAACGGGCGCAGCAGGTACGTGCCGAAGGTCCGGGCCAGCAGGCTCTCGGCCAGGATCATCGACACGTACATGAACAACGAGAACGATCCGGCCACCACACCGGGGCCGTACGCGGCTTTCAGGATCATCGCGATCCCACCCGAGGACGGATTGGTGCTCGAATACCGCACATACGAGTAGGCACTGAACGTCACCACCAGCGCACCCGCGACGAACGCCCACGGCACCCAGGACCCGGCCAGCTCCGCCACCTGTCCGATCAGCGCGAAGATGCCCGCGCCGATCATCACCCCGGTCCCCAGCGCGACCGATCCGGTCAGCGACAACTTCTTCTTCTGCTCGGTGTCCGACAGCATCTGCTCCACCTCGTCTCATGTCCACAGCCGTCACCGTGGACTCGGAGCGACCGGTGCGCGAGCCCGACACCGAACCGCCGTCGCACACATCGGCGCACGCTCCGGGAACCGAGCGTGCGACGGCAACTCCACGGAAAACTGCACGGCTGGATTACCCTCGGTCTGCCCGTCGAACACCTCGACGGACCTTCCTGTCCACAGCTGTCCGGACGCCCGGTCGGACCGGTCCGTCGGATCGAAAGGGGAAACTGTGCCCCGCAGCGTCCTCGTCGTCGACGACGAACCTCACATCCGTCGTGTGCTGCGCGGCTATCTGGAGGCGGACGGCTACGACGTCATCGAAGCTGCTACGGGCTCGCAAGCGTTGACATCGGTACAGTCCCGCCGTCCAGACCTGGTGTTGCTCGACATCCGCCTTCCCGACCTCGACGGCCTCGAAGTGCTGCGTAGGATCCGCGGCTTCTCCGATGTGTACGTCGTGCTGGTCACCGCACGTGCCGAGGAGGTCGACAAGCTGGTGGGACTGGCGGTCGGCGCCGACGACTACATCACCAAACCGTTCGCGCCTCGCGAGGTCGCCGCCCGCGTCCGTGCCGTCCTGCGCCGCGCCCGGGGCGCCGACGGGGCGCCCTCCCGGGTAGTGGCCCCCGGTCTGACCATCGACCCCGAGACCCGGGAGGTGACGGTCGACAGCAGCCCCGTGGAGCTGTCTGCGCTCGAGTTCGATCTGCTCCTGGCCCTGACACAGGCTCCGGGCCGGGTGTACTCGCGACGGCAACTGCTCGAAAAGGTTTGGGGCGGCGACTTCTTCGGCGACGAACGGGTCGTGGACGTGCACATCCGCAGCATCCGCCGGGCGCTCGGCGACGACGCCACCGCCCCCCGTTTCATCGGGACCGTCCGCGGGGTCGGCTACAAGTTCGTGGCCACGGGCGAGGTCGACCGGTGAACCGCGGTCTCCGGCTCCCGGCGCCGAGCCTGACGATGCGACTGTTCGTCTCTCACGTGCTGGTGGCAGTGGTCGGAGCGCTCGTCACCTTCGCCGTCGTCCGTGCCGCGGCACCGGCGTTGTTCGACGAGCGCGCGACCGGCCCCGGCAACGGCCGCAACCGCGCAAACGCGTCGTCTCCGTTGCGTGAGATCGTGTCCGATGCCGTGACGACGTCATTGCTGCTCGGGGTGCTCGCCGGAGTGGTCACGGCCGCGGCACTGGGCCTGTTGGCGTCCCGCCGCCTGCTGCGGTCACTGCGTGCGGTGCGGTCGGGAACCCGGGCGATCGCCACCGGTGACTACCGGCACCGTATCCCGGTGCCACCGGAGGCCGAACTCGCCGCGGTCGCCGGCGACGTCAACGATCTCGCTGTTCGACTCGCCGACACGGAAGCCCGTCGAGTCCAACTGCTGTCGGAGGTGGCGCACGAGATGCGCACCCCGCTGACCGTGATCGACGGCTACGCCGAGGGTGTCCTCGACGGTGTATTCGCGCCGGCAGAGCTGGTCCGGATCGAAGCCGAGGTGGGCCGGCTGCGCAGGCTCGCCGACGATCTGTCCACCCTGTCCCGGGCGGAGGAGGGTCGGCTGGACCTGCATCCGGTCGAGGTCGACCTGTACGAGCTGGTCGCCCAGGTCGCGAGCCGACTGCGTCCGCAGTTCGACGACGCCGGCCTGACCGTGACCGTGCTCCCGCCGTCCCGCCCGGTCGTGGTGTGGGCAGACGCCGACCGGATCACGCAGGTGCTGACCAATCTGCTCGGCAACGCTCTGGCCGCCACGGAGACCGGCGGGGTGAGCATCGACGTCACCCCCGGTCGAGACGTCGCCACAGTGACCGTCACCGATACCGGCGAGGGACTCGAGCCTGACGATGTGGAACGGATCTTCGAGCGGTTCTACCGTGTTCCGTCCCGGCGCCGGCATGAGCACGATCCAGGTTCCGGCATCGGTCTGACCATCAGCCGGGGAATCGCCCGCGCCCACGGCGGTGACCTGTCCGCCGAGTCGCCCGGCCGCGGCCACGGATCACGGTTCACGCTTCGATTGCCTACGCGACGCGACCATCCGGTCGGACGCTGACGCTGGGCGTCCGAGTAGGCCGGCCCGCATGCCGCAGGTTCCGGGTGCACCGACGGCCTGCGCTTCGGCAGCGAGCCGGCTGCCCGGCTACTCCGAGTGCTGCGGCCCCCGGCCGTGTCCCTGTCCCTGTCCCTGTCCCTGTCCGTGATTCTGCTTCTGTCCCTGTCCCTGTCCCTGCCCGCCGGGCAGTTCCTCGCCGGCCTGGGCAGCGCGGAACGCCTGTAGGTGATGCTCGGAACCGGTGCGCAGGTTGCCGTACACGCGGTCGATCGCGTCTTCGTCACTGACCTCGATCGCAGTGGACAGTCCATCGACATCGGCAGCCTCGAGCTCGGCCCCGACCGCGTACGCCTCCTCGACGGAGGTCGAACCCCGGGCCAGCCAACCGTCGTAGGCGTCCTGCAGCTGCGGGTCTGCGTAGGCTCCCACCGCAAGCCCGGCCGACGGATCGCTCACACCGTACCGGCCGAGCAGACCGCCGACGGCATCGTAGTGACGCTGTTCACTGACGGAGATGCGCTCGAAGATCTGCACCCCCCACTTCTGCGCGAACTGCTGGTACAGATCTCGTGCCAGCCGTTCCTCCTCCCGCATCGCCACCAGATCGGACTGCTCCTGGGTGGACAGCACACTGCCACTCGTATTGCCTTCGGGTGCTTGGGCTGTCGCAACGGCCGTTCCGAATCCGGCGATTCCGATCGCCGCTCCTGCCGCGAGTGCGGCCACAGTCCTACGCCGTGTGTTCATCACCGGCACCACCTTTCTCTCCACACCGAGTCAACGCACCGTCGGTGAAGAGTTCCCGTTCCGAAATGTGAAGCTTGTGTGAGAGCACCCGACGCGCCTCCTCGCGGCAGCCTCGGATCCGGGCACAGGCCACGAGCTCGACTGCCAACGCTGCGGCGTCACAGGACGCCGATCCTCGGGGGCGAACTACGGGCTTTCGGCCCTTGAGGGCCGGTGTGGGGATTCGTAGCGTCGGAGTCGGGCATCGTGACGAGGAGGCTGACGATGACAAAGACGACTGCGACCCCCATCCCTGCCGGCATCGAGTCGCCCGACGCGGTTCGCACCCGGTTGGGGACCTTGCGATTCTTCGACGGCTTTCCGGACGATGCGACGGTCCGGACGTTGTTCGACAATTTGGACTCCCAGCGCGCCGTCCAGGCGTACCTGCTGGCGCTGCCCGCGCTGAACATGATGGCGATGCGCAGGGCGCTCCTGGAGCAGGGGCCGGTGAACTCGACGGCGTACGTCTTCGAAGACCTGATGCATCCGTGCACCGTCTGGCTCACGGCGAACACGAGCACCTCCTACACCGCCATCTGGATCGACCTGCACGACGGTCCGCTCGTGATCGAGGCGCCGCCCGGTGTGCTGGGCGCGATCGACGACAGCTGGGGGCGTTGGGTGGCCGACGTCGGCCTGTCCGGACCCGACAAGGGCGAGGGCGGCGCCTACCTGCTGCTGCCTCCGGGCTACGACGGTGAGGTTCCCGACGGCTACTTCGTGGTGCGTACCAAGGGCTTCGGCATGGCGATGTTCGTTCGCGGCTTCCTCGACGAGCACGGCGATCCCCATCCCGCCGTCGAGGTCATCAAGGACAAGACCCGGGCCTATCCCCTCGCGCTCGCCGACCGTCCACCGTCCATGCGGTTCGTGAACGTGTCGCCGGAACCGATGGTCGGCGTCCCGCCCGCCGACTTCCGGGCGTGGGAAATGCTCGACGAGGTGGTGCAGTCCGAACCGCCCGAATCGTCCGATCCGCTCACCCTGGGATTCTTCGCCTCGATCGGCATCCGGCGCGGCAGGCCGTTCGACCCGGCCGAGCGCATGCGGGCGATTCTGACCGAGGCAGCCGCGGTGGGTGACGCCACCGGTCGCGCCCTCACCTACCGGTTCCGGCAGCCGGAGGCCTACCGCTACCCGGGCAGCACCTGGCGCGCATTCTTCCTCGGTGGCCATCGGTTCGAAGAAGACGGGGTCGCCCTGCTCGACGCTGCCGTGCAGTTCAACTTCTCGGTCACCGGCGTGAGTCCGGCAGAGGACGTCGAGAAGATCGGCGCCGGGTCCCAATACGTCGTTGCCTGCGTCGACACCGACGGCAACCCGTTCGACGGCGGCCGGACCTACCGGCTCCGCGTTCCCGCCGATGTTCCGGCCGCCAATTTCTGGTCCGTCCTCGTCTACGACACCCAGACCCGGTCGATGCTGCAGACCGGGCAGGAGTGGCCGTCGGTGACGAGCCAGGACCGGGATTTCACCCCGAACGACGACGGCTCCGTCGACATCCACTTCGGCCCCGAGCCACCCGAGGGCGGCCACAACTGGATCCAGACCGTGCCCGGCAAGAGCTGGTGGGCCATGTTCCGGTTGTACGGTCCTCTCGAACCGTGGTTCGACAGGACGTGGCGGCTACCGGACATCGAGCCGGTGTGACGTCAGATCTCGCGCCAGGCTTCCTCGGCCATGTCGTGACCGTGCGCGGCCATGAGCATCAGCCCGCCGTCGACGGGAATCGAGCCGCCCGTGAGGTACGACGAGCGTGGCGATGCGAGAAATGCGATGGCCGAGGCGACTTCGTGGACGTGCCCGGGCCGGCCGACCGGATTGCCGGGACGGTCCTCGTGGTACGCCTGTGACTCGTCCATGCCCGTCATCGGGGTCGAGATCTCGCCGGGCGCAATCGCATTGACGAGGATCCCGTGCCGGCTCAACTCGAGCGCGAGGCACTTGGTGAGCATGCCCAGGCCGGCCTTGGCGCTGCAGTAGGCGGCGGCCCCGAGTCGGGGGATGTGCTCGTGCACGCTCGTGACGTTGATGATCCGGCCCCCGCGGCCACCGGCGATCATCCGGCGAGCCGCGCGCTGAGCGCACAGGAACGGGCCGTCGAGGTCGGTCGCGAGCACCTCGCGCCACGTCTCGTAGCCGAGGTCGAGAACTCGGTCCATGTGCCCGGTTCCGGCGTTGTTGACCAGAACACCCAGACCGCCGAGCTTCTCGGCGAGCGTGTCGACGACGTCGGCGGTGTCCGGGCTGGTCAGATCCTGGCGGACGACGAAACAGCGCTGGCCGCGCTCCTCGATCCCGTCCCGGGTGCTGCGGGCGCCGGCTTCGTCGGTGTGGAACGTGATGCCCACGTCGAATCCTTCCGAGGCCAGCGTCTCGGCCGTGGCCTTGCCGATTCCCGAATCGGCACCGGTGACGATCGCGAGCCGCTCGTGTGCAGGAATGCTCATGTCCGGCGAGTACCCAGTCGTCGGCCGCTGACACGCCGTCGGTGGTCGCGGGTGGTCGTCTCGAGTACCCTCACGCCTGGGGAGCACAGGAGGCACACATGACCACCTTTGCCGTGACCGACACCGGCGACGGGCTGGACGTCACCCTGAACGGCACGACCCACCGTCTCGACGTGGAAGACGCGAGCCGGCTGGCGCACCGGATCCTCGACGTCGTCCACGCCGCTTACCCCGAGCGCACGGGCCGAGGGCTGGAATCCTGGCCCACGGAGCGTGTGGAGGAGTTCGTCGCCGACCTCGAACGGACCGTGAACCCGGACCGGCCCGGGCACATCCTCAGGGCCGCCCGGGTAGAGCTGGATCGCCGTCGGGGCGACGTCCGGTGATCAGGAAGACGACCCGTTCGGCCACGTCCACGGCCTGGTCTCCGAAGCGTTCGTAGAAGCGAGCCACCAGGGCGAGGTCGACGGCGGGGGTCACGCCGTGCGTCCAGGCCGGATCCCGCAGGGTCCCGAGGACGCGGGCGTGGACGAGGTCGAGTTCCGCGTCGGTGCTCCGGATCTGTGCGGCCAGCTCCAGCTTCGGCTCACGGAAGGCATCGCACAGGGCGCGGACCATCGTGGCCGTGAGTTCGCCCATCCGGGTGATGTCGCCCCGGACCTGATCGGGGACGAGCTCGCCGGGGGTGCGACGCCGGGCTGCGCGCGCGATGTGCAGGGCGAGCTGGCCCATACGCGCCAGATCGCTGCTCATGCGCACCGCGGAGAACACGAACCGCAGATCCCCGGCGACCGGATGCTGCAACGCCAGGATCGCCACGGCCCGCTCGCTGCACTCGGTGTGCAAGGTGTCGATGTCCTCGCCGAGATCGAGCGCTTCCTCGGCTGCTGCGACGTCGCCGTCGAGCAACGCACGTGTCGACAGCTCCAGCGCCCTCGCGGCGAGTTCGGCGAGGCCCTGGAGCTGACCGGTGAGGTCGCGTAATTGTTGATCGAACGTTGCCCTCATGTGTACCGATCCACTGCGCTGTCCTCCGTTGCCGTCAGGAAGGCATACCCGGAGATGACCTCCGGTATACCCCCATCGACGAGTTTCCCCCGCAATACCCGGCCGCGGCACACACAGTCCGGCAATCCCCGCAATACGGTCCGACCGGACGGCCGAGGTTTCGTTGCGACCCGACGGGGATAGCCAGTTCACGATGACTGAGAACATTTTCGTACCTGGACTGACCGATCTGCAGCGCGGAGAGCTCGGCACCATCGAGATTCCCGAAGGCTTCACTCTCCACGGATTGCTCGACTACGAGTCGCTGGTCTCCGCCGAGAGCTTCGACTTCGACACATTGCTCGAGAGAGCGGACAAGGAGCTCGATTCGTTCGAGGGCAGTGTCGACGCGATCATCGCCCACTGGGACTTTCCGACCAGCGTGCTCGTGCCTGTTCTCGCGGCCGCACGCGGCCTGCCGTCGCCGAGCCTGGAGAGTGTGATCCGCAGTGAACACAAGCTGTGGAGCCGCATCCTGCAGCGTGAGGTCGTGCCCGAGTGTGTGCCGGCTTTCGACGCGTTCGATCCCTTCGATCCGGAGGCACTCGACAAGATCGACATCCCGTTCCCGTTCTGGGTCAAGCCGATCAAGGCGCACTCGTCTCAGCTGGGCTTCGAAGTGTCGAACGCCGAGGAGTTCGCCTCCGCGACCGCACGCATCCGAGAGGAGATCGGCCGCATCGCGAGTCCCTTCGACCAGGCGCTGACTCACGTGGACATCCCGGTGGAGGCGCGCGCCGCGGGCGCTCGCACCTGCCTGGCCGAACAGATCGTCACCGGCACGCAGGCAGCGCCCGAAGGGTCGATCTTCCAGGGAGAGTTCGGAGTGCACGGCGTGTTCGACATGCGCAAGGACGAGTCCGGCCACAGCTTCGATCACCTCGACTACCCCGCGCGCACCGTCCCGCCCGAGGTGCAGCAGCAGATGATCGACGTCACCGAGCGTTATCTGCGGCACACCGGCTACGACAACGGTTGCTTCAACTCCGAATTCATCTGGGACGCCGAGACGGGCAAGCTGTGGCTCATCGAGGTGAACACCCGCATCTCGCAGTCGCACAGCGACCTGTTCGCGAAGGTGGACGGAGCGTCCAATCACGCGGTGGCGATCGACGTCGCTCTCGGCCGCCGGCCGCGGATGCCGCAGCGGAAGGGCGAATTCGCGGTGGCGGCCCAGTGCATGGTGCCCCGCTACGACGACGGCATCGTCACCCGCGTCCCGAGTGAGAGTGAGATCGCCGCGCTGCAGGCACGTTTCCCCGGTACGGTCGTGCGGATCGACGTACAGCCCGGCTCCCGGCTGTCCGACCTACCCAACCAGGACGCCTACCGGTACAAGCTCGCCACTCTCTACCTCGGCGCTTCCGGTCATGACGAACTGGAGCAGCGTTATCGCGACTGCCTCGAGGCACTGCCCTTCGAATTCGAGGAGGCCGCCTAGTGCACACGGTCGAGTCGTTCCCGTACGAGGTGCGAGACGTCGAGAACGTGTTCGTTCCCATGCGCGACGGCGCGCGCCTGGCCGCCCGGATGTGGCGCCCGGTCACCGACGAACCGGTCCCGGCGGTGCTCGAGTACATCCCGTATCGGAAGCGGGACCTGACCCGGGCGCGGGATGCTCTCAACCACCCCTATCTCGCCGGGCACGGCTACGTGTCCGTGCGTGTGGACATGCGCGGCAGCGGAGACTCCGACGGGGTACTCGCCGACGAGTATCTGGCCGCCGAACACGACGACGCCTGCGATGTCATCGCATGGCTCGCCGAACAGCCCTGGTGCGACGGCAATGTCGGCATGATGGGTATCTCGTGGGGCGGGTTCAACAGTCTGCAGGTGGCCGCCCGCCGCCCGCCGGCGCTCAAGGCGATCGTCAGCGCCTCCGCCACCGAGGATCTGTACGTCGACAACATGCACTACATGGGCGGATGCCTGCTCTCGGACAATCTGTCCGAGGCGACGGTGATGTTCGCGTTCAACAGCCTGCCCCCGGATCCGGCGATCGTCGGTGACCGGTGGCGGGAGATGTGGCACGAGCGCCTGTCCGGCAGCGGATTGTGGATCGAGAAGTGGCTCGAGCATCAGCACCGCGACGACTACTGGAAGCGGGCGTCGGTGAACGAGAACTACGGGGACGTGGAGTGTCCGGTGCTCGCGGTCGGCGGCTGGGCGGACGGCTACACCAACGCGATCTTCCGGCTGCTCGAACATCTGCACGTTCCGCGTCTCGGTCTGATCGGCCCGTGGGGGCACAGGTATCCGCACCTGGGCGTGCCCGGGCCGGCGATCGGGTTCCTGCAGGAACTCGTCCGCTGGTGGGACCACTGGCTCAAGGGCCGCGACACCGGAATCATGGACGAGCCGGTGTTGCGGGCCTGGATGCAGGACAGCATCCCGCCGCAGCCGACGTACGCGGACCGGCCCGGTCGCTGGGTGTCGGAACCGTGCTGGCCGTCCCCGAACATCGAGGACCTGCGTTACACTCTGACGCGGCATTCGTTGTCCGACAAGCCTGCTGAGGAAGCCGACCACCACCGGATCCGGCTGCAGTCGCCGCTCAGTGTGGGCATGTTCGCCGGCAAGTGGGCCTCGTATGCCGCGACACCGGACCTGCCGGGCGATCAGCGGGAGGACGACGGCGGTTCGCTGGTGTTCGAGACCGAACCGCTCGACGACACTTTCGAGGTGTTCGGGCTGCCGACGCTCGAGTTGGACGTGTCGGCGGACCGACCCAATGCGATGGTGGCGGCGCGTCTGTCGGATGTGGCGCCGGACGGCGAGGCCACCCGCGTCACCTACGGCCTGCTGAATCTCACCCACCGCGACGGCAGCGGCGACCCGCAACCCCTCGACCCGGGCCGGACGTACCGTGTGCGGGTGCCGCTCAACGGAATGGCCCACTCGTTCCCCGCCGGCCATCGCATCCGGTTGTCCGTGTCCTCGTCGTACTGGCCGCTGGCGTGGCCGTCGCCGGAACCTGTGATGCTGACGGTGAATACGGGAACCAGCACCCTGACGCTTCCCCACCGCCCACAGCGTCCCGGGGACGACGAGAGACTACGTGCGTTCGGTCCCCCCGAGGCTGCTCCGGAGGCACCCGCGACGCACCTGGAACCGGGCCGGCACCACTGGAAGGTCGAACGCGACCTGGCGACCGGGGTCTCCACCCTCGAGATCGAGAACGATCAGGGCACGATCCTGCTCGACGACGTCGGCACGACGGTCCGCCGCGCCACCACCGAGTGGTTCAGCTTCCGAGGCAACGACGTCGATTCCGTGCGGGGCGAGACGAGGACCGTGCGCCGCCTCGAACGCGGCGACTGGCGCACCGAGATCACGACGAACACGGTGCTGCGGTGCACAGCAGACGAATTCGTCATCGACGCCCGCCTGGACGCGTTCGAATTGGGGAACCCGGACGTCGACCCGCGGCCGGTGGAGAATCGAGTCCATTCGCAGAACTGGCACCGCCGCATTCCGCGGAACCTCGTCTGACCGCCGTCAGTTGGCTGCTTCCTGCTCGCGTTGCCGGCGCAGCCGCTGTGCCGCCGCGTGCGCGCCCTCCCGCTCGAGGGCCCGGAGCATCGTCTCCACCTTCTCCGCGGGGGCACGCGGTGGCAGCAGCGGGGTGCCCGGGTCGACGACCGCCTGGATCAGCACCGGGCGATCGGCGCTCAGGGCGGTACGCCACGCCTCGTCGACGTCATCGGGCCGATCGATCCGGATGCCCTCGAGACCGAGCAGGCGGGCGTAGTCGGCGTAGGGGAAGGGCGGGACGGTCTGCGAGGAGGGGATGCGGGCATCGCCCTCCATTTCCCGCTGCTCCCAGGACACCTCGGTGAGATCTCCGTTGTCGAGGACGAGGACGGCGAAGCGGGGATCGGCCCAGTCGCGCCAGCGGTGGGCGAGAGTGATCAGCTCCGAGATGCCGTTCATCTGCATGGCGCCGTCCCCGGCCAGCGCGACCACCGGGCGGTCCGGGTGGGCGAGCTTGGCGGCCAGGCCGTACGGCATCGCCGATCCCATCGAGGCGAGGGTGCTCGACAGGTGTGCCGGCACTCCCGGTGGCAGTCGCAGGAACCGGGCGTACCAGTACACGACCGAACCGACGTCCACCGCCACCTGGGCGTCCGGGGGGAGGTGGTCGGACAGGGCCGCGACGACCGCCTGCGGATCGAGCCCGTCCGCGGGCTCCGTGCATCGTGCGGCGGCGATCCGCCGCCAGTTCCGGACCATCTGCTCGACGTCGCGGCGCCACGGGCGGTCGGTCCGGTGCAGCCGTGGCAACAGGGCGCGCAGGGTTTCGCGGGCGTCCCCGGCGAGGGGCACCTCCACGGGATACTTGGCGCCGAGGTTGCGGGCGTCGATGTCGATCTGCACGGCACGCGCCTGGCCCGGAGCGGGATAGAACTCCGTCCACGGGTCGTTGCTGCCCACGATCAGCAGGGTGTCGCAACCGGTCGTCAGGTCCGCCGCGGCGGTGGTGCCGAGATGCCCCATGACACCGCAGGCCCAGTCCCGGGACTCGTCGATGACGGGCTTGCCGAGCAGCGACGTCGTCACACCCGCGCCGAGCAGCTCCGCGAGTTCGTCGACCTCCCGGGCCGCACCGTGGGCGCCCTGGCCGACGAGCAGCGCGATCCGCTGCCCGGAGTTCAGCAGGTCGGCGGCCCGGTCGAGGTCCGCGTCGGTGGGCAGGACCTGTGGGACCGCGACCGTCGCGGCGCTGGGAACCACGCCGTGGGTGTGCTCCTCCTCGGCGACGCCCGCCTGCTGCACGTCGTGCGGGACGATCACGCACGTCGGGCTCGACGTCGCCCGCGCGGTGCGGAATGCGTTGTCGAGTACCGCGTCGAGTTGTTCGGGGGTGTCGAGGGTCTGCACGTACTGGGCGCACACGTCCTTGAACAGCGTGGGCAGCGCGACTTCCTGCTGGTAGCCGCTGCCCTGGGCCGTCGTCACTACGTGCCCGACGATCGCCACCACCGGTTTGCCGTCGAGTTTGGCGTCGTACAGGCCGGTCAGCAGATGCACCGCCCCCGGCCCCTGGGTGGCCAGGCACACCCCCACCTCGCCGGTGTACTTGGCGTGGCTGGTTGCCATGAACGCGGCCATCTCCTCGTGCCGGGCCGTGACGAGTTCGATGTGCTCGGACGAGCGGTCGAGCGCGGCCAGGATCGGGTCGATGCCGTCGCCGGCGTAGCCGAAGACGCGGCGCACGCCCCAGGCCCGGAGCCGGTCGACAATCCCGTCGGCGACGTTGGCCATGGTGTTCCTCCCGGTGGCGCCCGCCGTCCGCCGCGGGCATCGTTCGTCGTGTACTCGTTCGTCGCGTACTCGGGGCGGGGTGCCCGGTGGGAGCCGCGTGAAACCTCGCCGTGGGGCGAAAACCTGGCGGGCACACTGATCGCATGAGGTTGCTGCTGCTGGCCGACACCCACGTCCCCGTCCGCGCACGGGACCTGCCGGCGCGGGTGTGGAAGGAGGTCGACCGCGCCGACGTGGTGCTGCACGCCGGGGACTGGGTCGACGTCGCGCTCTTCGACGCCCTGTCCGAGCGGGCGGCCCGGTTGGTCGCGTGCTGGGGTAACAACGACGGTGCCGAGCTGCGAGGCCGGATGCCCGAGACCGCACGCGTGACGCTCGAGGAGGTGCGCTTCACCGTCGTCCACGAGACCGGCGCCTCGGCAGGCCGCGACCGACGGATGTCGGCGGCGTACCCGGACACCGACGTCCTGGTGTTCGGGCACAGCCACATCCCGTGGGACACCACCACGGCGACAGGGCTGCGGCTGCTGAACCCGGGGTCGCCGACGGACCGCCGGCGACAACCGTTCTGCACCTACATGACCGCCACCGTCGCCGGCGGTGCACTGGGCGAGGTCGTACTGCACCGCCTGTGACCGGAAATCGAGCCGAACGACCGGTTCGGGCGTACGGTGGGTGTGCCCCGCTACCGCCCGAGGGAGCTCACATGCCCGCATCCTTCTTCGCGCATCCCCACCAGGCGTTCACGGCAGGCTTCTATCGCGACGAGGATCTCGACTTCGACGTCCGATTCCTGCTCGGGCAGGCCGTGCACGGCGCGGCGGACGTGGGGGAGGTGCTCGCCACCATCGCCCCGATCGGGGAGAAGGACCCCGAGAAGTGGTTCGACGCCTGGGTGGCGCTCGGCAATCGCGTCCGACGGCTCGCCGACGCCTCCGCCGAGACCGGGCACGCGGTCAGTGCCGCAGGCGCATACCTGCGTGCGGCAACGTATTTCGCTACCGCAGTCAACTCCGTCGACGGGCTGGGCGACGACGGCCCGCTGCTGCCGACGTTCCGGCAGCATCGGGCGGCGTGGGACCGGTTCGTCGAGACCACCCCGCACCCGGCCGAACAGGTCGACATTCCCTACGAGGACGGCTTCCTGCCGGGCTACCTGCTGCGTCCGCTCGGTGTGGAGATCGGCGAGCCCCGCCCCACACTGATCCTGAACAACGGCAGCGACGGACCGATCAGCAGCCTGTGGACCGCCGCGGGGGCCGGTGCCCTGGCGCGCGGCTACAACGTGCTGTTCTTCGACGGCCCCGGCCAGCAGTCCATGCTGTTCGAACGCGGCGTGCCGTTCCGCCACGACTGGGAGGCCGTGATCACCCCGATCGTGGACTTCCTCCTCCCGTACCCGGAGGTCGACGAGTCGCGCATCGCGCTCTACGGGATCAGCCAGGGCGGATACTGGGTTCCGCGCGCACTGGCCTTCGAGCACCGGATCGCAGCCGCCGTCGCCGACCCCGGCGTGGTCGACGTGTCCGCATCGTGGCTCGCGCACATGCCGAAGAACATGATCGAACTGCTCGAGAAGGGCGACCGGGAGAAGTTCGACCGGGACATGGCCTTCGGTATGCGGCTGTCGGGCCGGCTCGAACGCACCTGGCGGTTCCGGGCCCGCCCCTACCGCCGGATGGACTCGTACTTCGACACCCTCACCGAGGTGCTGAAGTACCGGCTCGGCGACCTCGCCGGCTCGATCACGACGCCGATGTTGGTCACCGACCCGGAGGACGAGCAGTTCTGGCCCGGCCAGTCCCGCCGGCTCGCCGAGGGGCTGCCGGGGGTGAAGGAACTCGTCGCCTTCACCGCCGCGGAGGGAGCCAACTTCCACTGCCAGCCCCTCGGCCGCGCACTCACCGATCAGCGGATGTTCGACTGGCTGGACATGGTGCTGGTCGACCCGGACCGCGTCCGGGCTCCGGGCGGCGCGTCGTCGCGCGGGGCCGCGGAAGGCTGATCGCGGTGGCAGCCGGCAGGAGCCGGCCCCGCGGCGGTGTCCTGTCCACACCCGCGCGGTCCCCGGGCAGCCGCGACCGCCGTTGCTGTCGCGGCTGACTGCCCGGCGCGCGGCTGCGCTTCCTCCGACCGAATGTCACATTCGGGTCGCGGAACCGACCGGATGTGACATTCGGTCAGGCAGGACGCGCTACCCACAGCCGCAAGCATGCGCTAATCTGTGACTCTACCGTGACCAATCCGTTATCGAACGGACTACTCGAACGTCGAGGACAGCAGTTTGGCCCCGTACGCCCGCCCCGATGGTGACAACCTCAGCGAAACACTCGAACCCGCAGTACCCCGGCGTGGGGCACACCGGCGTGCGCACCGGAGTCGGCCCGCTCGCCGGTTGCTGACCATTCCCCTGGCGATCGGTGCCGTGCTCGCGGCCGGCAGCGCCGCGGCCCAGGCGGCACCCGGGCAGCCCCGGGCCCAGGCCGCCCCCGAGCGGCAGCAGCCGACGGTCGGACTCTCGACGGCGCCGCAGGTGCTGCAATTCCCGGACGCCGGCACCGACCGGTACGTCGACCAGTTGCAGCGTGCCGCCGAGCGGGAGACCGCGCGCCTGGCCGCGGAGGCCGCGGAGCACCAGCGCGAGGCCGAGCGGATCGCACGGGAGGAAGCCGAGCGCATCGCGCGCGAACTCGCGAGCCGCCCGAGCTCCGTCTTCCCGACGATCGGGGCGCTGACCTCCGGCTTCGGCCCCCGCTGGGGAACGGCGCACAACGGCATCGACATCGCCAACGCCATCGGCACGCCGATCAAGTCGGTCACCGACGGGACCGTCATCGAATCCGGCCCCGCCTCCGGCTTCGGACTGTGGGTGCGCATCCAGCAGGACGACGGCACGATCGGCGTCTACGGGCACATCGACCAGTCGCTCGTGTCGGTCGGCCAGCAGGTCCGGGCGGGCGACGTGATCGCCACGATGGGCAACCGCGGCCAGTCCACCGGTCCGCACCTGCACTTCGAGGTGTGGCAGCCGGGCGGCGCCAAGATGGATCCGTTGGCCTGGTTCGGCTCGCGCGGGGTATCCGTACCGCAGTCCTCGCGTTCCTAGTCTCGGACGCCGGTACGCCGCCCCGTCGGGGGGCGCGGCGCACCGGCGTCCGGCTCACCAGATCCGCACGCGCTGCGCGGGGTCGAGATACAACTCGTCGCCGGGGTGCACGTCGAACGCCTCGTAGAAGGCGTCGATGTTGCGCACCACCCCGTTGCACCGGAACTCCGGCGGGGAGTGCGGATCCACGGCGAGCCGGCGCAGCGCCTCCTCGTCACGGACCTTGGTCCGCCACACCTGCGCCCAGCCGAAGAAGACCCGCTGCAGGCCTGTGAGGCCGTCGATCACGGGCGCCTCGGCACCGTCGAGCGCGATCTCGTACGCCTTCAGCGCGATGGACAGCCCGCCGAGATCGCCGATGTTCTCGCCGATGGTGAAGCTGCCGTTGACGCGGTGCCCGGCGAGTCCCTTCGGCTCGAACTCGTCGTACTGCGCGATCAGCGCCGCGGTGCGCTTACCGAACTCGGTGCGATCGTCGTCGGTCCACCAGTTCTCGAGATTGCCGTCGCCGTCGTACTTGGCGCCCTGATCGTCGAAGCCGTGCCCGATCTCGTGCCCGATGACGGCCCCGATCCCGCCGTAGTTGGCGGCGTCGTCGGCGTGCAGATCGAAGAACGGCGGTTGCAGGATCGCGGCGGGGAACACGATCTCGTTCATGCCCGGGTTGTAGTAGGCGTTGACGGTCTGCGGCGTCATGAACCACTCGTCGCGGTCCACCGGACCCCCGAGCTTGGCCAGGTCGCGGTCGTACTCGGCGGCGTAGCCGCTGCGGTAGTTGCCGACCAGATCGTCCGCGGCGACGGTCACCGCCGAGTAGTCGCGCCACTTGTCGGGGTAGCCGATCTTCGGCGTGAACTTCTCCAGCTTGCGCAGCGCCGCCTCACGGGTCTGCGGGCTCATCCATTCGAGGTCGGCGATGCTGCGGCGGTACGCCTCCTGCAGATTGGCGACGAGCTGCTGCATGCGGGCCTTGGCCTCGGCCGGGAAGTGGCGTTCGACATACAGCTTGCCGACGGCCTCGCCGAGCAGGTCCTGGACGAGCGCCACGCCGCGCTTCCATCGGTCGCGGATCTCCTGCGCCCCGGTCAGGGTGCGGCCGTAGAACGCGAAGTTCTCGTCGACCAGCGCCTCGGTGAGGTACGGCGCGCGGGAGTGCAGGACCCGCCAGGTGGCCCAGGCCTTCCAGTCGTCGAGGGGTGCCTCGGCCCACAGGTGCGCGAACGTGTCGAGGAAGCTCGGTTGGCGGACCACGATCTCGGCCCACTGTTCCTCGGTGGCACCGAGTGCGCCGATCCAGCCGCGCCAGTCGAAACCGGGTCGCTCGGACGTCAGCGCCTCGAACGTCACCAGGTTGTAGGACAGGTCGGCGTCGCGCCGTTTGACCACGTCCCAGTGCCCGGCCGCCAGGCGGGTCTCGAGTTCGAGCACCCGCTGCGGGGCGTACCCGATGCCGGCCAGCTCGAACATGCGCCCGATGTGCGCGACGTACTGCGCGCGGATCTCCGCGTGGCCGTCCTCGCGGTAGTACGACTCGTCGGGCAGGCCCAGACCGGACTGCGTCGTGTGCATCAGGTAGCGCGCGGAGTTCTTCGCGTCGGTGTCGACGTAGTGCCCGACGGCACCGCCGATCCCGACGCGCTGCAAGCGGCCGAGCACCGCCGCGAGCGCGTTCCGGTCCGCGGCGTCCGCCACGGCGGCCAGTTCGCCGGCGATCGGGTCCAGGCCCGCCGCCTCCACGGCCCCGGTGTCCATGAAGCTGGCGTACAGGTCGCCGATGCGCTGCGCATCGGTACCCGGCTCGGCCGAGGATGCGGCCGCCTCCTCGATGAGGGTGCGGACGTCGACCTCGGCCTTGTCGAACAGGGTGCGGAACGCGCCGTCGAGGGCACGATCGGCGGGGATCACGTGTTCGGCGAGCCAGCGGCCGTTGACGTGTTCGAACAAATCGTCCTGTGCTCGGGTGCTCTGGTCGAGGTGGGTCAGGTCGATGCCCGAGTGCCGAGCCCGGGGATGCTCCACGATGGTCATGCCGTCCATCCTTACACCGAATCCCGGCACCCGGCACGGGCCTGCGTACGGGTGACGGGCCGTCTCCGCCCGCGACACGCCTCGCTCGAGTTACCGTGACCGAAGCCACACATACACGTGGAAGCGGGGTGGACGAGTGGGTCTGATGGACCCCATCGATGCGGTTCTCATGACGGCAGAGCTGCTGGCGAACCCCATGCACGTCGGAGTGGTCCTGATCCTGAACCCACCCGAGGATGCCGGCTCGCGGTTCGTCGACGACGCCTACCGGGACGCGCTCGGCCGCGCCGACGAGGTGGATCCGGTGCTGCGCCGCCGGGCGCACCGGGGGGTGGACACCGGCGGGTGGTGGGCCTGGCGCGACGTGGACGACATCGACCTGAGCTACCACGTGCGGCGGGCGTCGCTGCCGCCCGGCGCCGGGCGGGACGCGCTGTGGCAGCTGGTGGGGGAGCTGCATGCCGAACCGCTCGACCGCTCCCGCCCGATGTGGGAGGCCCACCTCGTCGACGGCCTCCCCGACGGCCGGTTCGCGCTCTACACCAAGGTCCACCACGCGGTGCTCGACGGGATCGCCGGCCTGCGGATGATCGAGGAGTCGATGTCGCCCGATCCCGATCGCCGGTCGATGTCCCCGTTCTTCGCCACCGGCAGGCGCCCACGGCCCGACGCCGCGCACGGTGGACTTCCGACGCCGCTCGGGCTGGTCCGCTCGGCCCTCGGGGCACTCACCTCCGGTGTGGGTCTGGTTCGCCGGACCGTCGGGGGGCAGGTCGGGGCCACGGTGCAGGGCGTGACCAGCGACACCACCGTCCTGCCGTTCGGGGCGCCACGCACCCGGCTCAACGGTCCGCTCGGAACCGCGCGCGCCTTCGCCGCCGCCGGCTGGCCGAAGTCGCGACTGCGCGCGATCGAGCGCGCTGCGGGCGTGACCGGCAACGATGTCGTCACGGCCATGGTGGCCGGCGCGTTGCGCTCGTGGTTCGGCGAGCACGACGAACTCCCCGGCGACTCCCTGGTGGCGATCTGCCCGGTCTCGGTGCGCGGACGGCAGGACGGCGCGACGGCGGGCAATGCATTCGGAACGGCGGTGTGCACCCTGGGTACCGATCGCACGGACCCGGCCGACCGGCTGCGGTTGATCCACCGCTCGATGCAGGTCGCCAAGGACCGCGTCGCAGCGCTGGGGCCGGTGCCGTCGTTGGTGGTGACGGCACCGAGCATCCTGCCGACCATCCTGGCCCCCATGCTTCCGTTCGACCCGGGGCTTCGGCCCGGGTACAACCTGCCGATCTCCAACGTGCCCGGTCCGCGCACCGAGCTGTACTGGAACGGCGCCCACCTCGAGGAGATGTACCCCGTGTCCATCGTGTACGACGGGATGGCCCTCAACGTCACGGTGTGCTCGTATGCCGACCGGATCGGTTTCGGATATGTGGCCGGTGGGGAAGTAATACCGGATATCGCGACGTTGATACCTCTGACGGAGCGGTCTCTGTCGGAGCTGGAGACTGCGGTAGGAGTGGCGTGATGAGTGCCGAAACGGGAGCAAGGCGGGTGGACGGGGAGCATCCCCGGACCGAGATGATCGTCGACCCCCGCTTCCTGCCGGTCGCCGACCGGTTCTTCAAGATGTTCCGCGACACCCGGAACGGCGGCGGGGCGCTCGCGGCGTACCTCCACGGCGAGCCGGTGCTGGACATCTGGGCGGGCTGGGCGTCCCGGGACAAGCGGTGGACCCACGACACCGTCGCGCTGTCGTTCTCCACGGGCAAGGGCGTCGCGAGCACCGTGCTGCACCGGCTCGCCGAGCGCGGGCTCGTCGACTACGACGAACCCGTCGCGACGTACTGGCCCGAGTTCGGGGCCGCCGGAAAGGAGTCCATCACCGTCCGGGAGCTGATGTCCCACCGCGCCGGTCTGCATCGCGCCCGGGGCCTCGTCCCGGGACGATTCGGGCTGCTCGACTCCGATGCGGTGGCGTCCGCGCTCGCGGCCGCCTCCCCGGATCCGCGGCGGCTCGCCGGCCCCGGCTATCACGCCGTCACCTACGGCAACCTCGTCGCCGAGATCGCCATCCGGGTGACCGGCCTGTCCTTCACCGAACTGGTCGAGCAGGAGATCTCCGGCCCGCTCGGTCTGCGCGAATTCTGGTTCCTCGTGCCGCAGGACGAGCGGCACCGCATCGCCCGGGTCTTCCCCCGGCTGAACCCGACCCCCGCGCCGTGGGCGGTCACCGGCACCGTGCTGTCGCGGCTGCCCGGGTTGCGTGGCGTCGCCGAGGCGGGCATGGCCGAAGGCTTCGACGAGCTGGCCCGCAGCCCTGCCGCGCACGACGCGGTGATGCCGGGCTGGAACGGGGTGTTCACCGCCCGCGCGCTGGCCCGGATGTACGGGGCGCTGGCGAACGGCGGCGAACTCGACGGAGCGCGGCTGCTGAAGGAGGAAACCCTCGAGCAGGTCCTGGAGGTGCAGACCCGGCGCCGTGACTACGTGCTCGGCATCCGTCCCAACTGGCGGCTCGGCTACCACCCGGGCTGGGTCGCGCTGCGCGAGCAGCCGCTGCAGTCGATCGGTCACTTCGGCTTCGGCGGCTCCGGCGCGTTCGCCGATCCGGAGACGGGCTTGTCCATCGCCTTCGTCACCAACCGCCTCGGCAGTGTCACCCCCATCTCGGACATGCGGTTCCCGCGGCTCGGGGCCGCAGGCGTCGTCGTCGCGCGGCAGGCGGCCTGACGGCCTACGCCGGTCCCCTCACCGGTCCTCGCCGGCCTTGACGGCCAGCACCGGCACGGGACAGTCGAGCAGCACCCGCTGAACGGTGCTGCCGAGCAGGAACTTGCCGGTGGCCGAACGGCGCCGGGAGCCGAGAACGAGCATCTCGGCCCCGGTTTCGGCGACGAGGTCGATCAGGGCGCCCGCGACGTTGTGCCCACGACCCGCCGTGTGCAGACGCCAGACCACCTTCGGGGCGCCGCCGTCGGCGAGGACGGACTCGATCCGGGCCCGCAGCGCATCGGTGACGGCGGGCGGAAGGGTCGGCTCGTCGCTGTCCGAGACGTGCAGGACCAGCAGGTCCGTCCTGCGCAGATCCGCCTCGGCGGCGGCCGCGAGGAGCGCGGCCCGGCCTTCGGCGCTGTCGCTGTGCGCAACCGCGATGCTCATCGTGTGTCCTCCCGAATCCGCCCGGCCCGATCACGATAACCGGCGATGTCGCCGGAGATGCCGACATGGGACCGAGCACAATGCGCAAAATGACCATTACGCACTTTCCGGTGACATGGCTCACCGAATGACCGCAAAATTGGCGCAGATCACAAGTTCGGCGAAGGGATGACCGTGCAGCTCTCGAGGTCCCTCCGGTGGATCCTGGGCCTGGTGTGTGTGGGTGCCCTGGTGGTGTCGGCCGGGATCGTGGCGAACCGGAGCGGTTCGGGCGCCGATGCCCGCGCCAAACTGACGCTGATCGCCCCCGCCGCCGCAGGTGGCGGCTGGGACCTCGTCGCACGAGAGTCCCAGCAGGCCCTGCGCACCGACGCCATCGTCAACAACGTGCAGGTCGTCAACATCCCCGGTGCCGCAGGCACGATCGGGCTGTCGCAGCTGACCGAACTCGACGGCAACAGCACCACGATGATGGTGACCGGCACGGTGATGCTCGGCGGAATCACCCGCAACGATTCGCCGGTCGACCTGTCGGATACGACACCCGTCGCCCGTCTCGCCGAGGATTTCGAAGTGATTGTCGTACCTGATGATTCGCCGTTCCGCACGTTGGACGACCTGCTTGCGGCGTGGCGGGCCGACCCGGCCGCGATGCCGATCGGAGGCGGATCCGCCGGCGGCATCGACCACATGGTCGCCGCGCTGCTCGCCCGTGAGGCCGGCATCGACCCCGCTCTTATCCGGTACGCGGCGTATGCGGGCGGCGGTGAACTGACCATCAATCTGCTCTCCACCGCGCCCGGCACCCCCGAGGTCGGGATCAGTGGATACAACGACTTCCGGGACCTGCTCATCGAAGGACGGCTGCGTCCCTTGATGGTCGTCGCCCCCGAGCGGCTCGAGGGGCTCGACGCCCCGACGTCGGCGGAGGCCGGGTTCCCGGCGGTGGACCTGGTGAACTGGCGCGGCTACGTCGCCCCCGCGGGCCTCGACGAGGACGAACAGCAGGAACTGATCGAGATCGTCACGGAGATGACCCGGACGGAACACTGGCAGGACGCCGTGGCACGAAACCGGTGGGAGGAATCCTTCGTCACCGGCGACGAGTTCGGCCGGTTCCTCGAGGAGGAACAGCAGCGGGTGGCCACCATCCTGGAAGATCTGGACCTGGCATGACGACACGACGCCACGACACCGACACCGACACCGACACCGACACCGACACCGAGTCTGCTGCCCCGCCGCGGAGCCGGTGGGCGGGCGCGAGCGCCCTGATCGTTCCGGCCCTGCTGGTCGCGCTCGGCGTGTTCCTGATCTACGGCATCGTCGACATGGAGATCGCCGACGACTCGGAGATATTCGGCCCCAAGGCGTTTCCGGCGATCGCCGCAGGCTGTTGCTTCGTGATCGCGGCGTTGACGGCCGTGAACATCCTGCGCAACCCTGAAGTCCCCGAGCCGCTGTCGGACGAGCACGGGCGTCCCGTCCGCGGGCCGGCCAGCAACTGGCGGGCCGCCGGGATCACGATCGGCTCGTTCGTGGCGTTCGCGGTACTGCTGATCCCGGCAGGATGGATCATCGCCGGTGCCGTGGTGTTCTGGGGCGTGACGGTCGGTCTGGGCAGCACGAGGTACGTGATGAATTTTCTTGTGGGGCTGGCGCTCTCGTCGATCGTGCAGTTGGTCTTCGGTGGATTGCTGGGGTTGACGCTCCCGCCCGGTGTGATGGGACTGTTCTGATGGACTCGGTGATCGGACTGCTCGGGGGCTTCGGCGACGTCCTGACCCCGGTGAATCTGCTGTATGTGCTCGTCGGCGCACTGATCGGCACGGCCGTCGGCGTGCTGCCCGGACTGGGATCGGCGATGGCCGTCGCGCTGCTGCTCCCCGTCACCTTCACCCTCGATCCGCTGGCCGCGCTGGTGATGTTCGCCGGAATCTACTTCGGCGGCCTGTTCGGAGATGCCATCTCCGGGATCCTCATGAACACGCCTGGCAATTCGACCGCCATCGCCGGATCCATCGAAGGCCACCGCATGGCCCGGCTCGGTCGCGCCCCACAGGCGCTGGCGACGTCGGCGATCGGGGCATTCATCGGCGGCATGATCGCCACCGTGCTGGTGGTGTTCTTCGCGCCCACGCTGGCGGAGCTGGCCACGAAGTTCGGGCCGGGTGAGTATTTCGCGCTGGCGCTGTTCGCGTTCATCGCCACCTCGGTGGTGGTGTCGGACTCGGTGCTCAAAGGTATGGCGGCCCTGCTGATCGGTCTCGTGCTGGCCATGATCGGCACCGACCAGGTCAGCGGATCGCAACGCTTCACCTTCGGCAACGTGGCGCTCTTCGACGGAGTGAGCATCGTCGTGATCACGGTGGCGATGCTCGCCGTCGGCGAGGTCATCTACATCGCCTCGCGACTCGGGCGCCCCGACGATCGCAGTCTCGTCCCGTCGAAGGGCCGGCCCTTCCTCACCAAGGCCGAGTTCCGCGACGCGCTCCCGGCCTGGCTGCGCGGCACCGCCTTCGGGGTTCCGTTCGGTGTCGTCCCGGCGGGCGGTGCCGAAGTGCCCACCTTCCTCGCCTACGGTGCCGAACAACGACTGGACCGCCGCCGGGCGACCCCGATGTTCGGGAAGGGCGCCATCCGCGGTGTCGCAGGCCCCGAGGCCGCCGGCAACTCCACCGCAGGCACGGCGATGGGAGCGCTGCTGGCGCTGGGCCTGCCGACGTCGGCGACCGCGGCGATGCTGCTGGCCGCGTTCCAGCAGTACGGGATGCAGCCCGGCCCGCTGCTCTTCACCCGGAACGCCGATCTGGTCTGGGCGCTACTCGCGAGCCTGTTCATCGGGATGATCGTGCTGCTCGTCCTCAACCTGCCGTTCGCCCCGTTGTGGGCGAAACTGCTGGACATCCCGCGCGAGTATCTCTACGCGGGGATCGCGATGTTCGCCTGCTTCGGTGTCTATGCCGCGAGCGCCGCGATCGTCGACGTCGTGTTCATGATCGGGCTCGGGCTGCTCGGCTTCGTCATGCGCCGCTACGGTGTCCCCCTCGCCCCGGTGCTGATCGCGGTGATCCTCGGTCCGCTGGCCGAGTCGTCGTTGCGCGCCGCGATGAACAACTCCCAGAACGATCCGCTCACGCTGGTGAGCACCCCGATCACCATCACGCTCTACAGTCTGCTCGTGGTCGTCATCGCGATCAGCGCATACAACAAGCTGCGCCTGCGCAAGGCGGCAGACCTCTGATCCGTCCGGCCTCGTGCGCCGTCGTCAGGATGCCAGCAGCTGCACGCTCGCCTGGGCCCGGACCAGGACCGTGCCGTCGGGTGCGGTGAGATGCGTGTCGATCGAGGCGAGCCGTCGGCCGGCCCGGGTGACGCGGGCATCGACGAGAAGGTCGGGGCCGGGTGCCGCGGGGGAGCGCAGGTAGTCGAGCGTCAGGTTCAGCAATCGGTACTCCTGTCCGGCAGCGGTGAGGGTCTGCGCCGCGAGTTCGGCGACGGTGCCGGCGACGGAGACCAGGACACCGCCCTGCACGGTGCCCATCGGATTGGCCATCCACTCCGCGGGTAGGACGACCGCGGCGACACGGCCCTTCTCGACGGCGCCGACGCGCAGATCGAGCAGGCCGGCGAGCGGGCCCCGGGCCACGGTTCCGGCGGCGATGCCGAAGACCGTGTCGAGCCCGGTGCGATCGGCGAGTTCCGAAGGGTCCGTCCAGGGTTCGGGGGTGGGCCGGGCCAGACCGGATGCGTCCGCGAACGAGTCGAACACGGCGGGACGATCCACGACCATCGACCGTCCCGTCAGCTGCACCACCAGATCGCCTGCGTCGTCGCAGATCTGCGCGGTGCTCAACGCGGTGGAGTCGTCCACGTGGACGGCGCGGCCGGTGCCGTGCAGATCCCCTCGGGTCGGCATCGGATTCGCGGTCGAGGCGCTGAGCTGGGTCAGGACGGACCGGGTGTCGCGGCCCTGCCCGCGCCACACGAGGTGCGGGGCAGCGCCGAGGACGACGTCGGTGAGCACGCCGACCGACCCGACGGTGGTGCGGCCGCGATGGTCGAGGAATCGGGCGCCCAGCGGCTGGCGGAACGACACCGTGCCCGGCTTCCCGGCCACGGTGTCGATGCCCATGAAGGCGTTGAGACGATCGGTTTCGGGGGCGGTGACGGTCACGGGCGGCATCCTGGGATCGAGCGGAGCGAGGGTTCGCTCGGTTACGGTACCGAGGCTCGCGGCCCGCCGTCGCGCCCACCCCGGTCAGCCGATGCGGGCGTGCATCTCCCACACGAGGATTTCCGCGGCCGTGTCGGTGTGGACCCGCTGTCCGCCGGAACCGGTCAGCCGCACGGCGTCGCCCTCCCGCAGGATTCCGGCGCCCTCGAGCTCGGCTGTGCCCTGGGCGACGAAGACGTGCAGGTAGGGGGCGTCGGGCAGGACGACCGGCCGGCCGGGCTGCAGCCGGGCGACCGACAGCCCGGCGTACTTGTTGTGGATGCGGATGGCGGCGTGATCGCGGTGCTCGGGGATGCCGGTGGCGACGGGAACCAGCCCGCCGCGCATGAGCTCGTCGTCGATCTCGAGCTGTTCGTAACCGGGGGTGATGCCCGATTCGTCCGGCACCACCCACATCTGGACGAAGCGGACCGGCTCGGCGTGCTCCGCGGCGTGCACGCCGGTGGCGCCGGGCAACCGCCAGGAGTCGTTCTTCTCCGAGTGCAGGATGCCCGTTCCGGCGCTCATCCGCTGTGCCAGGCCCGGGTAGATGACGCCCGAGTGCCCGATCGAGTCCTGGTGCACGAGGCTGCCGCGCAGTACCCAGGTCACGATCTCCATGTCGCGGTGCGGATGGGTGTCGAAACCTTGGCCGGGCAGGACCGTGTCGTCGTTGTTGACCAGCAGCAGCCCGTGGTGGGTGTTGTCCGGGTCGTAGTGGTGGCCGAACGAGAACGAGTGCTTCGAGTCGAGCCAGGAGATGTTCGTCGTCAGCCGGTCCTCGGCGCGCCGGATGTCGAGGGTCGTGGCGTCGGTCATGGATTCTCCTCGGGGAGGTGCGGCGGGTTCAGGGTACGAGGGCATCGGCGCGGCGTCACGGCAGCTGTTCGTGCCCGGCCGGGATCGTCCCGAGACGTCCCGCCTGGAAGTCTTCGAACGCCTGGATGATCTCGGCTTTGGTGTTCATCACGAACGGCCCGTACATCGCGACGGGCTCGCGGATCGGCCGTCCGCCGAGCAGGAACACCTCGAGGGACTCGGTCCGCGAGTCCTGGGTGCGGTCGGCGGTGAACGTGACGCTGTCGCCGTTCGGTCCGAACACGGCGGTCTGTCCCGCCCGGATCGGTGCATGCTCGGCGCCGACGGTGCCGTCCCCGGCGAGCACGTAGCCGAGCGCGTTGTACTCCCGGTGCCAGGGCAGGGTCACCGACGCGCCGGGCGCGACGGTCAGGTGTGCGAGGGCGATCGGGGTGTGGGTCACGCCCGGGCCGCGGACACCGCCGATCTCACCGGCGACGACGCGGACGAGGGCGCCGCCGTCGGGCGAGGAGGCCAGGGCCACGTGGCTGCCGGCGATGTCCTGGTATCGCGGCTGCGCCATCTTGTGGTGCCGGGGCAGGTTCACCCACAACTGCACGCCGTGGAAGAGGCCGCCGCTGGCGACGACGTGTTCCGGCGGGGCCTCGATGTGCAGGATCCCCGAGCCCGCGGTCATCCACTGGGTGTCGCCACCGCCGATGGTCCCGCCCCCGCCGTTGGAGTCCTTGTGCTCGAGGATCCCGTCGATCATGTAGGTGACGGTCTCGAATCCACGGTGCGGGTGCCACGGGGTGCCCTTGGGTTCGCCGGGGGCGTACTGCACCTCGCCCATCTGGTCCATGTGGATGAACGGGTCGAGGAAGCGCTGGTCGATACCTGCGAATGCCCGGCGCACCGGGAAGCCTTCGCCTTCGTATCCGACGGGAGCGGTGCGCACGCCGAGGACCGGACGGGCGGGCACGTCGGCTGCGGGCGCCGGGATGCGGGGCAGGGTGAGGATGTTGTCTACGGTCACCGCGGGCATGGCGGGCTCCTTCGGCATGTAGTTGACTATGCAACTACTCTAACCGACGGTCCGGGGGATTTGTTCCCGCGCTGCGATCGGGGCGCAGGCGGACCCGGAAAAGACGAAACCCCCTGCCCGAGGGGAGGGAGGGCAGGGGGTCCGCGCCGGGCGCGTGACGCCCGGCGCCACGTCCCGCCTTCGGGGGGAGGGAGGAGGGACGCGGTGTCGGGGGCGGCCGATCGTCTCCGTCGGCCGATGAAGCCAGGGTACATACCCGCCGGGGTATGGTCTATCACCTCGGTGCGCGAAGCACCGGGCGCACAGCATAGTTACTCGCTCCGATTCGCGCCGGGGTTTCGGCGATCCCGTCCGGCGCGATGAGTTTTCCGGAGCCGGACGGTCTACCTGCTCGACACCTCACACGAGGTGCCGGCCGTCCGCTCACACGCAAGGAGTTGAAGATGTCCCGCATGCTCTTCGCCAACCTGTCCGTCAAGGACGTCGCTGCCGCCCGCACGTTCTTCGATGCCCTCGGCTTCACCTTCAACGAGATGTTCTGCGACGCCAACACCGCCTGCCTCGAGATCAACGACCAGACCTACGTCATGCTCCTCGAGGAGCCACGCTTCCGCGACTTCATCACCGGCGACATCTGCGACACCGCCACGGCCCGCGAGGTGCTCCTGAGCGTGTCCGCCGAGAGCCGCGACGACGTCGACCGTCTGGTCGACGCCGCGCTCGCCGCCGGTGGCAGCGACTGGATCACCGCCGGGTCGGAGGAGATGAAGACCGACTTCATGTACGGCCGGGCCTTCCGTGACCTCGACGGGCACGTCTGGGAGGTCATGTGGATGGACGTCGAGGCCGCGGCCGCCGCGATGGGACCGCAGGCGGAGACGTCCGCGCAGGCGTAGCGGTCGGCGTCAGGGGTGCTCGGGTAGTCCGAACAGGGCGAACAGATCGGTGTCGAAGAACACGGTCACATGCACCACCCGGTCGCCCACGACGTCGAGCACCTGCAGCTGGAACGGATGGTGCTGCCCGTCCTCGCCTCGCATGTAGAGGCCGAGGGCGGGCTGCCCGTTCGCCACCGTGGGCAGCAGGACCTGATCGCCGGGACCGCTCGCCGGGCAATGCGTCCGGATGAGGGTTCCGATCGCCGCGGCGCCGCGGTACCAGCCCTCGAACGGCGGCATCTCCCACACCGCCTCCTGGGTGAGCATCTCGACGATCGAATCGATGTCGTACTTCTCGAACCCCTCGACCCAGCGCTGCACCAGCGCCTGGGCCTCCGGACTCTCCGGCTCGACCAGATCGTCCTTCGTCACCTGCGCCTGCTCGAGCTGCGCGCGGGCCCGCTGGAGCAGACTGTTCACCGCGGCCGTCGAGGTGTCCAGCGCGGCGGCCACCTCGGTCGCCCGCCACTGCAGGACGTCGCGCAGCAGCAGCACTGCCCGTTGCCGCGCGGACAGATGCTGCAGGGCCGCCACGAAGGCCAGGCGGATGGACTCCCGCGAGGTCACGATCGCCGCCGGGTCCGTCGGATCCTCCGGCCGGCCGTCGTCGCCGAAGGATCCGCCGGGAATCGGCTCGAGCCACGGCACCTCGCCGCGCTCGACGAGGTCGTCGGCCGGATCCGAGCTCGGCGCCCCCAGCCCCGTCGGCAGCGGCCGGCGCGATCTGCCCTCGAGCGCGGTCAGGCACACGTTGGTCGCGATGCGGTGCAGCCACGTCCGCAGCGACGAGCGGCCCCCGAAGTTGGCGTAGCCCCGCCACGCGCGCAGGTACGTCTCCTGCACGAGGTCCTCCGCGTCGTGGATCGAGCCGCTCATCCGGTAACAGTGCGCCAGCAGCTCACGCCGGTACGGACCGGCCAGTGTCAGAAAGTCGTCCTGCGAGTCGAGAACCTGCTCCGTCATGTCGTACCCCCGCCTGCCCGTCGCTGTCGAAGTGCAGTTACGAGCGTGAGCGTAGTCCCGGGGGCCGACAGGAAACAGGGTCTCGAACTATCTGTGCACTCCGGGTACCGTCCAGTAACTGCCCCGGCCGACAGCCCCGCCGGCAGGCAGAAGGACGAAGGTGACCCGTGCCCGACATCGCGCCCCGACCGACAGGCCCGTACGCCGGGGGACCGCCCGCGTCGGCGCTGCATGTCGACATGCCCCCGCTCGAGCGTTTCGGCCTGCGCGAAGCCGGCCGCACGGTCGTCATCGGCGTGGTGCTCCTCGTCAGCGTCCTGCTGAAACTGCTCGCCTGGCCGCTGCGGCCCGACGGCCGCGGTCCCGCCGACGCCGCCGCCGAGGGCACCGTCGACGCGTTCGAGGTCCTCGGTCCCACGTTCGTCAAGCTCGGCCAGCTCATGGCGTCGTCGTCCGGGGTGTTCCCCAAGCCGCTGGCCGACGCGTGCCTGCGCTGCCTGGACGACGTCGCACCCGTGCCCGCGGACCGGGCCCGCGCCGTGATCGAGGAGGACCTCGGCCATCCCGTCGGCGAACTGTTCGCCCGGTTCGACGACGTCCCGCTGGCCGCCGCGTCCGTCGGCCAGGTGCACGCGTGCGTCCTGCACGACGGCCGGGAGGCGGTTGTGAAGGTGCAGCGGCCCGGCATCGCCCATCGCATGCTCGTCGACCTGCGGGCGGCCTACGTCGGCGCGCGTCTGCTGCAGGCCTTCGAGTTCTTCCGCATCGCCAACGCCACCGCCATCATCCGCGACCTGCACTCGTCCACGATGACCGAACTCAACAGCGCGGTCGAAGCAGACCGGCAGAGCCGGTTCCGGGAGTGCATCGGCGCGTTCGGGGACAACACGACCGTCACCACGCCGCAGGTGTACTGGGACTACTGCGGCCCGCGCGTGATCTGCATGGAACGGCTCCGCGGTGTTCCCATGGACCGGGTGCCCGCCGACGCGGGGATCGACACCCGTCTGCTCATCCGCCGCGGGGTGAAGGTGTGGATCGAATCGGTCGTCCTGCACGGGCCGTTCCACGGCGACGTGCACGCGGGCAACCTGTGGCTGCTCGACGACGGCCGTCTCGCCTTCCTGGACTTCGGCATCGTCGGTGAGCTGCCCGAGCACTGGCGCGCCATCCTGCGCGACCTGTTCCGCGCGACCGCCATCGACGGGGACTTCGCCCGCGTGGCGCGGGGCATCCGCGCCCTCGGCTACACCAGCGGACTCGACGCCGACGACGCCGAGATCGGCATGCAGGTGGCGCAGGCACTCGCTCCGATCCTCGGGCGCGACCTGGGACAGCTGCGGCTGAGCGACCTCATCGTCGCGCTGATCCGGCTCGGCAAGCAGTGGGGGATCGCCAGCCCGGAGGAACTGGTGCTGTTCGGCAAGCAGCTCGGCTACTTCGAGCGCTACGCCACCGCCCTCGCCCCCGGCTGGGTCATCGGCCGGGACCTGTACCTGCTGCGCAACGTCTTCCCGGCGGAGGTGGCGCGCCGCGCCGCCGAACAGGGGCTCGAGCTACCCGCCTGACACGCGGGCGCGTCAGCCCACGTGCGTGACGGGGATCGACGCCCCGGTCACGGCGGCGCCGTCGTCGGAGAGCAGGAACCGGATCACCCGCGCGATCTCGGCGGGCTGCGACCACGAGCGCCGGTCCGCGTCGGGCATCGCCGCCCGGTTGGCGGGCGTGTCGATGACGACGGGCAGCAGCGCATTGACCCGCACGCCGTCGCCGGCGTACTCGACGGCCAGGGTCTCGACCAGTGCGGTCACGGCGGCCTTCGACGCGACGTAGGCGGCGCCCCCGGCGAACGGCCGTTTCGTCGCCGCGGTGGACATGCAGACCACCGATCCGCCGCCGCCCGCGAGCAGGTGCGGCAGCGCCGCGCGCGTCACGGCGTAGGCGGTACGCAGGTTCAGGTCCAGTTGGGCGTCGAGGACCTCGACGGGCGTCTCGTGGACCCGCGGGCCCGAGGTGAACCCGCCCACCAGATTCACCACGCCGGACAGCGGTGCGGATTCGTCGGCGGCCGCGAGCGCGACGGCCTGCCGCAGCTGCGCGTCCTCGGACACGTCCGCCTCCACGAGATGCAGACTCGGATGGTCCCCGAGTCGCCCGAGTTCGGTACGAGCCACCCAGGGGACCACGACCCGCCAGCCCGACTCGAGCAGATGCGTCGTGACGGCGGCCCCGAGACCGCCGGTGCCGCCGGTGACGAGCGCGGACCGGGTCGTGGTCATCGAAGATCCTCTCGGCCGAGCGGACGGATGCCCGTCCACGATAGGCGCCGGGCGCGCCCGCGCATCGCGATACCGAGCCACGCGCTCCGGTTCCGGACATCGACAACCGTCCCGACGGTGGTCGATGTCCGGATCTGCACTCCGGTAGGCGAATCCGTCCCGCCGACGGAGAGAGGGTCCTAGCTCGTGCGCGACGCCGCGTACGCGCCCTGCCACACCGTGTCGAACGGGGTGTGCGCCCCGACCCGGCCCTCGATACCGGCGGTGACGAAGTCCTTCGCGAGCGCGACGGCGGCCGGCACGTCGGCGCCCTTGGCGAGTTCGGCGGTCACGGCCGCGGCGAGCGTGCAGCCGGCACCCGACACCCGTTCCCGGCCGACCTTCGGCGCGGAGAGGACGGTGACCTCCTCGCCGTCGAAGAGGACGTCGACGGCGTCATCACCGGCGAGTTCGACGCCGCCCTTGGCCAGGACGTACCGCGGGCCGAGGGCGTGGATGCGGCGAGCGGCCTCGACGAGGTCGTCGACGGTGTCGATGCGGTCCATCCCCGCCAGGGTGCGGGCTTCGAACAGGTTGGGAGTGACCACCGTGGCCAGGGGAAGCACGGACTCACGCAGCGCGTTGTCGGTGTCGAGTGCCGCCCCGGGTTCCTGCCCCTTGCAGATCAGCACCGGGTCCAGAACGACGTGCCGCCACGACCGGCCGCGCAGACCCTCGGCGACCACGTCGATCGTGGCCGGGGTGCCGAGCATGCCGATCTTGACGACGTCGAGGTCGTGGGCCGCGGTGGCCGCCTCGATCTGGTCCGCGACGACCTCGGGCGCGATCGGGACGAAGCGGTGCGACCAGTCGTTGCGGGGGTCGAACGAGACGATGCAGGTCGTGGTGCCGACGCCGTAGACGCCCAGCTCCTGGAACGTCTTCAGATCCGCCTGCAGCCCTGCGCCGCCGGTGGCTTCGGACCCGGCGATGACATAGGCGAGGTCGACCACGGTGTACTCCAATCCGATGGGGGACAGACTGCGTGCCGACCCGAGAAGGAGCCCGCACGTCCGGGGAGACCACGGCTGCCCGCGACGTCGCCGCCGGGTTCGCGCGACCGGTCCCGGCACCCAGGCTAGCGCGCGGGGTCCGGCGTCCCGTCAGGACGGCCCCTGCCGATGACCGGCGTCACACGCGTGTCGGTGCGGTGCGGCACCATGGGAATCGACCGGTCGAGGCCCGACGACGGAAGGTGAGTGCCCATGTGCGGTCGGTATGCGAGCACGGTCACCGATCAGGAACTGCGCTCCCTGTTCGACGTGGTGGAGACGGTGGGGGATCCGCTGCCCCCGTCGTACAACGTCGCGCCGACGCAGACCGTGCGGGTGGTGCTCGAGCGCGCCCCGAAGGGCGAGCCCGGCGCGGAGCCGGTGCGACAGCTCCGGTCCGCCCGGTGGGGGCTCGTGCCGTCGTGGGCGAAGGACCCGAAGATCGGCAACCGGATGATCAACGCCCGCTGCGAGACGATCACCGAGAAGCCGTCGTTCAAGGCCGCCGCCTCGCGGCGACGGTGCATCCTGCCGGCCGACGGCTACTTCGAGTGGCAGAAGCGCGAGGACGGCACCAAGGTCCCGTACTTCCTGCACGGCGACGGCGTGCTCGCGATGGCGGGACTCTACGAGCTGTGGCCCGATCCGGACCTGCCCGACGACCATCCCGACAAGTGGCTGTGGACGGTCACCGTGCTGACGACGGAGGCCACCGACGCCGCCGGGCAGATCCACGAGCGGTGTCCACTGGTGCTGCCGCCGTCCTTCCTGGACGTGTGGCTCGACCCGGCCCTCACCGACCGCGACGACGTCGACGCGCTGGTCGCCTCGGTACCGGAACCGCACCTGCATCCGTACGAGGTCGGCACCGAGGTCAACAACCCCCGCAACAACCGTCCGGAACTGCTCGAGCCGGTGTGACGGGGGCCGCCCGGGTGGCCGCACCCTCCCGGTCCGGGCAGGATGGGCACGATGCACACTCCTCGATTGGCCTGTCGACGTGCCGGTTCCGGAGAACCGCTGCTTCTCCTGCACGGGATCGGCGCCACCCGCGACGACTTCGCCGAACTCGTTCCGCGCCTCGCCGAGCACTTCGACGTCCTGGCCGTGGACCTTCCCGGCCACGGATCGTCGCCGATGCTGCCGACTCGTCCCACTGTCGAGTCCCTCGGCGCTGCCCTCGCGGCGGACCTCGACGCCCGCGGGCTGGATCGGGTGCACATCCTGGGCAACTCCCTCGGCGGCCGCCTCGCGCTCGATCTGGCACGGCGCGGCCGTGCCCGGTCGGTGGTGGCCCTGTCCCCGTCCGGTCTCGGGTTGCCGCCGGAGCGGGCGCTTCAGGGACTGCTCATGGCCGCCGCGCGGATCGTCAACAAGGCGCGCAGCCCGTTGATCGAGCGGATGTCGCGCAGCACCGTCGGGCGCACGGCACTCACCGCCGGGCTGCGGGCCCTTCCGTGGCGCACTTCGAAAGCCGAATCACTGTCCGTGAAGGGAGGTTTCGCGGAATCGGAGGGTTACTGGTCGATGCTGTGGAATGCCGTGCTGACGGACGTACCGACGGGTCTCGACCGCGTTTCGTGCCCCGTCACCCTCGCGCAGGGCGTGCTCGATGTCGTCGCATCCGCGCAGACGGTGCGATACGTCCCACTGATTCCCGGGGCGCGGTTCGTGCCGCTGCCGTGGGCCGGGCACGCGCCGCAGTCGGATACTCCCGTCGCGATCGTCGACCTCGTGCGGCGAACCGCGGCGCAGGCATAATTCCGGCGCGGTTCCTCAGCCGATCCGGACGCCGTCCGTGACGACCCAGATGCCGTCGGCTCCCTCTCGGACGGGCTGGCGCAGCTGCAGCACCACGATGCTGCCGTCCGCGCGGTCGGTCACCTCCACGGTGTGCGGGTCGGCCGTGCGCGCCTCGGTGTCGCTCCAACCGAACCGGTCCGCCACGAATGCCTGCGCGACCAGGGATGGATCCAGCCGCCACGGCTGGCTGCCCTCGTCGACCGCACGCTGAAGTTCCCCGGCCTCCTCCGGGGTCAGATTCTCGCCGGGAAAGGACGCCTCGGTCGGTGGTGGGGTGGTGTCCTCATACGCTGTGGCCGGCGAGGTGTCCGGCACGGAGGTGCTCTCGACCGTCGTCGCCGTCACTAGTGCCGACGCGGGCACGGACCCACCGGTGGTCGGCGCCGGGGTGTCGCCGTCGCTGCACGAGGCGACCAGTCCGAGCGAGAGCGCCACTGCAGCAAAGGTTTTCGATGCTCTGAACCTCATCCGTCCTCCTCGCGATCCCGGTCACCGAGGTCCTCACTGGCGGTAGGACTCGACCTCCCCCACGGGCCGCGCCTCCGCCTCGTCCGGGTCGTTGCCGAACTCGGCTTTCGCGCGGCGCTGCCGGAGCAGGTCCCAGCACTGGTCGAGGCGTTCCTCGACGGCGCGCAGACGCTGCCGGTCCTGGTCGCTCATACCGTCGCTGCTCGACTGCGAACGCAGCGACTTCTCCTCGTTCACCAGTTCCTCGATGTGCTGGAAGAGGTCGTTCTCGTCCATGGGAAGACTCCCTCGCTGTGGTCGTCTCCCCGGCATATCCGGCCGCCGGCCCCGGTAAACCTGCGCCGTTGTGCGTTTCCGTGTTCTGTGCGTTTCCGTGTTCGCCGGCTCGGGTACGTCACAGCCATGAGTATCGAAGACGGTCCCGGCGACACCCTCAGCCCCAGCGAGGGCCTCGACTCCGACGAAGTCCGCAACGACGACGGCGACGAGGCCGTGGACCCGCCGGAGGGCTGGAGCGGCGCCGACCGGTTCGGCACCACGCAGCGGGAGGAGCAGGAAGGCGAGTCGCTGGACCAGCGCCTCGCGGAGGAGGAGCCCGACGTGGCACCCGCAGAGCCGCTCGAACGGCCGGTCGCGGCCATGCCCGACGACGAACTGACCGAGGATGTCGTCGACGAGGTGGTCGACGGGGACGCCGCCGTCGCGGGCGGTGGGAAGCACGCCGAGGTGGTCGACGGTGTCATCGTCGAGGACTCGCGCGTCGACCGCGGCCAGATCGACGGCAGTCCCGAGGACGGCGACTCCCTGTTCCCGATGGTCGAGTGAGCCGAGCTGTGAGGACGTGCCGAGGCCGACACGGGGGCGCCGAACCGCCGTTGGGCTGTCCGCAGGCGCATTCGATGTCATGATCATTTGTTATGAGTGACAACTCGGGAGACGCAGGCAGTGGCGGGCTCACCGTCGGCTCGCGGGTGGTGGTGCGCCGCGGCGGCGAGAAGAGCCGGGAGCCCGGTGTAGTGGTCGAGGACTACGCCAGCGAGGCCGCCCGGGCCGGCGAGCAACTCGGACGGGACTGGGCGCCGGTACGCCGTTGGGCCGTCGCGCTGGACGACGGCCGGTTGGTCTTCGCCGACGACGACGAGGTGGAGGCGGAGCCGAAGAAGGGCTGACCGCGTCACGAGAGCCGCCTGCCGACCGGGCGGTACACAGCAGTACGGAGTGGCGACGTATGCCCACCGCAGGGAGGGTGCCGGGACACCGGCACCCTCCCTGCGGCGTAAGTGCCGGACGGCCGCTTCGAACCCGTGGTCCGCAGCAGAAGACCGACCGTCCTGTGCTGGATCTGCTACCTTCATGCCTAGTAGATCTAGGCATAGGAGACCTATGTACATCGAGAAGGACCTCGTGGCGGCGTCGGCGACCCCGCTCGTGCTCGGAATCCTCGCCGAGGGTGAGTCCTACGGCTACGCCATCCTCAAACGCGTCAAGGACCTGTCCCGTGGACGGATCCAATGGACCGACGGAATGCTCTACCCCCTGCTGCACCGGCTCGAACGGTCCGGATACGTGTCGGCGTCGTGGGGAAGCTCCGACACCGGACGACGACGCAAGCACTACGCGATCACCGACGCGGGACGGAGCGCGCTCGCCGAGCGGCGCAGTCAGTGGGACGTCGTCGCGGACGCGCTCGACCAGGTCTGGCGCTGCGCGGAGATGCCCGCGGCCCCGGGGTGGTCGTGATGGACGCCGCGCTGGAGTCGCAGATCGGTCGGTGGCGAGGGTACGTCGAGCGTCGCCGCGTGATCTCCACCGCCGACGCCGACGAGATGGAAGACCACCTGAGGGACCAGATCTCGGATCTGTCCGCCGCCGGACTGGCGGCCGACGAGGCATTCCTGGTCGCGGTCAAACGCATGGGCAGCGTGGACGACATCTCCCGGGAATTCGCACGCGAGCATTCCGATCGGCTCTGGAAGCAGCTCGTCCTGACGTCCGACGCCTCGGGCGACGGCGGTCCCCGCCCCAGGCGTGAACTGCTCGTCGTTCTCGCGCTCGCCGTCGGCGGTGCCGTCGCCCTGAAGGTGGGGCTGGCGACCCTGGACGAGGGCGTCGTCGCGCGCAACCTCGCTCTGCTCGTGCTCCCGTTCCTGACCGCATACTTCGCGTGGAAGCGCCGGATGTCGCCCCGCGGCGCCGCGGCGCTGCTGGTGCCGTTCGCGATGGCGGCAGTCGTGATCAACGGGTACCCCTTCGCGCCGAACGGATCGACCGAGGTCATCGTCGCGATCCACACCCCGATCGTGTTGTGGTTCGTCGTCGGCCTCGCCTACGTCGGTGGCGAGTGGCGGTCCGACCGGCGCCGGATGGACTTCATCCGCTTCACCGGCGAATGGGTCGTCTATCTCACCCTTCTCGCCCTCGGCGGGGGTGTGCTGGTGGGTCTGACGATCGGCGCGTTCGATGCGCTCGGCACGGATGCCGAGTGGGTCGTCGAGGAATGGGTGCTGCCGTTCGGCGCGGCGGGTGCGGTCGTCGTCGCCGCCTGGCTGGTCGAGGCGAAACAGAACGTGGTGGAGAACATCGCGCCCGTCCTGACGCGCGTGTTCACACCCGTCACCATCGTCATGCTGCTGGTGTTGCTCGGGGCCTTCGCGACCACGGGAAGCGTCGTCGACGTCGACCGGAATCTGCTGATCCTGATGGACCTGATCCTCGTCGTCGTCCTTGGCCTGCTGCTGTACGCGGTCTCCGCCCGCGAGCCGTACCTGCCGCCCGACCTGTTCGACCGCCTGCAGCTCGTCCTCGTCGTCCTCGCGCTGGTGGTCGACGTGCTCATGCTGGCCGCCATGCTCACGCGAATCGCGGAGTTCGGCTTCACTGCCAACAAGGTGGCCGCACTCGGGATGAACCTGGTTCTGCTGGTCGGTCTCGCCTGGTCGGCTCGGCTCCTGTTCGGGTTCGTCCGTGGCCGCCGCGGCTTCGGCTCCGTCGAACGCTGGCAGACCCGCTACCTGCCGGTCTTCGGGATCTGGGCGGCGCTGGTGGTGTGCGTGCTCCCACCTGTATTCGACTTCGCCTGAGCGCGGCCGGCCCGGCCGTCGCGGCGTCCACCTCTTTACAACAGGTCCTCGGCACAGTAATTTGAACGATCGTTCGACCTAATCTGCTGCCTGCCGTTCCGTCGGCCGAAAGGACCTCCGCATGAGCGCACCCGAGGACGTCGTACTCTCCAGCCGCGAAGGCCACGTCACGACATGGACGATCAACCTGCCCGAGGCGCGTAATCCGATCTCCGGCGACGACGTCGTCGAGCGACTGGTGCAGCTCGTGGACGAGGCGAACGCGGACTACGAGACCCGCGTGGTGATCCTCACCGGAGCCGGGAGCGCGTTCTCGGCCGGCGGCAACGTCAAGGACATGGCCGACCGTACGGGGATGTTCGGGGGCGCCCCGCATCAGCTGCGGGAGGGTTACCGTCGCGGAATCCAGCGGCTGCCCAAGGCGATCTACCACTGCGAGGTGCCGATCATCGCCGCAGTCAACGGACCCGCGGTCGGCGCCGGCTGCGACCTGGCCATGATGTGCGACATGCGGATCGCCTCGAACACCGCGTTCTTCGCCGAGAGTTTCGTCAAGCTCGGCATCATCCCCGGCGACGGCGGTGCCTGGCTGCTGCCCCGCGCCATCGGGTCGGCGCGGGCCGCGGAGATGGCCTTCACCGGCGACCGCGTCGACGCCGCCACCGCGCTGGAGTGGGGCATGGTCTCCCGGGTCGTCGAACCCGATCAGCTGCTCGCCACGGCCGGTGAGCTCGCCGCCCGCGTCGCCTCGAACCCGCCGCACGCACTGCGCATGACCAAGAAGCTGATGCGCGAGGGCCAGCGCCAGGATCTCGACAGCATCCTCGAGCTCTCCGCAGCGTTCCAGGCCCTCTCGCACCACACCGCCGACCACGGCGAGGCCCTCTCGGCGTTCCTCGAACGCCGCAGCGGGAACTTCACCGGGAACTGACCGCCGCGACCCCCTCGGGTCGCCGCACGCAAACGAAGGAGCACGGCCGTGGAGCGGACGATCTTCAGCCGGGAGCACGACGAATTCCGATCCATGGTGCGCGATTTCATCGCGCGAGAGGTGCTGCCGCAGCACGAGGAGTGGGACGGGCTGGGCCGGCCCCCGCGCGAGTTCTTCCACCGTCTCGGTGAACTCGGCATCCTCGGCATCCAGGTGCCCGAGGAGTTCGGCGGTGGCGGCGAGTCGAGCTTCAAGTACAACGCCATCGTGTTCGAGGAAGTGGCGCGGGCCGGCGTCTCCTTCGGCTCGTACACCGTGCACTCCTGCCTGATCCTGCCGTACCTGCTCGAATACGGCACCGACGAGCAGCGTAAGCGCTGGTTGCCGGACTTCGCGTCCGGCCGGATGATGACCGCCATCGCGATGACCGAGCCCGGCACCGGCTCCGATCTGGCCAACATCGCCACTACTGCCAAGCTGTCCGCCGACGGCTCGCACTACGTCGTCAACGGCGCGAAGACGTTCATCACCGGCGGCGTCACCGCCGATCTGGTCCTCACCGTGTGCCGCACCGCGCCGTTCGACCCGCAGGACCGTCGCGCCGGTCTGTCGATCCTCTGCGTCCCCACCGACGCCGAAGGGTTCTCCGTCGGCCGCAAGCTCGACAAGCTCGGTCTGCACCAGCAGGACACCGCCGAGCTGTCGTACCAGGACGTGAAGGTGCCGGTGGAGAATCTCCTCGGCGAGGAGGGCAAGGCGTTCGGCTACCTCGCCCACAACCTGCCCCAGGAACGTCTGAGCATCGCCCTGAACCAGGTGGGCCAGGCTGCGGCCGCGATCGAGCATGCCCTCGTGTACACGCGGGACCGCAAGGTGTTCGGCAAGCCGGTGGCTTCGTTCCAGAACACCAAGTTCGTCCTCGCGGAATGCTCCGCCGAGGTGCAGGCTGCCCGCGTCTTCGCGGATCACTGCCTCGAGCTGCTCGACCGGGGCGAGCTGTCGGTCGCCGACGCCGCCCGGGCGAAGCTGTTCTGCACCGAGGTCTCCGGTCGCGTGATCGACAAGTGCCTGCAGTTGCACGGCGGGTACGGCTACATCACCGAGTATCCGATCGCCCGGCTCTACGCCGACACCCGCGTCAGCCGGATCTACGGTGGCACCAGCGAAGTCATGAAGACAATCATCGCCAAGGACCTCGGCCTGTAGCCGTCCCGTCAGGCAGGTGGAAAGGAGCTCGGATGTATCCCGGACGCTACGCGTCGGCCACCCCGGACAAGCCGGCGGCGATCGAGGCCGCCACCGGCCGGGTGGTGAGCTACCGTGAGCTCGAGGACCGTTCGGTGCAGTTCGCGCACTGGCTCCGCGCCCACGGCCTCGGCTCCGGCGACCACCTCGCGGTGCTGTCGGTCAACGACGTCACCGCATTCGAACTGTACTGGGCGGCAGTACGGTCCGGCATGTACGTGACGTTCGTCAACACGCATCTCGCCCCCTCCGAGGTCGCCTACATCGTCGACGACTGCGACGCCACCGCCCTCGTGGTCTCCGCTCCGCTCGCGGACCTGGCCGTCGCCGTTGCCGACGACACGCCGAAGGTGCTGCACCGCTTGGCATTCGGCGGAGACGTCCCCGGACACCTCGGATACGAAGCCGAGATCGCGGCGATGAGCACCGTGCCGCCGGCCGACCAGCCCGGCGGCACGGACATGCTCTACTCCTCCGGAACGACGGGCAGGCCCAAAGGAATCAAGCCTGCGCTCGGCGGTGCCCAGGTCGGCGAGCAGGCGGCCTCCAATGCGGTCGGGCTGCTGCAGCGTTTCGACTTCGACGACAGTTGCGTGTACTACTCCCCGGCCCCGATCTACCACGCTGCGCCGCTGCGATTCGGGGCCGCGGCGCAGGCCCTCGGCGGCACGGCGATCGTCGCCGGAAGGTTCGACGCCGAGACCTGCCTCGCCGACCTCGAGCGCCACCGCGTCACTCACAGTCAGTGGGTGCCCACGCATTTCGTCCGGATGCTGAAGCTGCCCGACCGGACCCGCTCCCGCTACGACCTGTCCGCGATGCGGGTGGCCATCCACTCGGCCGCGCCGTGCCCGGCGGAGGTCAAGCGCGCCATGATCGACTGGTGGGGCGAGCGGATCTACGAGTACTACTCGTCCACCGAATCCGTCGGCAGCACCATCGTCTCGCCGCAGGAGTGGCTCCGCAAACCCGGCACCGTGGGCCGCACCGGTCACGGCCACCCCAGCCGTGCCCACGTCTGCGCCGAGGACGGAACGGAGTTGCCGGCCGGGCAGATCGGGTCGATCTACTTCGAACGTCCCGGCCACAGCTTCGAGTACCACAACGATCCGGAGAAGACGGCGGAGTCGCGCCACCCGCTGCATCCCACGTGGGCGACGACCGGGGACATCGGATACCTCGACGAGGACGGCTACCTCTTCCTCACCGACCGGGCCATGTTCACCATCATCTCCGGCGGGGTGAACATCTATCCGCAGGAGATCGAGAACACCCTCGCCCTGCACCCCGCGGTGTTCGACGTCGCGGTGATCGGCGTGCCGGACGCCGAGATGGGCGAATCGGTCAGGGCGGTCGTCCAACCGGCGGCGGGCGTCGCCGGCGACGACGCGCTCGCCGCCGAACTGATCGCCTACTGCCGCGACCGCATCGCCGGATACAAGTGCCCGCGCAGCGTCGATTTCGTCGACGCACTGCCCAGGACCCCCACCGGAAAGCTGGTCAAGGGCGCGCTGCGTCTCGCGACCGCCGGAGGTAGCCGATGAGCGCGCGGCGGGGAACGTACGCACGACCGGGGGACACCGTGGCGCCCTCGGAGCGGCAACGGGTGTTCATCGAGGCGGCCCGCCGCGAGTTCGTCCGCAACGGATACGGGGCCTCGTCGATCCGGACGATCGCCCAGGAAGCCGGCGTCAGCCTGTCGGCGCTGTACTACCACTACAAGAACAAGCAGGACCTGCTCCTGGCCATCCTGATCGACGGCGTCAACGCCTTCGACGCGATGTGCGACGAGGAACTCTCGCGCGTCGGGGACGACCCGGTGGAGCGACTCCGGGCCCTGGTGATCGCCCTCGTCCGGTTCCGCACCACCTGCCAGGAGCAGAGCCTGATGATCGGCACCGAGGTCCGCAACCTGGAACCGGAGAACGCGGCGGTCTACGAGCAGCGGCGACGTTCCGGAAACGAGTTGCTGGGCAGCATCATCGAGGACGGCGTGAAATCCGGCGCGTTCACCACCCCGTACCCGGAGGACTGTCGCCGCTCGATCCTGGCGATGACGACCTCGATCGCGAACTGGTACGACCCGCACGGTCCGGACACCCCCGCCGACATCGCGGCCCGGTACGGCGATCTGGCCCTGCTGCTGCTGCAACCGCGACCCTGACCCCCTCACGGAAGAAGACGACGATGCGTACATCACTGGTGCCGGACGCCGGTGCCCCCGACCCGAGCCTCGCGGAGTTGCGAGCCGAGGTGCGCGCCTTCCTGCGCGAGCAGATCGACGCAGGCGTGTTCACCCCCGGCGTGGACACCTGGCTCGCCCGCTGGAACACCGACTTCACCAAGGCCCTGGCTGCCCGCGGCTGGGTCGGCATGACCATCCCCACCGAGTACGGCGGGCAGGGCCGCACCTTCATGGAGCGCTTCGTCGTCACCGAGGAACTCCTCGCCGTCGGCGCGCCGGTCGCCGCCCAGTGGGTCGCGGACCGGCAGGCCGCACCGTCGCTGCTCAAGTACGGCACCGAGGAACAGAAACAGCGCTTCCTGCCCGGTATCGCCCGCGGCGAGATCTGCTGGGCCATCGGCATGAGCGAGCCCGAGTCCGGATCCGACCTGGCGAGCGTGAAGACCAAGGCCGTGCAGGTCGACGGCGGCTGGCGCATCACCGGCACCAAGCTGTGGACCTCCGGCGCCCACCACGCCGACGCCTTCTTCGCGCTGGCCCGCTCCGCGCCGCTCGACCCGGCGCACCGGCACGCCGGGCTGAGCCAGTTCATCGTCCTGCTCGACTCGCCCGGCGTGGAGATCCGGCCCGTCCTGTCGATGTCCGGTGAACACCACTTCAACGAAGTCGTCCTCGACGACGTGTTCGTGCCCGACGACCTCGTGCTCGGCACCGTCGGCGACGGCTGGGCGCAGGTCACCTCCGAACTCGGCTACGAGCGCAGCGGCCCGGAACGCTTCATGTCCACCTTCGGGGTGCTCGCCGGCGCGGTGGACGAGGCCGGCGCCGGGCGCCTGCCGGCCGATCCCCGCATCGGCGCGTTCGTCGGCCGGATCTTCGGCCTGCACCACATGTCCCGCGGGGTGTCCGAGGCACTGCAGCGGCACGAGAACGCGGAGGTCGCCGCCTCGGTCGTCAAGGTGCTCGGCACCCAGACCGAGGGCGACATCGCCGACCTCGCCGACGAACTGGCCGACGAGAGCGACGCCCCCGGTGAGGGATTCGCCGAACTGGTGCGAGCCGGTGTCATGCAGCGTCCCGGATTCACCCTCCGAGGCGGCACGAGTGAGATTCTGCGCGGGGTCATCGCGCGGGGATTGGGGATGCGCTGATGAGTAACGCGACTACCGGCAACGACGTGGAGATGCGCGAACTCGCGCAGATGCTCGAACAGCTCTTCGGTGAGCGCCGCGGCGACGATCACCGCCTCAGCGGCCCGCTGCGTCTCGACCGCGAACTGTGGTCGACCCTGGCCGAACTCGGTCTCACCCGGCTCACCGGCCCGGAGGCGGACGGGGGCAGTGAGGCGGGCTGGGCCGAGGCCGCCTACCTGCTCGGCGCCGCGGGCGCCGGTGCCGCGGCGGTGCCGGTGGCCGAGAACGATCTCCTCGCCGGCTGGCTGCTGCAGCTGTCCGGCTGTGCGCGCGCGGTGACCGATCCGGCGGCGGCACGCACCGCCGCCGTGCTGAACGCCGACGGCTCGGCCCGGCACGTGCCGTGGGCCCGGGACGTGGACGCCGTGGTCGTGCTGTGGGAGACGGACGGCGCGTGGCGGGTCGCCGACGTCGCCCGCGCCGACGTCGAGGTCACCGAGGCGGTCGACGTCGCGTCCGAGCCGCGCGACCACATCCGCGTCGACGTCGCCGCGCTCTCCGGTGCCGAGGTGCCGGACGGCACCGCGGAGGAGTTCCTGCGCCGCGGCGCACTCGCCCGGGCGCTGGCGATGAGCGGCGCGATGGAACGGGTACTCGACCTGGTGGTCGGCCACACCACCGCCCGCGTCCAGTTCGGCCGTCCACTCGCCAAGTTCCAGGCGGTGCAGCACCTGGTGTCGGACATCGCCGCCGAGGGCGCGCTCGCACGCGCGGCCGCGCAGGCCGCCGTGACGATCGCCGAGGAGTCCGGATTCGGCAGCGCCGAGGCGGGATTCGCGATCGCCGCAGCGAAGTCCTGCGCGGGGCACGCCGCGTCGGTGGTGGTGCGCAACGCCCACCAGAGTCTCGGTGCGATCGGCTTCACCATGGAGCACGAGCTGCACCGGCACGCGAACCGGCTGCTGTCGTGGCGCCGCGAGTTCGGCTCCGTCCGGTTCTGGGACGACAGGCTCACCGCCGCGGCCGTCGAGGCCGGGTCGCGGGGGTTGTGGCCGCTGATCACCGACGGCCGGCCGGAGTAGTTCGCTCGGGACCCCGCTGGACAGGTACCGCCGGTCGGGTATCGACTGTGGGGTGACGGGGGCACGGGGTCCCGGTCGGACGAGAAGGGGCGCACGTGCAGGACGAAGAACAGTCCGGACCCGGGCCGGTGAACCTGCGGGACCTCGGTGGGCTGCCGTTGACCGACGGCGGCCGCACCGCCGCCGGTGTGCTGTACCGCGGCGACGCCTGCTACACCGGCGACGTGGCGCGCGGACTCCTCGCCGACCGGCCGCCTGCGACCGTCGTCGACCTGCGGTCCGACGCCGAGCGTGGTCACCGCGCATACACCTGGCCGGACGGCACGCGCGTGCACCAGCTGTCGCTGCACGCGGACGCCGCACCGGGCGGGCGCACCGGCCTCGGCCTCGCCGAACTCTACGGTCGCGTGTTCGACGTGGCCGCGCCGCTGTTTGCCGGTCTCGTGCCGGTAGTCGCGCGGGCCGCGGGCCCGGTCCTCGTGCACTGCACCGCCGGCAAGGACCGCACCGGTCTCGCGGTCGCCGTCCTGCTGCTCGCGGCGGGTGTGGAACCGCAGGCCGTCGTCGACGACTACGTGGCCACCGACACGAACATGCCCCTTCTGTACCGTCGCTGGGAGGCCGTCGGGCTGCGCGGCGGCTCCTCCTCGGACGACGACCGGGCGGTGCCGCCGGACCTGTTCCGCGCGCCCGCCGAGGCGATCACCCCGATCGTCGAGCGCCTCGTCGCGCATCCCGGCGGGCCGGAAGCGTGGCTGATCGGACACGGGGCGCGGGAGGACGACGTGCGGCGGTGGCGCTCGCGTGCCCGGGGAGAAGCCGCAACGGCATACGAAGACAGGAAGGCACGGACGGGATGAGTGAGAACAGCGCGCCGACAGGCGATGCGTCGACGGACCTGCCGCTGGAAGGCATCGTCGTCGTCAGCCTCGAACAGGCGGTCGCCGCCCCCATCGCGACCCGTCACCTCGCCGATCTCGGCGCCCGCGTCATCAAGATCGAACGGGTCGGGGAGGGCGACTTCGCCCGCAACTACGACGCCGCCGTGCACGGCCTCGCGTCGCATTTCGTGTGGCTCAACCGCGGCAAGGAGTCGATCTGCATCGACCTGAAGGCCGCCGAGGGCGTCGCCACGGTGCGTCGCCTCGTCGACGAAGCCGACGTGGTGCTCCAGAACTTCGCGCCCGGCGCGGCGGCGCGGCTCGGGCTCGGCGCCGACGAGCTGCGCCGCGCACGGCCCGAGCTGATCGTGGTGAACATGACCGGCTACGGCACCGACGGTCCGCTGCGCGAACGCAAGGCCTACGACATGCTCGTGCAGGCCGAAACCGGGCTGTGTTCGATCACGGGCACCCCGGAGACCGCCACGAAGACCGGCATCCCGACCTCCGACATCGCCGCCGGCATGTACGCGCTCACCTCCATCCAGGCGGCGCTGTTCCGGCGCGAGCGCACCGGGGCGGGTGCGACGATCGACGTGTCGATGTTCGACGCGACCGTCGAATGGCTCGGCCACCCCATGTACCTGCAGATGTATCAGGACACGCAGGTTCAGCGGATGGGCCTGAGCCACGCGTCGATCGCGCCCTACGACGCGTACCCCACCGTCGACGGGAAGATCCTGATCGGTGTGCAGAACGACCGCGGCTGGCGGGCCCTCGTCACCGAGGTGTTCGGCCGTCCGGATCTCGCCGAGCACCCGAAGTTCGCGACGAACATCCTGCGGGTGCAGCACCGCGCCGAGACCGACGCGGCCGTCGCCGAGCACACGCGCCGCTTCGGGACCGCCGAACTCGACAAGCGGCTCGCCGCCGCGGGCGTACCCGCCGCCCGGCTGAACGAGATGAAGGATCTGATCGAGCACCCGCAGCTCGAGGAGCGCAACCGGTGGCGGGAGGTGGCCACCGAGGCGGGCCCCGTGCGGGCCGTGCTGCCGCCGATGACGTTCACCGACGTCGAGATGCGCATGGGTGCGGTCCCGGCGCTGGGCCAGCACACCGACGCGGTGCTCGCCGACCTCGGCCTCACCGACGAGCAGATCGCCGGGCTGCGCGCCGCCGGCATCGTGCAGTAGCCGGTAGCCGGCCCAGCACGCCGATCGACCCAGTGATCCACTGGCGCAGCACTCGAACCCGAAGGAGTCCGACATGCCCCAGTTGTTGCAGCTCGACTCGTCCGCAAACCTCGAGACGTCCGTCTCCCGTGAGCTGACCCGTCTCTTCGCCGATACATGGCGTCGGCGCGGACCCGACCACACCGTGATCGAACGGGACCTGCACCGCGCTCCGGTCCCGCATCTGCGGGACGCGGAACTGCACTACGCGCCGCGCCTGCGGGCACCCGGCGCCTCCGTCGATCCCGCGGCGGAGGCATTGCAGACCGAGCTGATCGCCGAGGCCCGGAGCGCCGATGCCGTCGTGATCGGTGCCCCGATGTACAACTGGTCGCTGCCGTCGACGCTCAAGGCGTGGATCGACTACGTCCACGTACTCGGCACCACCGTGCCGTTCGACACCCCGGACCAGCCGTTCGCCGGAACGCCCGTCGTCGTGATCTCGAGTCGCGGGCTGGCCTACGGTCCCGGTGATCCGGACGAGGGACTCGACTGCACCGTGCCGCCGCTGCAGCAGGTGCTCGGCACGTCCCTCGGCATGGACGTCACCGTCGTCACCGCCGAATACACACTGGCGGGACGCATTCCGGCCCTGGAGTCGATGGCGGACCGTTCTGCGGCGAGCCTGGACGCCGCGCGTGAGAAGGTGCAGCGGCTCGCGCACGACCTCGGTGCCTGAGCGGGGAGCTCGGGCCCGCATGCGGGGCGGTCAGCCGGCCGCCGACGTAGCACGGTCCGGCAGCCAGCGGACGTAGCGGAGTCCGCGACGTTCCCTCTCGGTGAGCCCGCCCCAGATCCCGTGCTGTTCCTTGTTCTTCACGGCATGGTCGCGGCACGCCAGGCGCACCGGACAGGCCGCGCAGATGTCCCGGGCCGCTCGTTCCCGGCGCTGCCTCTCGCCCAGGGTCTCGCCCTCGGGGGCGTAGAAGGTGTCCGGCCCGATGAACCGGCAGCGGGCGTGCAGACGCCAGTCGTGTGTGTCCGGGACGACGGGGGGAATCGGTGCCGGGGCAGGAGAAGTCATGTCGGTTCCGGGGTCAGGCCATGAGTGCGGTGAAGCGCCAGTCCAGCACGGCTGCCGGCGCGTCGGTGCCGCGGTGGGCATGGACGATCGAGCGCAGCTCGAGTACGCCCCCACCACTTTCCAGCGGGTGGGCGGACTCGATGTGCAGATCGCTGGTGAGGGTGTCGCCCTCGTGGACCGGACCGGTGTGGTCGCACGAGTGCCAGCCGAGGACGGTGACGAGGTTCGGCAGCGCCCGGCTGGCCTGGGCCAGAGCCAGGCCGATGGTGTGGCCGCCGTACACCAGTCGTCCTGCAGCGCCGACACGTTCGTCGTGATGGGTGGCGGCGATGTTGAGGGTCAGGCGCGCCAGCTCGGGTGCGCTGGAGACGACGTCGCCGCTCGACCGCAGCACCGCACCGGCGAGCGACGGATCGAAATGCGTTCCCGGAACCCGCTTCCGGTAGGTGTCGAGATCCCAGTCGACCGGGGCGGACCACCGCGGCGGCTCCTGCGGTCCGATTGCGGACAGGTCGTCGGCGGCCACGACCCGATCCGGATCGGGGCTGCCGCTCAGCGGCAGCATCGCGCACCGGTAGAAGTCGAGGACGGTCCGCCCGTTCTGGTCGACGGTGTTCATCCGCAGCGCCGCCAGACCGGTCGGCTTGCGGCCGGGCTTGGCCGAATTCTCTTTCAGGCCGACCACTTCGGTGGTGGTGTAGAGCGTGTCGCCGATGTGCGGGAAGCGGTGGAAGCGCAGGCCGCGGTAGAACAGGTTGGCCTTGACGTGGTGGGTGACCAGCGTGGACTGTCCGATGGCGAGATCGGTGACGAGTCCGGCGTGTGCGACGGGCCCACCCGCGACGGCTGCCGACAGGTGCGCGTCGAGGGGCAGGCGCAGACGGTCACCGAGGATCGCCTGGTGGGCGGCTGCGAGGCCGTCGGTGATCGTGACCGCGGGGGCGGTGTCGAAGACCTGGCCGACGGTCAGCTCGTCGAAGTAGGGTCCGCCGACCTCGGCGGCGTTCGCGGTGGTCATCTCAGTTCTCTCCGATCAGGGCGAGGGTGCGGCGGGCGGCGACGGCGACCGCCTCGTCGAGCATCTGTCCGTCGAGCTGGGCGGCGCCCGCGCCGCGGGCCTCGGCCTCGGCCAGGGCGGCCAGCACCCGCCGCGCCTGCTCGGCCTGCTCGTCGTCGGGGGTGAAGGCCGCTGCGGCCGAGACGATCTGGGCCGGATGAATGACCCATTTGCCGTCGAAGCCGAGGTCGGCGGTCCAGCGGGCGGCGTGACGGAACCGGTCGTCGTCGGTGATGCCGAGGAACGGGCCGTCGATCGCCTGCACGCCCGCGGCGCGGGCGGCGTGCAGGATCCGGTCCTGCACGTACAGCCAGTGCTCGGGGGCGGCGGTGCGGGTGCGGCCGAGCGCGGCGCCGAGGTCGGCGTAACCGAGGATCACCGCGGCCAATCGTGGGCCGGTGACGATCTCGTCGAGGCGGGTCACTCCGGCCGGGGTCTCGATCAGCGCCTGCACGGCCAGGCCGGTATCGCCCGCCTCGGTGAGGATGCGGTCGGTCTCGGCGAGGTCGTCCGGGCCTTCGACCTTGGGCACCACCACCGACGACAGGGCCGACCCGAGGGCGGCGCAGGCGCGCAGATCGTCGGCGAACCACGGCGTGCCGGGACCGTTGACGCGCACCGCGATGGTGCGGCCGGTGCCGTGCGTGGACACCAGATCGGCGACGAGGCCGCGGGCGGTGTCCTTGTGGGCGGTGGCGACGGCGTCCTCGAGATCGAGGACCACCTCGTCGGCCGAGGAGGCCAGGGCCTTACCGGCCTTGCGTTCGTCGGAGCCGGGGGCGACGAGCACGGCTCGCCGGCGGCGGGGCTGGGCGAGAGTCACGGATCAACCTCTGCTGTGGGGCGGTCGGGAACGCGCTAAATGTACGGCCATTGTCCGGTCCGGCGCTACCCGGAGCGGACCCATAGGTGCCGACAGGGTCGACATATAGCTCATTCGAGGGATGTCGAGCGGCCGTCCGGTGTTGACACGGTCGGGTGCGCGACGAAAAATGGCCGTACAAATGGCGGGTGGGATCGCAGGTCCCGTGTCGATTCGAGGATTTTTCCGTGAGCTACCTGAGCGACGAAGAGACCTACCTGGTCGAGACGGTGCGCGAGTTCATCGACCGGGAGGTCAAGCCGTCGGTGCAGGAAGTCGAGCACGCAGGCGAGTACCCCGAGAAGTGGATCGAGCAGATGAAACAGATCGGGATCTACGGGCTGGCGGTGCCGGAGGAGTACGGCGGGATGCCGGTGTCGATGCCGTGCTACGCGCAGGTCACCGAGGAACTGGCCCGGGGCTGGATGTCGCTGGCCGGCGCGATGGGCGGGCACACCGTCGTCGCCAAGCTGCTGGTGCTGTTCGGCACCGAGGAGCAGAAGCGGGCCTGGCTGCCGAAGCTCGCGACCGGCGAGGTGCGGGCGACGATGGCGCTGACCGAGCCGGGCGGTGGGTCGGACCTGCAGGCGATGACCACCACCGCCCGCCGCGACGGCGACGAGCTGGTGATCAACGGTGCCAAGACGTGGATCACCAACGCGCGTCGCGCCGGGCTGATCGCGCTGCTGTGCAAGACGGATCCGGCCGCCACCCCGCGACACAAGGGCATCTCCATCGTCCTGGTCGAGCACGGGCCCGGCCTGACCGTCTCGCGGGATCTGCCCAAGCTCGGGTACAAGGGCGTCGAGAGCTGCGAGCTGAGCTTCGACGGCTACCGCGCCCCGACGACGGCGATCCTCGGCGGTGAGCCCGGCCGGGGTTTCGCGCAGATGATGAAGGGCCTCGAGACCGGCCGCATCCAGGTCGCGTGCCGCGCGTTGGGTGTCGCCGCCGCGGCGCTCGAGGACTCCCTCGCCTACGCGCAGCAGCGGGAGAGCTTCGGGCAGCCCATCTGGAAGCACCAGTCGATCGGCAACTACCTGGCGGAGATGGCCACCAAGCTCACCGCGGCGCGGCAGCTGACCCGCTACGCCGCCGAGCGCTTCGACAGCGGTGAGCGGTGCGACATGGAGGCCGGCATGGCCAAGCTGTACTGCTCGGAGATCGCGATGGAGATCGCGCTGAACGCGGTGCGCATCCACGGTGGCTACGGCTACTCCACCGAGTACGACGTCGAACGCTACTTCCGGGACGCCCCGCTGATGATCGTCGGCGAGGGCACCAACGAGATCCAGAAGGGCGTCATCGCGTCCCAACTGGTGGCCCGCGGCGGCCTGTGACCGCCCGTCACTAGGATCCGTGATCGTCATGGGCGAACGCGACACGGAACCGGCGTACGCGCAGCTGTCGCGACGGCTGCGCGAGGCCGTCGACGCCGGCGAGTACCGCGGCGGCGTCCGGCTGCCCACCGAGGCCGAGCTCGCGCGGCGGTACGGACTGAGCCGGCAGACGGTGCGGCGCGCGTTCCAGGACCTCGTCGCCGACGGCGTCGTCTACCGGGTGCCCGGCCGGGGCACGTTCGCCGACGAGGACGGGCGGCGCTACCGGCGCCAGCTCGGCTCCATCGAGGACCTGCTCGACCTCGCCGCGGACACCACGATGGAGATCGTCGCGCCACTGAGACGGGGCGTGCACATCGAGGCCGCCAGCCGGCTGCGCCTGGACACCGATCTGGTGCACGCGGTGGTGCTGCGCCGCGTGCACGACGGAATCCCGTTCGCGCTGACCACCGTGTACCTGCCCGATCGCGTGGCCGCGCACGTGCACGAGGCCCCGGAGCTCGCGGCCGGCGCGTCGAGCCGGAACACCGTGATGGGTCTGCTCGAGCCGCATCTCGAGCATCCCATCGTCGAAGCGGCACAGACGATCACCGTCGCGCGGGCCACGGAAGAGGTTGCGCGCGAGCTGAACTGTGAGACGGGCCATCCGCTGCTGCGGGTGGACCGGCTGTACTCGAACGACGTGGGCGAACCCACCGAGCTGTCCGTCAGTTACTTTCTGCCCGAGCACTACACGTATCGCGTCACCCTCCGTCGCGCCGGACACCGTCCGTAGCGGCCCCGACCCAGGAGAAACGAATCATGCGTACCTTCCACGGAATCGACGAGATCGAGGCGGCCGTCGGCGAGGATCTGGGCCACAGCGAGTGGCTGGAGATCACCCAGGAGCGGGTGAACCTGTTCGCCGAGGCGACGGGGGACCACCAGTGGATCCACGTCGACCCCGAGCGCGCGAAGGACGGACCGTTCGGCACGACCATCGCCCACGGTTACCTCACCCTCTCCCTCCTGCCCGTCCTCGGAACGCAGATCTTCTCCGCCGAGGGGCTGAAGATGCGGATCAACTACGGTGCCAACAAGGTTCGATTCCCGTCGCCGGTTCCGGTGGGATCCAAGGTGCGGGCGACCGCGAAGTTCACCTCGCTCGAGCGCACCGCGAAGGGGGCGAACCTCACCGTCACCTACACCGTCGAGGCCGAGGGCGCCGAGAAGCCCGCGCTCGTCGCCGAGACCATCGCCGTGCTCGTGGCGTAACGGTCGGCCAGTCTGCGGACGGACTCGGGCACCGGCACGTCGTCCGCGACCCACGGTGCGGCGACCGGCCGGTCCGCGACCGTCCGCAACGAGACCACACCCGCCCACGAGCCGTCGTTCACGTCGGGCTCGGACGGGGGTGCGTCGCGAATCTTGACCGTCCACTGCCCCGCCCGGATCGGCAGGACCAAGGTGGCGGTGGCCGCCAGTTCCTTCCGGGTGTGTGCCCGGGTCTCGGTGCTGCGCCCCGGAATCAGGCCGTCCGACAGAGCATCCAGGGCGGCGGCGGACTCCTCCGCGGGCAGGACGTGGACCTCGCCGCGGACGACGGCGGATCGGAAGTTCGCGGACGAGTGGAACAGATCCTGCGCGACGACGACACCGTCGAGGAGCGAGACGCACACGGCCACCGGCGCACCGGATGCGGCCAGGCGCAGCGCGCCCGCGCCGGTGGAGCCGTGCAGCAGGATCCGGTCGCCGTCGCGTGCGTAGAGCATGGGTACCACCCACGGCAGGCCGTCGACGACGGTCGCGAAGGTGCAGGTGACGGCCGCGTCCAGCACCGCGTCGAGGTCGGCTCGCCGGGTGCGGGCCCGTTCGGGATAGCGCCTGATGTTGTCCATGCCGGTGAGTCTGGCGGCAATCCGGATCACTGAACAGGTCCACAAAGCACGCAGAAGGCAGGACCAGTATCGTGGCGCCGTGCCCCGTGTCGCGCCCGCCGTCCATCCGGCCTTCGACCTGCCCGACACCGACGCGCCACTCCGGCAGCGCGTCGCCGAGGCCGTCGTCGACCAGATCCGGCAGGGCCGCATCGGGGTCGGCGACCCGCTGCCGTCCACCCGCGTGCTGGCCGCGGAGCTCGGGGTCTCCCGCGGGTGCGTGGTCGACGCCTACGACGAGCTGTGCGCCTCGGGATTCGCCGTGGCGCGGGCGGGTTCGGGCACGCGAGTCGCGCCCGGTGCCGACGTCGCGGCGCGGGCGCACGCCGCATCCCATCCGGTCGTGCCCGCGGCGGCGGTGACGGAACCGGATCCGGCGCGGCGCGCGCCGGTACTGGACCTGCGGCCGGGAATACCGGATCCGGCGCTGATCTCGGAACCCGAGTGGCGTCGCGCGTGGCGGGCGGCCGCCGCGGCGCCGCGGGCCCTCGGCGTCGCGGATCCGGCGGCTCATCCGGATCTGCGCCGGGCGCTGGCCGACCATCTCCGGCGGACGCGGGGCCTCGCCTGCGGGGCGGACGAGATCGTCGTGCTGCCGGGCGTCGCCGCCGCGATCCGGGTGCTCGCGATCGCGGCGCGGCTGCGAGACCGCGACGTCGCCTTCGAGGATCCGGGATACCTCCGTGCGCGACGGGCACTCCTCGGCGAGGGCGCCCGTCCCCGTCCGATCCCGGTGGGGACGGACGGCTTGGATCCCGACACGGTGCGGGAGACCGACGCCGCGGTGTACTGCACACCCGCGCATCAGTATCCGATGGGAGCGCGGATGCCCGTGTCCCACCGCGCCCGGCTCGTCGCCCGTGCCGCCGACATGGGCACGATCGTCGTCGAGGACGACTACGACGGTGAGTTCCGGTACGACGTGTCGGCCCTGCCGGCGCTGCGCAGCATCGACGGCGGCCGCGAGTGCGTCGCTTACGTGGGGACTGCCTCGAAGATCCTGTCCCCGGATCTGCGACTCGCGTGGCTGATCCCACCGACTCCGCTGCGCTCGCGGATCGCGGCGGCCGTGGCCGAGAGTGGGGAGGTGGCCTGCTCGGTCACCGCGTCCGCGCTGGCCCGGCTGATCGAGTCGGGGGCGCTGTCGCGGCATCTGGCGCGTGCGTCCCGCACGTACCGCGCTCGTCGGGCCGCGTTCGTCGGTGCCCTCGGCGATCTCGAACGGTCCGACGTGACGGTGACCGGCATCGAAGCGGGTCTGCATGTGGTGCTGCGGTTTCCGGAGGGTGTCGACGACGTCGCGATCGCAGAGGCAGCGCGCCGGCTCGGTGTGGAGACCGCGCCCCTCAGCAGGTACAGCGCCGGCCCCGGCGGTCCGAGCGGACTCGTGTGCGGGTATGCGCGGTTGCCGGAATCGCGGGCGGCGGCCGCGGCCGCCGCGATCGGCGCGGCCCTACCCGGCAGTGTGCCCTTCGGGCTGCCTTAGCAACCACCGGCGGCCGAGCCGCCTACGTGTTGCAGCCTCGCGCGGCGACGGGCCACCGGCCGACGACGTTGTCTCCGGCGACGACGGTCAGGTCGTCGGCGAGATTGACCGCGGAGCACACGTGGTTGGGGATCACCCGGATGCGCGTGCCCAGGGTGGGGCGGTCGGCGTCGGCCGGCCACTGCACGGTGGCGTGGTGTTCGGACAGTGCGACGATGCGCGCGTCCGGAGCGCCGAGGATGCGGCCGTAGCCCGTCGCCCACGGGGCGCGGTCGGCGCCGAGCACCTTGCTGCCGGCGTCGAGCACGACGGTGTCGTCCCGCGCCGACACCACCGTCGCCAGCGCGGTCAGCGCGATCGCGTCCTCGTCGATCGTGCCCAGTTCGAGCTGCTGGGCGTCGCCGAAGACGTACACGCCCGGGCGCAGTTCGGTGGCGGCCGGCACGTCGAGGTGAGCGGTGGGGGTCGAGCCGCCGCTGATCACGTCGGCGTCGTGTCCGGTGGCCTCCAGCGCCGCCACGGCCCGGCTCAGCGCCGCCGCCTCGTCCGTCGCCGCGACCGCCGGCTGTCCCGGGCCGTACGAGTGCCCCGGGAAGGTGAACACGCCGCGCACCTCGAGCCCGACGGACGCCGCCGCGACGGCGACCGACCCGGTCCGCTCCGGGGCGACGCCGGTGCGGTGGTGACCGCTGTCGACCTCGACGAGCACGGTCAGACCCGGCCGGGCGTGCTCGGCGAGTGCCCGCGCGCCCTCGACGGAGTCCACGCCCACGGTCAGCCGGACCTCCGCGGCGAGCGCCCGCAGGCGGGCCCCGCGCGCGGCGTCCGTCCACAGCGGATAGGCGACGAACAGGTCACGGAAGCCGGCATCGGCGAAGACCTCGGCCTCGGAGACCGTCGCGACGGTGAGCCCGACGGCGCCGGCGGCGATCTGACGCCGGGCGATCTCGACGCACTTGTGGGTCTTCGCGTGGGGACGCAGGGACACCCCGCGGGTGCGTGCCGCGTCGGCCATCCGCGCGATGTTGCGGTCGAGGACGTCACGATCGACGAGCAGGGCGGGGGTGGCGGGAACCGCCGGGAACGCGGGCATGGCCGCACTCTATTCGCGGTCCTGCCCGGCGGCGGTCCGCACCCCGGGTTGCCCGAAAATAGAGAGCGACCGTCCTCTTTCCGGCTATGCTTCGTGTATCGATGTGAGGGAGGTCACATGAGCACGGCACCGGCGTCCACCGAGTTCGACCTGGTCGTCCGCGGCGGACTGTGGTTCGACGGCACCGGCACCCCCGGTGTCGTCCGCGACCTGGGCATCAAGGACGGGGTGGTGGCGACGGCGAGCGCGGACCCGCTGCCCGTCGGGCCGGGCACCGAGGTGGTCGAGGCGGCCGGCCGGTGGGTGATGCCCGGCTTCGTGGACCCGCACACGCACTACGACGCCGAGGTGCTCGTCTCGCCCGGCCTGCCGGAATCGGTGCGGCACGGCGTCACCACCGTCCTCATGGGCAACTGCTCGCTCTCGACGGTGTTCGTGCCGCCACTCGACGCCGCGGACCTGTTCAGCCGGGTCGAGGCACTGCCCCGCGAGCACGTCCTCACGGCACTCGAACAGGGCCGGACCTGGTCGTCGCCCCGGGAGTACGTCGCCGCGCTCGACGCCCTGCCGCTCGGTCCGAACGTCGCCGCGTTCATCGGGCATTCCGACGTGCGGGCGGCCGTCCTGGGGCTGGGCCGCTCCACCGATCCTTCGAGCCGGCCGAGCCGTGCCGAACTCGCCGCGATCGACGCCGGCGTCGAGGACGCCCTCGACGCCGGTTTCCTGGGGGTGTCCACCATGACGAATCCCTGGGACAAGCTCGACGGCGATCGCTACCGCTCCCGCACTCTGCCGTCGACCCACGCGTCGTGGGCCGAGTTCCGCCGCATCCACCGCATCCTGCGTCGCCGCGGCCGCGTCCTGCAGGCCGTGCCGAACCTCAACACCAAGTACGACGTGGCCTTCTTCGCCCTCGCCACCACCGGGCTGGGCCGCAAGCCGATGAAGGCGGCCGTGCTCGCCGCCGCCGACACCAAGGCCGAGCGCTGGGTGCACCGGATCTTCGGTCCGATCGCCTTCGCCGCCAACCGGATCGGGCGCGGCGCGTTCCGCTGGCAGCACCTGCCCACCACGTTCGAGGTGTACTCCGACGGGATCGACCTCGTGGTGTTCGAGGAGTTCGGTTCGGGGCGTGCCGCGTTGCACCTGAAGGAGGAGGTCGCCCGCAACGAGCTGCTGCGCGACGAGGCGTACCGCCGCTGGTTCCGGCAGGACTTCGACAAGAAGTTCTCGCCTCGCGTGTGGCACCGCGACTTCGACGACACCACCATCGTGGAGTGCCCCGACGCGTCGCTCGTCGGTCGCTCTATCGGCGACGTGGCCCGCGACTGCGGCGTGCATCCGGTGGACACCTTCCTGGACCTCGTCGTCGAGCACGGACGGAAGTTCCGCTGGCACACGGTGATCGCCAACGACCGGCCCGAGGTGGCCAACCGGCTGCTCCGGCAGCCCGGCGTGACCGTCGGCTTCTCCGACGCCGGTGCGCACCTGCGCAACATGGCGTTCTACAACTACGGAATCTGCATGCTGCGCCGCATCCACGAGTACGCCCGGCGCGGAAAGCCCGTCATGCCCCTGGAATCGGCGGTCCACAAACTCACCGGCGAACTCGGCGACTTCTACGGCATCGACGCCGGGCACCTGCGCGTCGGCGACCGGGCGGACCTCGTGGTCGTCGACCCGGCGGGGCTGAACAAGGACACCGACGCCTACCACGAAGCGCCCATGCCCGAGTTCGGCGGACTGAGCCGCATGGTCAACCGCAACGACGCCGCCGTGACCGCGACCGCGGTGGCCGGTCGCGTGGTGTTCCGCGGGGGCGAGTTCGTCCCCGGCTACGGCGCCACCGTCGGCACCGGCCGGTTCCTGCGCGCGGGCACCGACGAGCGCGGACCCGTGCCGGTGCGCCGCCCCGCGCCGCCCGCCGCTGCGCCGTCCGGCAGCGCGGCACCGTGACCGGGACCGCGGCACCGTCGCGTCGCACCCAGCAGCAGCGGCGCACGGCGACGATCGAACGGATCCTCGACGCGACCGTCGCCGCACTGGGCGAGCTGGGTTACACGGCCACCACCATCGGGGAGGTGTGCCGCCGCTCCGGTGTGTCCTCCGGCGGGGTGTTCCGGCACTTTCCGACCCGGCTCGACCTGATGGTCGCGGCCGCCGACGCCGTCCGCGAGCGGCAGTTCGCGAACTTCCGGCTGGGGCTGGCGCAACTCGGCGGGCCCGACGACAGCCCCGAGTCGGTCCGCGAGTGCCTGCGTCTGCTGCGGGCCGCGTGCCGTGCCCCGATCAACGCCGCCTGGTACGAACTGCTCGGCGCGGCACGCACCGACCCCGCGCTGCGCGAACGCCTGGCCCCCATGGCGCAGCGGTACCACGACCAGATCGCCGAGTTCGGGCGCACCCTGCCGATCGCGTCGCGGTTCGAGCCGGCGGAATTCGACATGCTGCTGTTCACACTCGTGCACCTGCTCGACGGGGAGGCCGTCGCGTCGGTGGTGCACCCGCAACCCGAGCAGGAGGAACCGCGCCTGGAACTGATGGCCCGGCTGGTGACCGGGGCCACGCCACGCAGTAGATTCAGGTAATGAGCATCGACAACGATTCGGCGCCGAAGTGGTTCGTCGAGGCCCTGTCCGCGCCGGTGGAGACGGGCAGCGTCGAGGTCGACGGCGCCTCGATCGCCTATCGCGCGTGGGGTGAGGAGGGCCGTCCCGGCCTCGTGCTGGTGCACGGTGGGATGGCGCACTCGCGCTGGTGGGATCACATCGCACCCCAGCTCGCCGGGGACCGGCGCGTCGTCGCGCTGGACATGAGCGGACACGGGGACAGCGACCACCGCGAGCACTACTCCCTCGAGTCGTGGGCGCGAGAGGTGCTCGCGGCGGCGCAGGCGGGCGGGATCGCCGGGCCCCCGGTACTGGTCGGGCACAGCATGGGCGGGATCGTGTCCTTCGTGGCCTCCCACGTGTACGGCGACCGGCTGGCCGGGGTGATGATCCTCGACTCGCCGATCCGGGACCTGACACCCGAGGAGATCGAGCTGCGCGCGCAGGTGGCCCGCGAGCGCAGCGGCACGAAGGTGTATCCGACGGCGGAGGAGGCCATGGCCCGCTTCCGGCTCGTCCCGCCGCAGGACACCGCCGAGCCGTACGTGCTCGAGCACATCGCCCGCCAGTCCATGCGGCAGGTGCCCGGCGGCTGGAGCTGGAAGTTCGACGCCCTGCGGATGACCAAGGACCAGCGCACCAGCCTCGAGAGCTTCGAAGCGAAGTGCCGCGTCGCCTACTTCCGTTCCGAGAACGGGATCGTCGGCCTCGACCTGCTGGATCGGATGCGGCCGCAGTTCGGTCCGGGTGCGCTCGTGGCCGAACTGCCCGCCGCGGGACACCATCCGATGATCGACCAGCCGCTGGCGGTGGTGACCGCCGTGCGGACGGTCCTGGCCGGATGGTCGGCGCCGTGAACCCCCTGCGTCCCGTCGCGGTGCAACTCGGCCGGCAACCGTGGCTGCCACGGTTCACCCCGCAGATCGTCACCGTCGACCACACCATCCAGCGGGTGACGTTCGGCCGGGTGACGCTGCTGACGCTCGCCGGGCTGCCGGAGCTCGTGCTCACGGTCCGCGGCCGCAAGAGCGGGGTCGAGCGGCGCACGCCCCTGCTGTGCGCCCCGCGCGACGACGGCTGGCTCGTCGCCGGATCCAACTGGGGGATGCCCGAATTGCCGGGCTGGGCGCACAACCTCGAGGCCGCCGACGAGGCCCTGGTGACCTATCGCGGGGACGACACGGTGGTCGTGCCGCGCCGCGCGCGCGGCGACGAGCGCGACATGCACTGGGAGGTGCTGGTGCAGGTGTGGCCCAACTACGAGCTGTACGCCCGGCGCACCGAGCGGGAGATCCCGGTCTATCTGCTGACCCCGAAGGGCTGACGGCTCGCGGCATTCGTGCGGGAAACCGGAATCCGCCCACGCTGTGGCGCGAGCGGATTCCGGATCGGCGAGCAGATCCGGAACGGCTCCTGCAGCCCGGTGCCAGGGCAGCTGTGCGTCGGGGCCCTCAGCCGGCGCGCATCGCGGAGTGGAGTCTCTCGTAGGCGGCCTTCTCGGCGTCGCGCTGCCGGGCGCGCCGGGGGTTCTCGAGGTCTCCCGGCAACCCGTGGCGCTCGAGCCGGCGACGTCGGTTCTGCGCCATGTAGGCGGCGGAGAAGAACAGGGCGAGGGCGACGCCGAGCCCCATCGTCGACAGGCGGAGCCAGACCGGGCCGGGCAGCAGCAGGAATGCGGCGTACAGCGGCAGGAACGGGACCTGGCTGCGGATCATGTGCCGGGCGACGGCGTGGTCGCCGACCAGGTCGTTGCGCACCCATTCCCGCATCGATGCCGGGAGGGGGCGGCCGAAGGCGTAGGCGAGCCATTGGAACGGTCCGGGGCGGGTGCTCATTCTCTGGGGCCTTTCGTGCAGGGTCGACACACCCGTAGTCTAGCCATTTAAATAGTGCATTAACTAATCGCAGGCTAAATATATTCGGGTCACGACCCCGCCTCTCGGTCTGTGTACGAATCCGAGAACGTGTTCTATATTTCGTGCATGTACGAGTGGTCCGACACCGATCTGATGTTCCGTGACGCGCTGCGCGGATTCATCGACAAGGAGATCCGCCCGCACGTGGATCGGCTCGAGAGCGGGGATCTGCCGCCCTACGACATCATCCGCAAACTGTTCGCCGCCTTCGGTATCGACGAGCTGGCCCGCGACGGCCTGAACAAGGCCCTCGCCCGCGAGGAGGCCGGCGAGGCGCCGTCGGCCAAGTCGGGCGGCGGCATGGGCTCGGGCGGCATGGCGGCCGTGCTCAACAGCGAGATCGCCGGCGTCAGCCTCGGGCTGGTCGCCTCGATGGGGGTCAGCCTCGGCCTCACCGCCGGGACCATCCGCAGCCGCGGCACCCTTGCCCAGAAGAAGCGGTGGCTGCCCGAACTCGTGACGTTCGAGAAGGTCGGCGCCTGGGCGATCACCGAACCCGACTCCGGGTCGGATGCCTTCGGCGGGATGAAGTCCACCGTCCGGCGCGACGGTGAGGACTACATCCTCAACGGACAGAAGACGTTCATCACCAACGGTCCCTACGCCGACGTCCTCATCGTGTACGCCAAGCTCGACGAGGGTGACCCGAGCGTCGACCGGCGTGACCGCAAGGTGCTGGCCTTCGTGCTCGAGAAGGGCATGGAGGGACTCACCCAGAGTCCGCCGTTCAAGAAGATGGGCATGAACTCCTCTCCCACCGGCGAGCTGTTCTTCGACAACGTGCGCATCACGCGCGACCGGCTGCTCGGCGAGACCGAGGAGGGCGGCCGCAGCGACGGCAAGGAGAGCGCGCGCGAGTCGTTCGCCGCCGAACGGATCGGTATCGCCTACTTGGCCCTCGGCATCATCGAAGAGTGCCTGCGCCTGTGCAAGGACTATGCCCGCAGCCGCACCCTGTGGGGCCGCGAGATCGCGCAGTTCCAGCTGATCCAGCTCAAACTCGCCGAGATGGAGATCGCCCGTATCAACGTCCGCAACATGGTGTTCAGCGCCATCGAGCGTGCCGAGGCCGGCAAGCCCGTCGCTCTCGCCGAGGCGTCGGCGATGAAGTTGTACTCCTCCCGGGCGGCCACCGAGGTCGCGATGGAGGCGGTGCAGCTCTTCGGCGGTAACGGCTACATGGCCGAGTGCCGGGTCGAGCAGCTCGCGCGGGACGCGAAGTCGCTGATGATCTACGCGGGCAGCAACGAGATCCAGGTGACGCACATCGCCAAGGGGCTGCTCTCCGGGTGACGGGGAGTCCGGGTCGTCCCCCACGGTCCGGAAGTCCCGGTACCCGGGACAAGTATCTGCACTCGGGATGCAGGTTCTATTATCGTGTCGCCATGCCCGAGCTCATTCCGGACTCGACCGAGGTCGATCCCGAACCGGCCGCCGCGACGACACTCCTTTCGGATCCCGACGGAGACCGTCCGGACCTGGACTCCGTCGTCGCGGCCGTCGGGCCTGGTGGCACCGTCGAGGAATGGCTCGTCCCCGGCGCGCCCGGCGACCCCGAGGTGCCCGTGCGGATCCACACGCCGGATACGGGTCCGAGCGGCAACCCCGCGGCACGGCCCGTCGTGCTCGAGATCCCGGGCGGCGGATCAGCCCTCGGCGGTGCCACGCACCGCGAGGCCTTCGCCTTCGCCGTCGCCCGTGCGACCGGCGCGATCGTCGTCTCCGTCGGCTACCGCCTCGCGGCCGAGGATCCCACTGCTGCGGCAGACGACTGCTACGCGGTCCTCGAATGGGTCGCCTCCGGCACGGCCTGCCCGGACATGGACCCGGACCGCATCGTCGTCCTCGGCGATGCCGCAGGTGGCGCGCTCGCCGCGACCGTCGCGTTGCGGGCACGGGAGGAGGGCGGCCCGTGCATCGCGCTGCAGGCACTGCTCAACCCCGACCTCGACGCCGCCGGAAGCCGGCCGCACCCCTTCGGCGGCCGGGAAGCCACCGGGCAATCCGTGCCCGCCCGCCGGATCGACTTGACCGGGATGCCCTCGACCTACCTCGCCGTCGGCGAACGCGCTCCCTTCCGGGACGAGGCAACCGACTACGCCCGACGGCTCCGGCAGGCCGGCGTTCCTGTCGAATTGCACTGCCGCCCTGGCATATCCGGCGAGTCCGTCCTCGTCCGGGATGCCGGCGCCACCCGCGCGCTGTGCGACGCGATCGTCCGGGCGACCGCCCGCACTCCCGTGCTCGATCACGACTGAACCGTCTCCCGCGCGGCGCCGCGCTCCCAGGTGACACAGGCCCTGGCACAATTGGGTTCGCCGCACCGGTTGGGAGGAACCGGTCGGCGACACGGGAGGAGAGACACGTGACCGTCACCGACGGACGCGTCGCGCGGGCCGAACGGACCCGCCACGCAGTGATAGAGGCACACATCGCCCTTATCGAGGCCGGGGAGCTGAAACCGACCGGGGCGCAGATCGCCGCCCGGGCCGGGGTCTCGCTCCGGGCGCTGTGGGCGAACTTCAACGATCTGGAAACGCTGTTCGAGGGGACCGGGGCAGAGCTGCTGCGGCGGCAGGACTCCGCCTTCGTCCCGGTCCCTGTCGGACTGCCCCTCGGGGAGCGGATCGACGCGTTCTGCCGGCAGCGCGCGGAGCTGCTCGAGCTGGTGGCGCCGTTCGCGCGCTCGTCGGCGATCAGGGCGCCGCAGTCCGAACGGATCCGGCGGAACAGGTTGCGGCACATCGCCCGGGTGGTCGAAGAGGTCGACGAGCTGTTCGCGGCGGAGTTGGCCGCCCTCGACCCGTCGCATCGCGCCCGGCTGGTGCGGTCCGTGGCGGTGGCGAGCACCTGGGGGTCCTGGGTGGCGCTGCGCGACGTGCTGGGCCTGCCCGTCGCCGAAGCCACCGAGCTGATGAAGCACACCGTCACCGCGCTGCTGTCCGAGGCACGCCAACCGGCGTCGTGCTGAGACCGGTCAGGGGGTCAACCGGTAGAACCGCCAGAACCCGAAGTCCTCGATCGGCAGCACCGACACATCCGAGAAGCCCGCGTCGAGCGCATACCGGCGCAGGGTGTCCGCGCGCATCACCGTGCCGGTTCCCGCGCTCGGCGGATGGCTCATGCCGTCCGGCAGGCAGCACACGATGCTGAACCCGTACATCAGCCGTTCTACCTCGTCGCCGGGCGCGGTGAACCGGTCGGCGACGGCCTCGTCCATGACGATCATGACGCCGTCGTCCGCGAGCGCACCCCGCACCGAGGAGAGCACCTCGACGGGACGCGGCATGTCGTGGACGCACTCGAAGGCGAACGCGGCGGTGAAACGTTCGTCGGGCAGGCCGGCCGCGTCGGCCTCGACGACGGTGATCCGGTCGGCGACGTCGGGGCACGCGGCGACGTTCGTCCGGGCCAAGGCGACGGTCGCCGGATCGATGTCGACGGCGAACAACCGGGCCTGCGGGTACGCGCGGGCCAGGGCGATCGTGGACCATGCTCCGCCACAGCCGATGTCGGCGATCGCGGCCGCCGGCCGGCGCAGCAGGTCGTCCAGGTCCGGTACGGACGCCAGAGCACCCGGCAGCACCTTCTCGTACCACGGCCGGTTCATGTCCGCCTGGCTCTCGCGCGCATCGGTGCCGAGCTGCGCCCAGCTCACGCCGCCGCCGGTGCGGTACGCGTCGAGCAGGGCCGGGAGCTGCACGGACACTCCGGCGAACAGGCGGGCCAGCGGCCCGAGATAGTTGAGACTCTGCTCGTCGGTGAGGACCTCGGCCACCGCCGGGGGAAGCGTGAAGCGCGGCGGAACGTCGTCGTCGACCTCGAGCAGACCGGTCACCGCCTGCTGTTCGAGCCATTCGCGGGCGTAGCGCGGGTCGGTTCCGGTGCGCGTCGCGAGCTCGTCGGCCGTGGCGGGACCGTCGGTCACGAGACTGCGGTACCAGCCGAGCCGGTCGCCGATGTAGATCGCAATCACATCGACGGCGCCGAGCGCCGAGTCGAGGACGCGCTGAGCGGCGGTGTCGACGGGGGAGACGGCGTGCGTCACGGTGGGACCTTCCGGAGGGGACGGGGGTGATTCCGAGAGTCCTCCGGTTCGGGGCGGCGGACAACACCCCCTTGGGGGCCGAATGTGACATCCCTTCGATCACATCGAACCGATGTGACATTCGGCCGCACCCACGCAGCGGGGCGCGGGAACCGGATGCGCCTACCGGACGTTCGCAGTCGTGCAACCGGAAGGAGTTCACAGTGCAGATCACTGCCAGTGCCTTGTCCCTCAACGTTCCCGACGTGGCCGCGTCGGCCGACTTCGCAACCCGCCATCTCGGGTTCACCGAAGCGATGGCCGCGGACGGGTTCGTCTCCCTCACCCGCGAGGATGCCGGCTTCAACCTCGTCTTCCTGCGCACCGGCCTCGGCAGCTTCAAGCCCGCGAGCGTCGCCGGCGACGCGGGGCAGGGGATGCTCGTCGCCTTCGTCGTCGACGCGATCGACGACGAGTACGAACGCCTGCGTGCCGAAGGGGTACCGATCGTCACCCCGATCGAGACCGAGCCGTGGGGCGAGCGGTACTTCCAGATGCGCGACCCGAACGGCATCGTCTACCAGCTCGTGCAATGGGTGGGCGAGCCGTCCTCGGTGAGCTAGCCGGACGATTCGCCGGCGTGCGCCGCGAGGAACGGTTCGATCACGGACAGTACCTCCGGCGCCGCCGCGATCGTCGTCGCGTGGTCGTACCCCCGGATGACGGCGAGTAGGGCACCGGGAATCGTCCGCGACAACTCCCGGGTGTCGTCGATCCGTTCGCCGTCCTCCGAACCGACGAACGCCAGCGTCGGCACGTCCAGCGCGGCGAGGGCAGCGTCGTCGATCCCGGGTTCGCGATCCGACCGCCGCATGTACGCGGCGAGGGCGGCGGCGTCGTTCGCCCGGAACGCGGCCTGTGTCGCCGCGTCGACGGGTGAACCGAGGTGTTCCGCCCACGCCTCGAGGAACCCCTCGACCCCGTAGTGGCCGAGCACGTCGGCGCACCCCGGGAAGAACAGCCGATCGAACGTCCCGGTCTGCGCACGTGCGCTGCCCCCGCCCACGGTGAGCGTCCGTAGCCGGCCGGTGTCACGTACCGCCAGCGACAGGCCGACCCGGGCTCCGAACGAGTATCCGAGATAGTGCACGCGGTCGGTGCCGGCGGCGTCCAGCACCGCCAGCACGTCGTCGACGATCAGGTCCATCGCGTAGGCGTCCGGGACGTCGGGTTTGTCGCTGCGGCCGTGTCCGCGCAGGTCGGGCAGGATGAGCCGGTACCGCTCCCGCAGGGGACGCACGTACCCGAATCCCCGCCAGATGGCGGACGACAGGGCGCTGCCGTGCGCGAGCAGCAGCGACGGGCTGCCGGCGCCGGCGTCGGAGTCGATCACCGAGAAGGCGATGCGGGTTCCGTCGACAGGGTTGATCGCATGGCTCACCGCTCCAGTCTGACCGACCGGGTCACGCCGATGTCGGACAGGAACCGCTCGTCGTGGCTGACCACGACGAGGGCACCCCGGTACGCGCGCAGCGCCTGCACCAGGTGCGTGAGGCCGGGCAGGTCCAGATTGTTGGTCGGCTCGTCGAGGAGCAGCAGCCGCGGCGCCGGATCCGCCGCGAGCAACGTCGCCAGCGCCGCCCTCAGGCGCTCGCCGCCCGAGAGGACGGCCGCCGGCACGTCCGCGTCGGCGCCGCGGAACAGGAACCGGGCGAGCAGTGCCCGGACCTGCTGCGACGACATGTGCGGGGCACGCAGCGCGACGTTGTCCGCCACCGACAGCGACTCGTCGAAGATGTCCAGCCGCTGCGGCAGCACCGCGAACGGCACCCGGGGGCCGGCTGCGACGACCGCGCGCAGCAGCGTCGTCTTGCCCGAACCGTTGGCGCCGCGCAGCGCGATCCGCTCGGGACCGACGATCTCGAGGGGCCCCTCGGCGACGCGCGCCCCGGGGTGCACCTCCGTCTCCGGCAGGTCCACCCGGATCTCCCGGTCGTCGCGCACGCTGTCCTGGGCCCGCTCGAGGGTCTCGCGCGCGCCGGCGAGCTTGCCCTCGTGTTCGCGCCGCAGCCGGCCCGCCGACTCCTGAGCCTGCCGTTTGCGGGCCCCCATCACGATCTTCGGCTCCCGCTTGTTCTCGAACATCTTGCGGCCGTAGCGCTCTCGCCGGGCGAGCTTGATGTGCGAGTCGCTCAGTTCGCGTGCCTGCCGGCGCACGTCCGCCCGGGCGTCGCGCACCGCGGCCAGCGCGGCTTCCTGTTCGGCCGCGACGATGCGTTCGTACTCGCTGTAGTTGCCGCCGAACAGCCGCAGCCGCCCGTCGCGCACCTCGGCGACGGTGTCGACCCGCTCGAGCAGGTCACGGTCGTGGGTCGCGACGACGAGGGTCCCGGGGAACTCCCGCAGCACGTCGTACAGCCGCGCGCGGGCCGCCGGATCCAGGTTGTTCGTCGGCTCGTCGAGCAGCAGGACGTCCGGCTCGTCGAGCAGCCGGGCCGTGAGTGCCAGCAGGACGGTCTCGCCGCCGGAGAGGGTGCCGACGGTGCGATCGAAGTCGCTGGGGGATCCGACGATTCGGTCGAGGCCGAGGTGGTGCAGGGTGGCCAGGGCGCGCTCCTCGACGTCCCAGCGTTCGCCGACGGTGTCGAAGTCGTGGGCGGCGGTCGAGCCGGACTCGATGCGCCGCAGCGCCGCACGCACGCCGTCGATGCCGAGGACGGCGTCGACGGTGCGGTGCGGGTCGAGCACGATGTCCTGCGGCAGCAGCGAGACCCGGCCACGCATCGTGACGGAGCCGCGGGTCGGCGACAGTTCGCCCGACATGATGTGCAGCAGAGTCGATTTGCCGGACCCGTTGCGTCCGACGAGTCCGGTGCGCCCGGCCGGGAGGGTCGTGCCGAGACCGTCGAACACGACAGTGCCGTCCGGCCAGGTGAAGGTGAGGTCCGACAGCGTCGGGGAAGGGTGTGACATGGCTGCTCCCGGCAGTAGGTGACGACATACCGCGCGCAGGGTGCGGCGCGGCGGGCGAAACCTCTACAGGAGCAACGGCCTTCTCCGATCGACGGGAACGTGACGAGAATCCACGGTAGAGCGATGAGCGCGCAGCGGCAACCGGTTTTCCGTCACCGCGGCCTGCGTCACAACGTGCCGCCTGTACGGCACGCGCTCCGGTCGTGCACGACGGCACCGTCCGGATTCGGGCATGATCGTGGTCGTGCCCATCCTTCGACGCCGACCGGTTCCGCTCCTGACGACCGTCGTCGCCGCGCTCGCGGCCGCCGGGTGCTCCTTCGGTCCCGACCAGCCCGAGACCGTCGTGGGCGAGTTCGCGGCGGCGCTCGAGGCCGGTGACGTGCAGGCCGCGGCGGAACTCACCACCGACCCCGCGGCGGCAGCCACCACGATCGGCGACGTGTTCGACGGTCTCGGCGTCGACGGTTCCGGCACGGTCCGCCCCGACGTGAACCTCGCCGGCACGAGTGATGCGGGCACGTTCGACCTCGACGTCGCGTGGACCTTCGGCGAAGGGCAGGACTGGGCGTACCGCACGTCCGGCAGTGCGGTCGACCTCGACCCGCAGGGCTGGCGCATCGAGTGGGACCCGGCGCTGCTCGCCCCGGACCTGACCGCCGACGCCACCCTGAGCTACACGACGACGACGGGTCCGGCGCCGTCGGTGCTCGACCGCCGCGGGCAGCCGATCCTCGAACAACAGGTGGTGACGCTGGTGAACCTCGACGCCACCGCCGACCCGGCGGCCGTCGCGCCGTTGCTCGCCACGGCGGCGCCCACCGTCACCCCGCCATCGCTCGCCGCCGACGTCGCCGCCGCCGCGGGCAAGCCCGTGACGGCGGTGACCCTCCGGGAGGCGGACCTCGCGCCGATCGAAGCTCAGCTCGCCGCGCTGCCCGGAGTGAGCCTCGTCCGGCAGACCCGGTTGCTGACGGTCGACCGCGCCCTGGCCTCGCCGGTGCTGTCCGGGCTGGGAGAGCTGTGGCAGGAGGGCCAGGACGCGTCCGCCGGATGGGCCGTGCGGCTCGTGTCCGGGGACGGCACCACGCGCCGCGTCGCCGGAGCCGACGGTCCGCCGGCACCGGACCTGCAGACCACGTTCGACCTGGACCTGCAGACACGTGCCGAGGCGGTCCTGGCGCCACTGCAGCAACCGGCGGTGATCGTCGCGATCGAACCGTCCACCGGGGCGGTGCGGGCGGTGGCGCAGAACGCCGCCGCAGACGCCGAGGGGCCGCTCGCCCTGACCGGGCTGTATCCGCCCGGCTCGACGTTCAAGACCGTCACCACCTCGGCCGCGCTGCAGGCCGGGGCCGCAACCCCCGACATGGTGGTGCCGTGCCCCGGGACGGCGAACATCGAGGGCCGCGTCATCCCCAACGACGACAGTTTCGACCTCGGCTCCGTGCCGTTGCACACGGCCTTCGCCTTCTCGTGCAACACCACGATGGGCCGGCTCGCCGTCGGCCTGCCGGCGACCGCGCTCACCGATGCGGCCGCGCAGTTCGGGCTCGGGGTCGACTACGTCACGCCCGGGCTGGTCACGGTCACCGGCAGCGTGCCCGAGGCGCAGACGCCGGCGGAGCGCGTCGAGTCCGCGATCGGCCAGGGCCGGGTGACGGCGTCTCCGTTCGGGATGGCACTCGTGGCGGCGTCCATCGCGCACGGGTCGACTCCGTTGCCGATGCTCGTGGAGGGCCGGCCGGCGGTGGCCGATCGTGCGCCCGGCGCCGCGCCGGAGGAGGTCACTGCCGCGTTACGGACGATGATGCGGGAGACTGTCACGGGTGGAACCGCGAGTGTGCTGCGGGACATCCCCGAACTCGTCGGTAAGACGGGGACGGCGGAGTACGGTGATGGCACCGGTGCCCACGGGTGGTTCGTCGGCTCGCAGGAAGACCTCGCGTTCGCGGTTTTCGTTGCGGGAGCGGGTAGTTCGGCACCGGCAGTGGACGTGGCGGGACGCCTGGTGAGGGGGTGAGGCGCGGTTCGAGGCGCAATCGTGATCGCATCGTAGGCAGGGCGTGATTGTTACTGAAGTGACAGAAGTGAAGGTTGGTCGTTATGGGTTTTCGGGACTGGCGCACGATGCGCGGCCGCGTGACAGCCCTGGTCTCCGTCGTGGTTCTCGCCGCGGGCATGGCCTCGTGTGTGTTCGACGACCCCCGGAGCGACGCGCAGCGACTCGTCGACGACTTCGTCGCGGAACTGAACGAACAAGACGCCGCCGGCGCGGCCGCCCTCACCTCGTACCCGAACGCCGCCGAGGCGTCGATCCGCCAGATGTTCGAGGGCATGAAGGACGGCGACGTCGAGTTCGACGTCGCCCAGTTCGTCGAACTCAACGAGCAGACGGGCTTCTTCTCCCTGGGAGCCGACTGGAATTTCGGGCCCGGCAAGGACTGGGGATACCAGGTGGACGGCGTGGCGAAGAACCTCGCCGTCGGCTGGCGGATCTCCTGGGACCCGCAGGTGCTGGTGCCCGAGCTGAACCGGACCCGCACCGTGCACCACGTGCGCACCGACGCCGCCCCGCCGAAGATCTTCGACCGCACCGGTCGGTTGCTCATGGCCGAGCAGACCATCAATGCCGTCGTCGTCGACCCTGCCCTCACGTCCGACCCGGTCGACACCACGACCCGGCTGGCGAAGGTGCTCGAACCGGTCGCCCCGGTCATCACCGCCGACCTGCTGCAGCGTAACCTCGCGGCCGACCCGGGCGCGCGCATCACCGCGGTGAAGCTGCGCGACCAGGACTACCAGTTCCTCGAGGACGAGATCGTGCCCATCCCGGGCGTCGTGGTGGTCAAGACACCGACCCTGATCAGCGCGGACCGGCGGATCTCCACTCCTCTGCTCGACCCGCTGCGCGCGGCCTGGCAGCTCGAACGCGACGCCACCGCCGGCTGGGCCGTCACTCTCGAAGAACCCGGCGCCGACCCCGTGCAGCTCGCCGGCTTCCAGGGCCCGCCGCCGCCGGACCTGCAGGCGACCCTCGATTCGCACGTCCAGCTCGCCGCCAAGGAAGCCGTGGTCAGCGTGGGTACCCCCGCGGCGATCGTGGCGATCCAGCCGTCCACCGGCGGTGTCCTGGCCCTGGACGTGAACAACTGGGCGATGGAACTCGGACCGGTCGCCTCGCGCGGGCTGTACCCGGCCGGACAAACGCTGGATCCGGTGCGCCTGGCCGCAGGTCTCGACCGCGGCGTCGACCCGGTCTCGGTGAGCACCGACGATCTGGCCGCCACCGCCCGCCGGCTCGGGCTCGGACTCGACTACGACGTTCCGGGGTTCGACTTCGAGACCGCGCAGATTGGGGACAACCGGTCGGGCGTGGTGCAGTTCTCCGGATCGGACGGCGGCAGTGAGGCGCTGCTCAGCCCGTTCGGTGCCGCGCTGCTCGCCGCGTCCGTCGTGCGGGGTGAAGCGCCGCTGCCGGCGATCGTGCAGGGCAGGTCGGCGAAGGTCGACGAGGCCGTCGAACCGCTGCCACCGCAGGTGACCGACGCGCTGCGCGCCGCGATGGCCGAGAACGTGCGCAGCGGCCCCGCATCGCTGTTGAAGGGCCATCCGGGTCTGGCCGGCATCGCAGCCGCGAGCGGCGACGACCGATGGTTCTACGGATACACCGGCGATCTGGCCTTCGCGGTGTTCGTCGCCAACGCCGACGGCGGCGACCGTGCGGTGAAGATGGCCGACATGTTCCTCCGGGAGCTCGCCAAGCCGCCTGCCGACGGCTGACCGCCGCGGACCTCGACGGTTCCCTCGAAGCGGACCCGGGTACGTTTGTCGCTCGTGACCCCTGTCGACCTGCTGCTGCTCGCGGTCGCGGGGTTCTTCGCCGGGCTCGTCGGGTTCGTCACCGGCCTCGCGTCCATCGTGTCGTACCCGGCACTGCTCGCCGTGGGGCTGCCACCCGTCGCCGCCAACGTCACCAACACCGTCGCGATGGTGGGGGTCGGTGTGGGGGCGCTGGCCAACTCGACCCGTGAGGTCGTCGACACCGGACCACGGCTGTGGCGGTGGACTGCGTACTCGGCGCTCGGCGGCCTCGTCGGCGCCGTCGTGCTGCTGTGGGCGCCGGCCGGATCGTTCGAGGCCGTGGTGCCCTACATGGTGGCGTTCGCGGCTCTCGCGCTGCTGCTCCAGCCGCGGATCCGTGCCCTGGCCGGCGGCCGGGATCTGCCGGGATCGTACTCGGCGTTGCTGTTCGTCGTCGCCGTGTACGGGGGCTACTTCGGGGCCGGGGCGGGCGTCGTCTTCCTCGCCGTGACCCTGATCTGCACCTCCGAGCACATCTGGCGTGCCACCATCCTCAAGAGCTTCCTGCTCGGGGTGGCCAACCTCGTCGCGGCGATCGGGTTCGCCGCATTCGGCCCGGTGCACTGGGGCGCGGCCGCGGCGATGGCGCTGGGGGCCGTCGCAGGCGGGTGGTGCGGACCGCCCGTGGTCCGGCGGATCCCGCCCGACGTGCTGCGGGTGTCGGTCGCACTCGCCGGCTTAGGGCTGGCGGTGTGGCTGGCCGTCCGATGAGTCCGCCGCGCCCGTGCACACCGCCGGGTCGGTGACGCTCCCGGGTCGGGGACGCTCCCGGGTCGTTGACACCGCCGGGTCAGTGGACCCCCTGCATCTTCCGCCGGATCCAGGGCGAGAGCAGCGCCAGCACGACGCCGATCGCGATCGAGCCGAAACCGACCCACGCGAAGTACGGCTTCTCGTTCGCCTCGTCGTAGTACTTCGCGAGCGTGCCGGCCATCGCCGTGCCGAGCGCCACGGACAGGAAGAACAGCGCCACCATCTGGGTGTGGAAGTTGCGCGGGGCGAGCTTCGTCGCGAGGGACAACCCGACAGGGGAGAGCAGCAGCTCGGCGAACGTGAACAGCAGCAGGATGCCGGCGAGACCGAGCACGGGAGCGCTGTTGGGGCCGCCGCCGGACATCGGGATGAAGCACAGGAACGCGACGCCCATGAGCATCGTGCCCATCGCGAACTTCGCCGGCGACGACGGCTGCCGGGGCCCGAGCCGGGTCCACAGCGCGGCGAACACACCGGCGAACACGATGATGAACACGGGGTTGATCGACTGCACCCATGCCGGCGGGAAGTCCCAGCCGAACAGGTTGCGGTCGAGGCGTTTGTCCGCGTAGACCGCGACGGTGGTGAACTGCTGCTGGAACAGCGACCAGAAGGCCGCGCTGGCCAGGAACATCGGGATGAAGCTGACCACGCGGCTGCGTTCGACCGGGGTGATCTGGCGGCTGGACAGGATCACGACGAAGTACACGACGGACGCCGCGACGATCGTGCCGACCACGACATCGGACAGGTTGTCGACGGTGACCAGTCCGGTCGCGAACAACACCGCGATCAGGGCGAGCACGACGAGGGCGATGCCGGCGGCGCGGACCCGCTGGGTGGCGGGCAGCGGGTGCGGGGGCGTGGCGCCGATCCCGCGCAGGTGCTTGCGGCCGAGGGTGTACTGGAGCAGTCCGAGCGCCATCCCGATCGCGGCCAGCCCGAAACCGTAGTGGAAGCCCAGCTCGGTCTGGGCCCAGCCGGTGAGCAGCGGGCCGATCAGCGCTCCGATGTTGATACCCATGTAGAAGATGGAGAACCCGGCGTCGCGACGGGTGTCCTGCTCGTCGTACAGATCGCCGACGAGCGACGTCGCATTCGCTTTGAGGCCGCCGCTGCCGACCGCGACCAACACCAGGCCGACGGCCACGCCGGCCAGTCCGGGTAGCAGCGCCAGGGAGATGTGGCCGAGCATGATGAGGATCGCGCTGTAGAACAGTGTGCGCTCGGAACCGAGCAGCCGGTCCGCGATCCAGGCGCCGAGGATCGTCGACAGGTAGACCGTGCCGCCGTACGCGCCGACGATCGACGTGGCAGCCAGCTCGCTGATCCCCAGTCCGCCGTCGGCGGCGGAGTAGTACAGGTAGTAGATCAGGATGCCCTGCATGCCGTAGAAGGAGAATCGCTCCCACATCTCGACACCGAACAGGTTGGCCAGGGCGAACGGCTGGCCGAAGAAGGTTCGTTCCCGGGTCCGTTCGGGAGGCGGCGCGGTCTCGCTCATGGTTGTCACTCTCGCACAGCGCCGGCCTTCCGGATGCCGTCCGCCCCGCACTCCGTCCGATATGCGCAGTACGGCCACTGCAGGGCGGAACGGTCAGGCGGCGTCGACGCGCCGGCGCAGCCAGAGGCCGGCCAGCAGGCGCCAGCCGAGCAGGAACACCGCGAGCACGATCGATGCGACGACGATGAACGACCCGGCGGTGCCCTGGCCGGTGACGACGCGCAGCAGCATCCCGACGACCACGGTGCACAGCCAGGCGAGCACGCCGGTCGGGACGACCAGCCACGGGTCGAACTTCTCCTTGTAGAGAGCCGCCGTCGCGATCCATCCCGCGGTCAGGCCGGCCAGGAACGGCCATGCCGTGTTGGCGAGTCCCGCCAGGCCGCCCCCCTCGTCGTGGCTCGCGCGTCCGAGCGCGGCGAACACGATGACCAGGACGACGTCGATCAGGGCCGGTGCGTACTTCTTCACGACGTCCAGCGTAGGTCGACGACGACAGCGAGCGCCCTCCGGGACGGGAGAGCGCTCGCTGTGCGGGGCGGGGATCAGGCCTGCAGACCGGCCTCGATCTCGAGGTTGATGGTGATCTTGTCGCCGACGACGGCACCGCCGCCCTCGAGCGGCATGTCGATGGAGATGCCGAAGTCCTTGCGGTTGAGGACGGTGGTGGCCTCGAAGCCCGCGACCGGACCCTGGCCCATCCCGGGATTCACGCCGTTGAACTCGAGCTTCAGTTCGACTGGCTTGGTGACGCCGTGGAGGGTGAACTCGCCGTCGACCACGTAGTCGCTTCCGGCGGTGCGCACGCCGGTGGACCGGAAGGTCGCGGTGGGGAACTGCTCGGCGTCGAAGAAGTCGGCGGAGCGGATGTGGGCGTCGCGGTCGGCGTTCCTGGTGTCGATGGACGCGACCTGGATCTCGGCGGCGACGGCGGCGGTGCCGTCCTCGGCGACGGTCACGGCGCCCGAGAAGTCGCCGAAGGTGCCGCGCACCTTGCTGACGACGAGGTGCCGGACGGTGAAGCCCACCGTGGAGTGGACCGAGTCGATGACCCAGGTGCCGGCGGTGAGTCCGGGGAAGGTGGCGGTCGTGGCGGTGGTCATGGGGCTCCTCCTGGTCGAGTTTTAGTTGAAGTTTCAACCTTCGATGCAGTCAACGATCGCATCGAATGATTGATTCCGCAACTACTTGAGGTGTGAGGTGGATCTCACTCGTCACTCCGGCGCGGGGGTGCCCTCGCTCGCGGCCCGGCCACGACGTCGTTCGAGCACCGAACGGGCGTGTTCCTCGCGTTCGAGATCGGCGTCGATGCTCTCCTCGTGCCGGCCCGACCGGAACTTGAAAGCCACCACCGTCCACCCCACCAGCGCGACCAGGATGAAGCTGACCCCTCGGTACACGAACACCGCTGCGAGGGCCTGCGAGGCGCTCATCCCGGCCGCGGTGAGCGTGGCGATCAACGTGCCGTCGACGAAACCCAGCCCGCCGGGCGCCAGCGGAATGCTCCCCACCGCTTTGGCGGCCGCGAAGGCGATCAGCAGTCCCGGCAGCGACGGCTCCCCACCCACCGCCCAGCACGCGAACCCCAGACACGCGACGTCGAAGGTCCGGTGCACGGCCGACCAGCCGATCGTGGCGAGCCCGTCGCGCCGACCCAAATGCACCGCCTCGATCTGCCCGAGGATCTGCTCGAACTTCTCCATCCCGGTGTCGGCCGGCTTGCGCAGCAGGCGGTTGACGCGCGCAAGAACCCACGCCCCGGCCGACTCGACGGACGACGGATTGCGGGACACGTACCGGACCCCGACGATCAGCGCGATCACCCCGGCGACCGACAGGACCAGCGTCACCGGGCTCACCCGCGTGCCGACCGCGAACGCGCCGCCCACGCCGACCGCCGCGAGCGTCACCGCCGCGATCACTCCTGAGACCGCCAGCTGCCACGACGCCACCACCGGCGTCGCACCCCAGCGCCGGGTCTGCTGGTAGGTGAATGCGGTGGAGAACACCGGACCGGCCGGCAACGTCACCGCCATCGCGGTGCTCGCATAGATCACCGACGCCGAGCGCACGTGCCCGACGACGACCTCCCCGGCTCGCAGCAGCCGGCGCTGCACCTCCGCGAAGCCGCTCAGCGACAGGGCCTGCGCGAGGATGCAGGCGGCCAGCCAGCCCCAGTGCAGTTCGGTCAGGGCGCGCCAGGAGTCGGCCAGCGTCGGCCACAGGTAGATGCCCTCGACCACCAGCAGTGCGACCAGGGCCACGGCGAGCAGCCACTTCACCCGTCCGAAGCGACCCCGGCGCCGCGTGGCGTCGGGTGCTGGCGGATCACGTCGGGGCTGCGCCACAGGATTCAGCGTAGCCAAGCGGCCCGGCGGGCGGATCGTCCTTTTCGTCGCCGGTCGTCCCGGCCGCCCGTCACTCGTGGCCCGATTCCGGGTACCGCACCGGCCAGGCCAGATGCGTCACCCGGCGGCGGCCCCGGAGTTGCACCTCGTCGCCGAGCTCCCAGTGGGCCCGTTCCTCGTCGTCGGCGAAGTACAACGCGCTCGACGAGGCGAGCACCCGGCTCGGCCGCAGCTTCGCCAGTTCGGTCAGGCGCGACGCCTCGTTCACCGGATCGCCGATGACGGTGTACTCGAACCGCTCGGCCGCGCCGATGTTGCCGGCCACCGCCAGCCCGGCCGAGACCCCGATGCCGATGTCGAGGTCGGTGATCTCGTCCAGCGCGAATCGCAGTTCCCGGGCCGCCGCGAGCGCGGCGGTGGGTGCGTCGGGCCGGTCCAGCGGAGCGCCGAAGATCGCCAGCGCCGCGTCGCCCATGAACTTGTTGACGAAGCCGTGGTGCCGGTCCACGACGTCCACCACCACCCGGAAGAACTCGTTGAGCAGCTCGACGACCTCGCCCGGCGGACGTTCGGCCGCCGTCGCCGTCGATCCGACCATGTCCACGAACAGCACCGCGACGTAGCGGGTCTCCCCGCCGAGCTCGGTGCCGTACTGCAGGGCGCGGCGGGCCACGTCCTCGCCGACGTGCTGACCGAACAGCTGGCGCAGCCGCCGCCGCTCGTCGGACTCGGCCATCATCCGGTTGAAGCCGACCTGCAGGCGTCCGATCTCGCTGCCGTCGAACACCTCGACCTGCACGTCCGTCGCGCCGCGCTGGACTCGCTCGATGGCCCAGCGCAGCTGCTTGACCGGATCGGAGATCTGGGCCGCGGTGAGCGACGACAGCACCCCCGCCAGACCGATCGCCATCACCGACAGCGCCAGCACCGCCCAGGCCATCGCGTCCGCCGGGAACTCGACGTCGGTGGTCAGCTGCGTGACGCACAGCAGTGCGATGCCGCCGGCCGGCATCAGCGTGCCGAGCCCCCAGGTCATGGCGAGGCGCGTACCGACACCCGGCGCGAGGGTCCGGTCGAACTCCCCCTCGCTCAGGGCCCGCGCTGCCACCGGCCGCAGGATCCGCTCGCCCAGCATGTACGTGAATCCGAACGTGCTGGTGGCGGCCATCGCGACGGTGATCGCCACCGCGACCGCCAGCTCCGGCATCTCCTCCGCGGTGAGGAACACGAACAGCGCACCGCCGAGGATCCACAGGATCAGGTGCACGATCGCCTGCCGCAGCGGCGCGTGCAGCGCGGACATCTGCTCGGACCGGGTCGGGGGGCCGCCGCGCAGCTGCCACCGCACCACCGCCCGCAGCATCAGGGCGGCCGCCGTCAGGCTCACGATCCCGGCGAACACCAGATACACCGCGAACACCGCGAAGTTGCGGACCCGGTCCGCGATGATGTTCTCGTTCTCGGACAGCGGGATGCCGTACCGGACGAACGCGAACACCAGCAGCGCGCCGAACAGGTTCGACGCGCCCATCGAGGCCATGTAGAGCGGCCAGCGACTACGCAACGTCGCCGCGACGGCTCGATAGGACCCCAACACGACATCAAATCAAACCACTGTGCCCACCGTCACAGTGCACCATGGTCGTGATGCGGGCGTTTCGGGCGGTTACCCTCGGCGCGACGACCGACCGGGAAGGGGACCGTCCGCATGGTCCGGCGCAGAGCCGACGACAGGCCGCCGCGTCGCGTCGCCGTGCCCGCCCGGGACCGGATCGGCGCCGACCCCGACGCGCCGCTGTGGCGGGCCGCGCAGGTGTTCCGGCTCGTCACCGTCGTCTACGCCGTCAGCTCCCAGTTCTCCACCGTCGCCCACTACACCTCCCCGCAGCTCAGCTGGTTTTTCGTCGCGCTGCTGGCGGTGTGGTCCGGGGTGTCGGCGGTGCTGCTGTCGCAGGGGGTCGGCCGGCGCGCCGTGGTGGTCGGGATCGACCAGGTCGTCGCGGTCGCGCTCATGGGCGCGACGCGGCTCGTCGCCGACCACGACTGGTACAGCGCCCACCAGACGCTGCCCACCACCCTCTGGGTCGCCAACGCGGTGCTCTCGGCCGCGATCCTCGGTGGTCCCGTCGCCGGCGTGGCGTCCGCACTGGTGATGGCGTCGGTCAGCGCGGTCGTCCGCGACCAGATCAACCTCGACCTGTGGCGGGACGCGACTGCCCCCGTCCTCGTCGCGGTCGGCGTCGCGATGGGATTCGCCACCACCACCGCCCGGCGCGCCCACCGGCAGCTCGAACAGGCCGTGCGAGTGGCGGCCGCCACCGAGGAACGCGACCGGCTCGCCCGCGAGGTGCACGACGGGGTGCTGCAGGTGCTGGCCCTGGTGCGGCGCCGCGGCACAGCTCTCGGCGGGGAGGCCGCCGAACTCGCCCGGCTCGCCGGGGAACAGGAGGCCGCCCTCCGGATGCTCGTCTCGGAACAGAGCACCCGCCTCGACCGCGGCGACGAACTGGTGGACCTGCGTGCGTTGCTGCGCGCCCAGGCCGGTGCCGGCGTCACCGTCTCCGCGCCCGCCGATCCGGTCCTGCTCGACCGCGTCCGCGCCGCGGAACTGGCGGCCGTCGCCACCACGGCGCTGACCAACACCACGCTGCATGCGGGTGCCGGCGCGAAGGCCTACGTGCTGGTCGAGGACCTCGGCGACGAGGTGATCCTCAGTGTCCGCGACGACGGGAAGGGCATCGCGGAGGGGCGGCTCGCCGAGGCCCGCGCCGAGGGCCGGATGGGTGTGTCGAAGTCGATCGTCGGCCGCGCGCAGTGGCTCGGTGGCGTCGCGGTGCTCGACAGCGCGCCCGGCGAGGGCACCGAATGGGAGATCCGCGTTCCGAAGAGGGGAGCACGAGGTGGGTGAGGACAGCGCGACGAGCGGCCCGATCACGGTGATGGTCGTCGACGACCATCCGATGTGGCGCGACGGCGTCTCGCGGGACCTCGAGGCGGCCGGCTTCCGGGTCGTCGCCACCGCCGACGGCGTCGGTGCGGCCGCGCGCCGGGCCGCGGCGGTGCAGCCGACCGTCGTACTGATGGACATGTCGCTGCCCGACGGCACCGGCACCGAGGCCACCGTCGCCGTGCTCGGGGCCGCCCCGGCCAGTCGCGTGCTCGTGCTGTCCGCGTCCTCCGAGCGTGACGACGTCCTCGGGGCCGTGAAGGCCGGTGCCTCCGGGTATCTGGTCAAGAGCGCGTCGGCCGCCGAGCTGGCCGAGGCCGTGCGGGCGACCGCTGCCGGGCAGGCGGTGTTCACACCCGGACTGGCCGGTCTGGTCCTCGGCGAGTACCGGCGCATGTCCTCCGGCGAGTACCGCCGCATGTCCTCGGACTCCGGCCGGCGAGCCGCCCCGCCCACCCTCACCGAACGCGAGACCGAGGTGCTGCGGCTCGTCGCGAAGGGACTGTCGGCCAAGCAGATCGCCGCCCGGCTCACCCTCAGCCACCGCACGGTGGAGAACCACGTCCAGGCCACGCTGCGCAAGCTGCAGCTGGCCAACCGCGTCGAGCTCACCCGGTACGCGATCGAACAAGGACTGGACTAGCTCACCGGACGCCGCCGATCCTCTAGAATTCGACCGCTTCCGCAGTCCGGTTGCGGCAGTGGCGTGCTCGATCGAAAGGCTGGGCGATCGAAAGGTGGAGCGCCGATGACCATCGCTGGCGTGGCGCTCGGCGTACTGGGAGGCTTCGCCGTCAGCGTCGACGGACGACCCGTCGACCTCGGTGGCAGCCGGCAGCGCGCCCTGCTCGCCGCGCTCGTCGTCGCGTTCCCGGGCGACGTGTCGGGCGAGCGGCTGCTCGAGCAGGTCTGGCACGACGTCGACGACCCGAAGACGAGCTCACTGCACTTCGCCGTCTCCAAGCTGCGCGACCGGCTCAGCCCGCAGCGACCACGTGGGGACGAGGGGGTGATCGTCCGGGAGGGCTCGCGGTACCGGCTCGCCGTCGCCGCCGAGCAGATCGATGCCGTCCGGTTCACCGACCTCGTCGCACGGGGCGACCGGCTGCGCGAGCAAGGTGCCGCTCAGGCCGCGGCCGAGGCGTACGCGACCGCCCTGTCGTGCTGGCGAGGGTCGCCCTACGCCGACGTCGCCGACGCCGAGTTCGTCCGCTCCGAGGTCGCCCGGCTGACGGCCGTCGAGTTGCGCACCCGCAAGGCCCTGCTGCAGATCCGGCTGGACCTGGGCGGCGCCGATGACGTCGTCGAGACCGCCGAGCGGCTCGTCGCCGCGCATCCGCTCGACGAACGGGCCTGGGAACTCCTCGTCGTCGCCCTCTACCGGGCGGGCCGGCAGGCGGACGCGCTGGCGGCGCTGCGCCGCGTGCGCACCGTGCTCGACGGTGAACTCGGCATCGAACCGGGGACCGGACTGCGCGAACTCGAAACGGCGGTGCTGCGGCAGGACGACGCCCGGCTGCTCGGCACGGTGATCCCGCCGTCGGCCGCTGCCCCGCGGAACACGAACTCCACTCTGCCGTCCCCACGCACTGCACTCGTCGCCCGCAACCGTGAACTCGCGGAGGTCGCCGCGGCGCTGGCCCGGGAACCGTTGGTCACGCTCGTCGGCCCCGGTGGGGTCGGCAAGACACGGCTGGCGGTGGAGGTGTGCCGCCAGGGCGGTGAACGTCCCACCGACGGACCGTGGTTCGTGGACCTGGGGGCGGTGGGCACCGATGCGCTGGTCGCCGCGACCGTCGCGGCAGCCCTGCAGATCCTCGGCCCCGGGACCGTCGACCATCTGGCGACGGTCCTCGCGCCCCGCGAGTTCGTCCTCGTGCTGGACAACTGTGAGCACCTGCTCGACGGGGTCGTGGAGCTGGTGACGGCGCTGCTCGAGCGCTGCCCGGGCGTGCGGATCCTGGCGACGAGCCGGGAGCCGCTCGGCATCGACGGCGAGTGGGTCTACGAGGTGCCGCCGCTGGACGAGGACGCGGCCGTCGAACTGTTCGGCGTCCGCGCCGCCGGGGTGGTGCCGGGCTGGACGATCCACGACGAGGTGACCGAACCCGTGCGCCGCATCTGCACCGAGCTCGACGGAATCCCGCTGGGGATCGAGCTGGCGGCGGCACAACTGCGGGTGCTGTCCGAGCAGCAGATCGCCGAGGGGCTGAGCGACCGGTTCGCGTTGCTGCAGGGCGGCTCCCGCACCGCTCCGCCCCGGCAACGCGGACTCGCCGACGCGATCGAGTGGAGCTACCGGCTCCTCGACGACGAGCAGGCGCGGCTGCTGCGCGAGGTGGCGGTGTTCGCGGGCAGCTTCGATCTCGAGGGCGCTGCCGCCGTGCACGGCAGTGCGCCGCCGCTGAGCGTCCTGCCGCCGCTGACCGCACTCGTGCGACGGTCGCTGTTGCGGGTGGAACCGGCGTCGTCGCCGCGGCGGTACTCGATGCTGCAGACGATCCGGGAGTTCGCCCTGGAACGTGTGGACGCGTCCGAACGGGACCGGATCGCCGTCGTGCACCGCCGGTTCGTGCTGCAACGAGCCCTCGCGGCGACGCCCCACCTGCGCGGTTCCCGGGCACGGCAGACGTTCGACGCGCTGACCGCGGACATCGCCGAGCACCGCGCCGCGGCGGCGTCCGCCGCAGCTGCCGGCGATGCCGTCTACCTGCTCGAGCTCGCCGGAGCGCTCTACTGGTTCTGGTACCGGCGCGGGCACATCGGGGAGGGCCTCGGAGTCATCTCGGCGGGGCTCGGAGCGGTGGAGCGGTCCGCCACCGTCGTCCCGGATGCGACGCTGTCGTCGGCGCTGACCGGTCTGGGTGGACTCACCTACCTGGCGGGCGACCCGGCCGCCGCGGCGGCGGCGCTGCACCGGTCCGCCGAGACCGCGGCGCGCACCGGCGATGCCGTCACCGAGGCATGGATGCGCTCCTGGTGGGCCTACTGTTCCGCGATCACGGGACCGTCCGAGGAGTCCCTGCACGCAGCGCACGAGAGTGCCGACGTCCTGCGCCGGGAAGGCGCCGTGTGGCAGCGCGCCGACGCGCTGCTCATCGAGGGGATGATCCTGCGCTTCCTCGGCCGTCCCGAGCGGGCCCGGCAGGTGTTGCGGGAGGCCGTGGAGACGGGCGAGCGCTGCGGCCACGGCTGGGCGGTCGGCTCGGCGTCGTGGACCCTCATGCGCACAGCGATGGACGTGGGGGATACGGATGCGGCGCTCGACGCGGTCCGGGTGATGCAGCCGGTGCTCGAAGCCGAGGGCGACGTGACGTCGTGGCTGGTACTCGTCCACAGCGCCGCGGCCCTGGTGGCCCGGCTCGGCACACCCGACGTCGGCGCGATGCTGCTCGGCGCGGTCCGTGCCCTCGGTGGCCACATCGGCTTCCTGCCCGAGGTGATGGATCCCGTCGACGGCCCGCGTGAGGTGGCGGTCGTCCGCGATGCGCTCGGCGACGCGGAGTTCGAACGGTACGTCGGTCTCGGCGCCGGCCTGGACCGCGCGGAGGTGAGCGCACTGCTCGACCGGCTGTGCCGGACGGGGCACGTCGGTGCCCAGCCGGAGCTAAGCGGCAGCTAAGCCCCGTTCGCTGTCCTGGAGGGGACCCCGAGTCGTCCCCTCCGAGGAGCATCATGTCCCACCAGTCGTTCCAGACCCTGGCCGCCACGTCCGTCGCCGACCGCCTCCGCGCCGCCGTCGCCGGCGCGGTACACGCCCCCGGGGACGAGGGCTACCGCCTGTCCGCCACCGGCTTCAACGTCGCCACCGTGCACCGCAGCGCTGCGGTGGTGGTCGCCTCGAGCGCTGCCGACGTCGCCACCACCGTCCGGATCGCCGCCGAGTGCGGACTGACCGTCGCGGTGCAGGCCACCGGCCACGGCGCCGCCCCCGCCCCGGAGAACAGCATCCTGGTCGACACCGCCCTCCTCGACGGGGTGAGTATCAACCGCGCCGAACGCACCGCCACCGTCGAGGCCGGGGTCCGCTGGCGGCAGGTGCTCGATGCCGCCGCCCCGCACGGGCTGGCACCGCTGGCCGGGTCGTCACCCGACGTCGGTGTGGTGGGGTACACCCTCGGCGGTGGTCTCGGACCGATCGCCCGCACCCATGGCTTCGCCGCCGACCGGGTGCTGCGGATGGAGGTCGTCACCGCCGACGGACAGCTGCGGCGGGTCACCCCCGACGAGGAACCCGACCTGTTCTGGGCGCTCCTCGGCGGCGGCGCGGCGTTCGGGATCGTCACCCAGATGACCTTCGAGCTGCTCCCCATCCAGACCCTCGACGGCGGCGGCCTCTTCTACGACATCGCCGACGCACCGGCCGTGCTGCGCCGCTGGCGGGACTGGATCTCCGCCGCGCCGATGTCCGTGTCCAGCTCGTTGGCGATCGTCAACTTCCCGCCCCTGCCCGTACTGCCCGAGCCGCTGCGCGGCCGCACCGCCGTGCATGTGCGGTACGCGCACGTCGACGACCACGAGGACGGGACAGCACTGCTCGCACCGATGCGGGCGGCGGCCACCCCGATCCTCGACACCGTCGCCGAGATCGTGTACCCGGCGCTGGGCTCGATCCACGCAGACCCCACCGATCCGATGCCCGCCACGGAACGTTCCCTGTTGTTGCGGGAACTCCCGGACGCCGCCCTCGACGCTCTGCTCGCCGTCGCGGGTCCTGCAGGGGCGCTGCCGATCATGCTCGCCGAGCTCCGCGCGATGGGTGGAGCCCTGAGCGCGCCGCCGGAGACCGCCAACGCGGTCGGGGGCCGCGACGCCGCGTTCAACCTCTTCACGGTCGGAGTGCTGGCGCCGGCCGTCGCCGACGCGGTGCCCGGTGCCCTCGAGGCCGTCGTCGAGGCACTCGCGCCGTGGGGCACCGGGGGTGCGTTGACGAACTTCGCCGGCGCAGCGGACGGTGTCCCCGCCGCCCGCGTGGCGAGCGCGTGGACCCCGGCCCAGCGCGCGCGGCTCGCCCGGATCCGCGCGGCCTACGACCCCGCCGGGGTCTTCGCGTCCGCGGCGCGCTGGCCCGCATCGGCGATCTGAACCGACAGTGACGATTCCTCGACTCCACGATCGTCCGGCACTCGCGGCAGCGCTCACCCTGATGACCCCGGGTGCGGCAACGCCTACCCTGTCGATCATGGAGTCGAGGGATCTGCGTGTCTCGGACGCCGAGCGCGAACACGTCGGAACGTTGCTGCAACGTGCGGTCGGGCAGGGGATGCTGTCGCTGGGGGAGTTCACCGAACGCATGGACACCGCGCTGGCCGCGAAGACCCGCGGAGAACTGAACGCCGTGCTCGTCGACCTGCCGGGCGTGCAGGTGCGGCCCGAATACCTGCCGCACCCCGCCCAGCCCGGTCCCGTCCCGGCGCCACCCGTGCCCGGTCCGGGGCATTCCGCCCCACCGATGCCCGGCCCGGTGTATCCCGCGCCGCCCCCGCACATGCAGGTACCCACCATCCGTGGCCGGATGTCCACCCTCAGCCGCAAGGGCCGGTGGGAGGTGCCACCGGTGCTGCGGCTCGACACTGTGCTGTCTTCGGTGACCCTCGACTTCACCGAGGCCGTCATGCGCACCCAGGTCGTGCGAATCCAGGTCGACGACTATCTCAGCTCCCTCACCCTGATCGTCCCCGCCGAGGCCACGGCCGACATCAACGGTCTCGACACGGTCGCCGCGAGTGCCCAGTCGAAGGTGCGCAACGGGCCCCCGTTCGGTCCGCTGCATCTGATCGTCGACGGGACCGTCCGCCTCGGTTCCGTCAACGTCAAACACCCGCTGGGGACGACCCTGCGCAAACTGCTGGGCTGAGCAGCAGCATCCGGGGAGAGACCTGGGATCGGCTTCCGGTCATCGCGCGCATCGCGGGGCGAATCGCCGTTGCGACCGTTCGGCAGCGGGCAGCGGGTCCTGGTTGCCGCTCTGCACCCGACGTTCGGCAAGGACATCGGACAGCGAGGGGTGCGGTGAGTCCTGGTCGGGGCCGGTCGCCGAGTCGATGAGGGAGCGGCCCCGCCTCCACGGCATGAAGACGGCGAACACGATCGCGGTGGCGACGACGCTGGCGACCATGAGCAGCGCCGAGTACTTCCAGCCCTGCATCGCGGCGTCCTGCATCACGTAGACGAGGCTGTTCGGATCGTCCGGGTCGGTGATCATGGGTGGCAGGTCCGTGCGTGCCAAGACGGCGAGGACCGAGACGGGCGAGTTGGTGACGAGGTCGCGTTCACGGTCGGAGACGAGGCTGCCCACCAAGGGACCGTACGAGTCGAGCTTCTCGGAGACGATCTCGTGGTATTTGCCGAACAGCACCGAGCCGAGCACCGCAATACCGAGCGCCCCACCGACCTCGCGGGTGGTGTCGTTGACTGCGGAGCCGGCTCCGGCCTCCGACGGCGGGACAGACGACATGATCGAGTCGGTCACCGGTCCGGTGACGGTGCCCAGACCCAGGCCCATGAAGGATCATCGAGCCGAACGGAATCTCCCAGTACGTCGTAGCCACCGTAGCCTGGCCGGCCCAGTAGAGACCGGTGGCGAGGATCACCATCCCGGCCACGACGACTCCGGCATGGCCGTACCGATAGCCCAGCCAGGTGGCGACCGGGGCACTGACGCCGACCGACAGAGCGAACGGCAGCGAGTGGATACCGAACGTGAGGGGGTCCATCAGCAGGACGGCCTGGAAGTACTGGCTGACGATGAACAGGAAGCCGAACATCGCGAAATATGCCACCGCGAGTGCGAGGGCGGGGAACGCGAAGCGGGGGATCCGGAACAGACGCACGTCGAGCACGGGGTAGGTGGCGCGCAGCTCCCACCACGTGAAGACGGCGAGCAGGCCGAGTGCAGTGGCGATGCCGCCGAGAGTCAGTGGTGAGAGCCACCCGTGTCGAGGCGCTTCGATGAAGCTCCACACCAGCAGGAACACGCCGGCAATCGAGATCACGATCCCGGGCAGGTCGATCGGTCCGGTTGTGTCCGAACCCGATTCACGTACGAAGACGAGCGTCGCGGCAGCGACCACCAGGGCGATGGGGACGTTCGTCCAGAACGCCGAGTGCCATGAGAAGTGGTTCAGCAACCAACCGCCGACGACGGGGCCGATGGCGACGGCGAACCCGGACATCGCGGTCCACGTCGCAATGCCCAGTGCGCGTGCCCGCCGAGTGCGGAATTCCGTGGTGATGATGGCGAGGGTGGCCGGGAAGACCGCTGCGGCAGCGATTCCCATACCGGCACGCGCGATCAGCACCTGCGTGACCGACTCCGCGACGGCCCCGACGAACGACATCACCGCGATGCCGGCGAGACCGCCGAGCAGGATGCGGCGGCGTCCGAACCTGTCGCCGAGGTAGCCGAACATGAGCAGGAATCCGGCGAAGGGCAGCGTGTAGGAATCGACGACCCACTGCAGCCCCCGGAAGCTCGTGTCGAGTTCGTTGGCCAGCGTCGGTAGTGCGACGACGACGACGGTGTTGTCGAGCAGGACCAGCAACACGGCGAGACAAGAGGTTGCCAGTGCGCCGAGGGCCGTCCATCGGCGGTCCGGAAGCGCTTCCTCACGCGTTTTCCTCTGTGACGTATGCACCGCGGCACCTCCATCGAGACAGCATGTTTGTGTTACTTAAAGTTACGTATATTGCGCGCAACTGTAGAGAGGCTGTGGGGGACGGCGCAAGAGGGAGGCGCCACGTCCTGCACGATCTTCCGGTGAGGTGCGTGGTCACCTCCGCCCCCACCGCGGGGGACCGAGCCCGCATTTGCGGTAGTGATACTCATGCCCCCGGACGCCGAGCCACGGACCATGAAGGGATGAGTACGCCGACCCCGCCCGGTCTCGATCCGCGGCTCGTCGCCCAGCTGTCCGGCGAGTGCTACGCGCTCGAACAGCACCTGCTCGCTGTCGGCGCGCACGTCGCGCACCTACGGGCCCAGCTCGACCGCCTCGCTGTCACCCCGGCCCCGGCCCCGGTGCCGGTGCCGGCCCCCGCGCCGTCCGTGTCGCGGACCCCGCCGCCACCCCCACGGCCGGTCCCGCCCGTCGTCCCGCCGCCGCCGGCGTCGGCGCGGGAGCCGTGGTGGCAGCGCGACGGCGTGATCAGCCGGGTGCTCGCCGTCGCGGGAGTGGCGGTCACCCTCATCGGCGTCGTGATGCTGCTCGTGCTCGCCGCGCAGGCCGGGATCTTCGGTCCCGTGCCCCGCGTCGTCTCCGGTGCGGTGCTGGCCGTCGCGCTCGTCGCCGTGGGGATCCGGGTGCACCGACGCGAGGGCGGACGCATCGGCGGTGCTGCCCTGGCCGCGACCGGTTTCGCGGGCGGCTACCTGGTGCTCTTCGCGGCGACCGCGTACTACCGGTGGGTGCCTGCCGTCGCCGGTCTGGCCGCTGCCCTCGTCGTCGCCGGTGCGGGCATCGCGCTCGCGGTGCGCTGGTCGGACCGGATCCTGGCCGTGCTGCTCGTACTCGGTGCCGCTCTGCTCGCCCCGGCCCTGTCGGAGGGCGATCCGCTGCCGCTGCTCGGCTTCCTGCTGGTGTTGCTCGTCGCGAGCTTCCCGGCCCAGTGGCAGCGCAACTGGGCGCTGCTGCATCTCGCGCGGGTCGTGCCGATCGTCGCGGTCCTGCTGGCGACGATCGCCGGGGGCGAATTAGCCGACCGTGGCGAGCTGGCCTGGCTGGTCGGATTCCCGGTGGCGGTGGCCGTCTTCGTCGCCGGCACCGCGGTGCTGCTGCTGCGCCGGGACCCGGGCGACGTCGTCGCCGCGGTGTGCCTGGCGGTCGCGGCGCTGCCGCTGCTCACGGTCGGTCTGCGGCTGGACCGGTGGCCGGCCGTCGCACTCGAAGCCACGGCCGCCGCCGGGTACCTCGCGCTGTTCGCGCTCGCCGGCCCCCGGTCGCGCCCGCTGAGGGTGGCGTCCGCCGCGGTGGCGGCGTTCGCGCTGCTGCACGCATGCCTCACCGGTGCGAGCCCCGATGCGGCCGCCACGGTACTGCTTGCCGTCGCCGCCGGTTATGCAGGCGCGGCCGCATCGATGCGCTCGCGGTTGCTGTTCGTCGCCGGCCTCGGCTTCTGGGTGCTCGGCGGCGCGATGTTCTACGACGGGGCCGAAATCGAGAATCTCACCGACCGGATGCAGGCGGTGGACCGCCTCGACGTGACCACGCTGGTCACGGCGGTCCTGCTCGCCGCGGTCACGCTGCTGTTCGCGTGGACGGCGACACGACTGCATCTCGTCCGGGACCGGGGCGTGCCGTGGATGTGGAGCGGGGTGGCGCTCGTGGTGCTGTACGCGGTGACCACGGCGCTCGTCACGGCCGGCGTGCTCCTGGGGGGCGCGGATGCGGGGTTCGTCGCCGGGCACGCCGCCGCGACCATCTGCTGGATGATCGCGGCGACCGCGATGCTGGCGCTCGGTCTCGCGCGCACCGAGTACGCACACGCCGCCCTGGCCGCGGGGCTGTCGCTGACCGCTGCCGCGCTGGCCAAGCTCTTCCTGTTCGATCTCGCCGCCCTCGAAGGGGTGTGGCGGGTCGTCGCCTTCATCGTCGTGGGCCTGCTACTGCTCGCGGTCGGCACCCGCTACGCCAAGGCGTTCGCCGGTCGGGAAGCCGACTCGGCGGAGCCTGGACACGACGAGGACTGATCCGGCCGGTCAGTCGCGACGCTGCCGCGCGATCAGTTCGCTCACGCTGATCGACTGGCTGTTCTCGGCTCCTCCGTGCCGGCCGCCCTGCGCATCCTGCTCGTCGGTCTGCGACCGCTGCGCCGGGGCGTCGTCGGTGGGGGCGCCGGCCTCCGCCGGGGGTGTCGGCTGCGCCCGATCGTCGGTGACCGGCTGATCCGCCGTCCGCGGGTTGGCCCGTCGCAGCTGTGAGAGCCAGTTCTCGATCGCCTGCGGGTCCCGGGCCGGTGCGCCGGAAGAGCGCCGTTGCGGCTGTGCCTGCGGGCGCACGTAGGTCTGGGTCACCGGCGGTGGCACGTCGCCGCGTTGCCGGCGGGGCAACGGGGGCGTGGCAGGGTGACGGCTGTCCGTGGGGGGAACCCCGCCCCGCTCGCCGCTCGGGGTCGGGGGCGGCGTCTGCGGGTCCGGGACCTGCTGCGGGCGGGGCCGCTGCGGCAGGGGATGCTGTGCCTGCGGTTGCGGGGCCTGCGGTTGCGGGGCCTGCGCCCGCTCGGGGCGTGGCTGGGGTTCGGGTGCCGGCGGGCGGGGACTGTCCGGGGTGGGAGCCGGCCGCGGCGGCGTCGGGATCCGGCCCGACGGATTCGCCGCCGCCGGCTGCTGCGGCCGTGCCTGGGCCGGGGCGGCACCGGTCGGGCGGCGGGGCGGTCGGTCCCGATCCTCCGGGGCCCGTGCCGGCGGCTCCGCCGGGCGTGGTGGGCGAGGGGGCGCCGACCGGCGGACGGGTGGCTGCAGGTCGCGCACGCGCCGCTGCTCGGCGGCCGAGCGGGGTGGGGCGATCTTCGGCAGCGGCTGCGTCATCGGATCGTCCATGGCGACGCCGGCGACGGTCGGCAGGCGATGCGACCCGGTGGCTGCGACGGTGGCCGGACCGAACATGCCGACGGTGATCAGCTCCGGCACGTCCTGCGGCATGAGCTCGTTGTCGAGGATCGGCTCGGCGAGCCCGATCCTGGCCTGGATGCGCTTCATCCACGCCGGTGCCCACCAGCAGTCGTCGCCGAGCAGCTTCATCGTCGCCGGCACGAGCAGCATGCGGATGACGGTGGCGTCGATGATCAGGGCCGCGATCATGCCGTAGGCGATGTACTTCATCATCACCAGTTCCGAGAAGCCGAAGGCGCCGGTCACGACGATCAGGATCAGCGCCGCGGCCGTGATGATGCGGCCGGTGTGGGCCGTGCCGATCCGGATGGACTCGGTGGTGCTCGCCCCCTGCGAGCGGGCTTCGACCATCCGGGAGAGCAGGAACACCTCGTAGTCGGTGGACAGGCCGTAGATGATCGCGATGATGAGCACGAGTACCGGCGACATGATGGGGCCGGGGGTGAAGTTCAGGGCGCCGGCGCCGTGGCCGTCGATGAAGATCCACGTGAGGATGCCGAGGGTGGAGCCCAGGCCCAGTGCGCTCATCAGTGCCGCCTTGATCGGCAGCACCAGTGACCCGAAGGCCAGGAACATCAGCAGGGTCGTGAGCACCACGACCACCGTCACCATCAACGGCAGCGTGTTCATCAGGGCGGCGATCGAATCCTGCTCGATCGCCGGTGTCCCGCCGACGAGTACCTCCACGCCGTCGGGCCACTGCGCCGCGTGCAGATAGTCGATGGTCTCCGCAGAGTTGTTGCGGTCCTCGAGGCCGGCCTTGACGACGCGGACGCCGTCCCGAGCGGGGCCCTCGATGGAGAACTTCTCCACCAGGCCGGGCGCCGAGCTGGCCGTCTGGATGATCTGGTTGAGATCGCCCCCCTCGGCCCCGCGGACGACGATGCGTACCGGCTCGGCGCGCTGGCCGGGGAACAACTCGTCGAACTGCTCCTGAGCGAGCCGGGTCGGGTGGTCGGGCGGCAGGTAGGTCTCGTTGATGCCGCCGAACTTGATGCCGGTCAGCGGCACGATGAGCAGCAGCAGGCCGATCACGGTGGGAATCGTGACCTTGAGCGGGTTGCGCATCACCCAGCGGGTGATGCGTCCCCAGACGCTGTTCTCGATCTGTTCGTTGGACTGGATCTGCCCGAATCGGGACCAGCCCCACTTGTCGATGTTCTTGCCGAGGATGGCCAGCATGGCGGGCAGCAGTGTGATCGAGGTGATCGCCGCGAGGGACACCGTCGCGATCGCGCCGTAGGCGACGGACTTGAGGAATCCCTGCGGGAACAGCAGCAGGCCGCCGAGGCTGGTGACGACCATCGTCGCGGAGAACACCACGGTGCGTCCCGCCGTCATCACCGTGCGGCGGATCGCGGCGGGTGTGGCGTAACCCTCGGCGAGTTCCTCCCGGAACCGGGACACCATGAACAGGCCGTAGTCGATCGCCAGACCCAGGCCGATCAGCGACACCACCGGGGCGACGAACGAGTTCACCTCGGTGAAGTTCGTGATGAGCCGCACGATGCCGTTGGCGGCGACGACCGTCAGTCCGCCGGTGATCAGCGGCATCGCGGCCGCGATCACCCCGCCGAAGACGAAGAACAGCAGGATGCCGACCGCCGGGATGGCGAGCAGTTCCATGCGCTTGATGTCCTGCGCCATCGTGTCGTTGAGGGCGCCGGAGATCGGTTGCAGGCCGGCGAGCTGCACGTCGACCCCGTCGATGAGGAACTCGTCCTTCACGTCGCGGAAGTTGTTGGTCAGCTCGGTGTCGTTGTCGCCGGCGATGGCGATCGACGCCACCGCGTGCTGCCGGGACTCGTCCGCGAGAGCGGGCACCGCGGGGGCCCCGTTCGTCGGCCAGTATGCGCCGTTGATCTTCAGGATCTGATCGGAGTGGTCCGCGACCAGCGAGTTCAGGCTGTCCTTGACCTTCGCCGCGAACTCCGGATCGTCGACCGTCCTGCCCTCCGGCGCCGTGTACAGCGCGAGGACGTCGCCGTTCGTGTCCCGGCCGAAGGTGCCGTCGGCCAGCTTCGCCGCGGCGACGGACTCCGAGCCGGGATCGTCCCAGCCGCTCTGACTGAGATGATCGCTCAGGCCCGCGCCGTACCCGGCGAGCCCGAGCAGACCGGCGACCATCACCGCGATGACGGTGAAGCGCGCACGGTGGACGAGCTCTCCCCAGCGGTCGAACACGAAACTCTCCTATTCGGCCACGCTCTTGCGGCCCACGAGCAGGGCGGACAGCGGTCGGAACGGCTGCAACCAGGCGCCCTCGTCGGGCAGCGAGTCCAGGCTCACGCGTGGCAGCGGCTCGCGGAACACCCCCGGGATGTCCTCGAGGTCGAGGAAGTCGAGCACCTCGGACGTGACCGCCCAGCTGGCGTGCTCGCGGAAACCGAGGACCTGCACCGCCACGCCGGTGGCGGCGATCTCCTCGAGCGGTTCCCGGAACGCCTGCCCGTCGGCGGAGGCGACCATCACCCCCGCCAGACCCTCACTGCGTCGCAGCGCGATGTGCCGCAACATGTCGGAGTCTACGTCGCTGTCCTCGTCGATCTTCGGCTTGGCGAACACCGCGAAACCCACGTTGCGCAACGCCTCGACCCACGGGCGGACCACGTCGGCGCTGCCCGGGGCGATGTTCGTGAACACCGTCGCCTCGGGTTCGAGGGTGGCCGTCGTGGTGCGTGAGAGTTCGGCCGTGCGGCTGAGCAGCCACCGTCCGAGCGCGTCGAACCGCGGCCGGTACGCGGCGGTGGGCCGGCCACCCAGGATGGCACCGAGACCCATGTCCAGGTTCGGCGCGTCCCACACGAGCAGCACCCGCTCGCGCCGCTCGGTGCCGTCCGCCGGGGGAGCCGCGGACACGTCGGACACTTCTCCGTGGACGCTCATGCCCTGATCTTCCCCCAGACGAGCTCCGTGATGCTGCTGCCCACCCGCTGCGCCTTGTCCTCGAACTTCGTGACGGGTCGTTCGTGGCTGATGGGGGACTCCCAGTCGAGGCTCGTCAGCAACGGCTCGGCGTTGCCCGCCTCGGCGATGGCTTCGGCGTACTCGGCGTGGTCGGTCGCGACGTGCAGCACGCCGCCCGGCTGCAGCCGGCTCGCGATCAGGGCGAACGTCGGTGGCTGCAGGAGCCGGCGCTTGTGGTGGCGGGCCTTGGGCCACGGGTCGGGGAAGAACACCCGCACTCCGGTCAGCGACTCGGGGGCCACCATGTGCTCGAGTACCTCGACGGCGTCGCCGCGCAGGATCCGCAGGTTCCGGATCGGCGTGTCGGTGTCGTAGGTGCGCTCGATCTGCTGCAGGGTCTGCGCGATACCGGGCTTGTAGACCTCGACGGCGACGAGATTCACGTGTGGTTCGGCACGGGCCATCGTCACCGCGGCGGTTCCGGTGCCGGAGCCGATCTCCAGCACGACCGGTGCGGAGCGGCCGAACCAGGCATCCATGTCGAGCCGGTCGTCGCCGACGTCGCGGCCCAGCTCGGGCCAGCAGCGGTCCCACGACTCCTGCTGCGGGAGCGTCAGCGCACCCCGCCGCGAGCGGAAACTCGTCACCCGCGGGTACAGACGGTTTCCTCGGGTCGGGCCCTGCTCCAGCGTCTCGGTCGTGTCCAGATCGGCGTCGTTCACCCGACCATTGTCGCGTATCGACGGAGTGTGTGGCAGGAGGGACTGAAGTGACCACAGTGTTTTCTCAGGGTGCCGACGCCCCGGGCCGCTGCCGTCGCCCGCCCCCTCTGTCAGAATCGGCGGCGACACACGGGGGTGGTCATGGTGGGGGATGCGGGGGTCGCGCACGCTCGGTGGCGGCAGATCGTCGAGGACATCGGCCGGTTCGACGCCGGAGCCGGCCGACAGGCCCAGCGCGCCCTGGAGCGGCACGACGCCCCGCTGCGGGTGCAGATCGCCGGTCGCGGCGGGGCCGTCCGTCCCACCCTCCGCACCGCCGTCGAGGCGGCGGTCGCGCGCGTCGAGGCCGCGGAACTCGACTCGCCGGACCGGCCCGAACCGGTCCTCGACGCGGACGTCGTCCTCCTCGTCCTCGCCGCGCGGGCGCACCCCGCCGATCTGGCGGCGCTCCTCACCGTCGACGCCGAACGACTCGTCGTCGTGCTCGATCGGACCGAGGGACTCGACGACGCCGACGCCGCATTCGCCCACGCCGCCGCGCAGGTGCGACGGCCGGTCCTCGCGCCCGGGTCGGCGCCGGCGGCGGTGGCCGACCGGCTCGGATCCGCGCGCCGCCGCCGCGCCGCTGCGCTCGCCCGCGACCTGGCCGGCATCGCGGCCGGCCCGCGAGCCCGCGACGTCATCGAATCCGTCCTCGACGATCTCCTCGGGTCGGAGTGGTGATCCCGGCCGACGTCGGCGACGTCGTGCGCCGCTGGAACCCGGACGGATGGGCTCGGCTGCACGCACCGGCGGGCCCGCCGCGGGTCCGGGTGGCCGGGGTCGACGGTTGCGGTTGCGCAGTCCTCGTCGACGAACTCTCCGCGCTCGACGCTGCCCCGGAGTACGTCCGCGACGGTCCCGCGACTGTCGTACTCATGGTGTTCGAGGCCTCGGCCTACCTCGGCCGGACCGAACTCGCCGTCCTCGAGTCCGCCGGGCGGGGCGCCGGCCGCGTGGTGTGCGCCCTCACCGGCATCGACGCGCACCCGGACTGGCGGGACGTGCACGACAGGGACGTCGCGCTGCTGCAGCGGCACGCGCCCTGGCTCGGTCCGGTGGCCCTGCTGCCCGTCGGGACGTCGCTCGCCGCCCGCGCCCGCGTGGTCGGCGGCGACGCGGGCGCGGTGCTGCGACTCGAATCCGGGATCGTGGACCTGCACGAGGCCCTGACGGCGGCGCTCGTCGCGGGCCCGCACACGGATCGGGCCCTGCGCACCGCCGTCGTCGCCGAGACCCGCCACCTCGTGATCCGCGCGGCCGCCGAGTTGCGCGCCGGCGACGACACCGCGGCACTGCGCGCCGAACGGGCGCGATGGAGCCTGCGCGCGTCCACTCCCACCGACGACGGCAGTCTCCGAGCCGAGCTGCAACGGGCCCGCCTCGACACCGCGCAGGCCGTGGCGGCGGCCGTCCGGGCGGCGTCCGCCGAGGTCCGCGACGCACTCGAGTCGGTGGATCCGGCGCTCGTGCCGGATCTGCTCGACGACGCGGTGCGCGGCCTGTACGTCCGGGTGGACGCGGTCGTCACCGCGCGGCTGGCCCGCCTCGATCCGATCGAACAGCGACCGGCCGGACCGCCGATGGCGCCTCCGCGTCTCGCGCCCCCGTCCCCACGACGTTCCGTGGAGGACCGCCTCACCGTGGTGATCGGTGCTTCGGCGGCGGCCGGACTGGGACGGGTCGCGGTGTCCCCGCTGTCCCTGGTGCCCGGGCTCGAGCTGGCGACGGTACCGCTGAGCCTGCTGCTCGGCGCGGCGGCCGCGTGGTGGCTGGTGCGGATACGGCGCCGGCTCGCCGATCGGGATCGGATGCGCCGGTGGGCGCTCGAGGAACTCGTCGACGTGCGGGCCGAGCTCGAGGCCGTCGCGCTCGAGCGGCTCGTCGACGCCGAGGCCCGGCTCGCGGCCGCCGTCGCCACCGCGCGTGCCGCCCGGATCGCCGCCGCGCGGGAGCGCATCGCCGCCGTCGACGACGAACTGCGACGTCGCGCCGAGGACCGGGCCGGGAAGCTGGCGGCCTGCGAGCGCGATCTCGCGGTACTCGCCCGGGCGGGAACCGCCGGCCGGGCGGGTGCGTCCAACGCGATGACGGCATCCGACGGTGTGGCACGGGAGTGAGGAGCGCACGATGGTGGACGGTTCGATCGACATCGACGACGGGGAACCCGGTCCACCCGTCCCGGGACGTCCGTCGTTCGTCCCGGGACTGGTCCCGGCCCTGCTCGACCCGGTCGGCCCGGGCGCGCTGCCCCCGCCCGTGGACGTCGACGGCGACGGCCTGCCCGAGACCGTCACGTTCACCACCGCGGAGGCCCTCGTCGTCGCGTCGGACACCGACGCCGACGGCTGGTTCGACCGGGTCACCGAACTCGGCGACGACGGACGGTTCGGCGTGTGGCAGTTCCGGTGCGACGTCGACGGGGCAGAGTCCTGGACCCGCATTGACGAAGGTCACCTGGACGGGGGAAAGTGAGACAAATCGCCTGTGCCGAGAGGGCGTGAGGCGGGTACGCTGTCACCCCTCTGAATCGTTTCTGTGACATTTCCGACCGGCCCCGATTGCCATCACCCCGAAGTCCGGCGTTAACCTCTATGAATAGGACATCCGGCGCCCGCCTCGTCCGTTCGGCCACGGAGGAAGCGGGTGGTACCCCTGCCGAGAGGGGGAGTCCGGGTCCGCCGCTGGTCCCTGGGACGGTTCGTCGCAGGTCGGGGGAGGGATCCGGTTCCGGCGCACCCCAGGAGAGTTTGATGACCTCAGTGACCATTCCCGGTCTGAACGGCACCGACGGCACGCCCCCGACCCAGCACGCCGAGCTGCTCGCATGGGTACAGGAGGTCGCCGAACTCACTCAGCCGGACCGGGTCGTCTGGGCCGACGGGTCCGACGAGGAATGGGACCGGCTGACCACCCAGCTGGTCGAGGCAGGGACCTTCACCCGCCTCGACGACGAGAAGAAGCCCAATTCCTTCCTGGGTAACTCCGACCCGTCGGACGTTGCGCGCGTCGAGTCGCGCACCTTCATCTGCTCGCGCAACGAGGTCGATGCCGGACCCACCAACAACTGGATGGACCCGGCCGAGATGCGGGCCACCATGACCGAGCTGTACCGCGGCAGCATGCGCGGACGCACCCTCTACGTGGTGCCGTTCTGCATGGGCCCGCTCGGCGCGGACGACCCGAAGCTCGGCGTCGAGATCACCGACTCGGAGTACGTCGTCGTCTCCATGCGGATCATGACCCGCATGGGCACCGCGGCCCTGGAGAAGCTGGGCACCGACAAGCCCTTCGTCAAAGCCCTGCACTCCGTGGGTGCACCGCTCGAGCCCGGCCAGAAGGACGTGCCGTGGCCGTGCAACGACACCAAGTACATCACCCACTTCCCGGAGGACCGGGAGATCTGGAGCTACGGCTCCGGCTACGGCGGCAACGCCCTCCTCGGCAAGAAGTGCTACTCGCTGCGTATCGCGTCGGCCATGGCGCACGACGAGGGCTGGCTCGCCGAGCACATGCTGATCCTCAAGCTGATCTCGCCGGAGGACAAGGCCTACTACATCGCGGCCGCGTTCCCGAGCGCCTGCGGCAAGACCAACCTCGCGATGATCCAGCCGACCATCCCGGGCTGGCGCGCCGAGACCCTCGGCGACGACATCGCGTGGATGCGGTTCGGTGAGGACGGCCGGCTGTACGCGGTCAACCCCGAGTACGGCTTCTTCGGCGTCGCGCCCGGCACGAACCACGGCTCCAACCCCAACGCCATGAAGACGATGGAGGCCGGCAACACGCTGTACACCAACGTCGCGCTGACCGACGACGGCGACGTGTGGTGGGAGGGGCTCGAGGGCGATCCGCAGCACCTCACGGACTGGAAGGGCAACGACTGGACTCCCGAGTCCGGCACCCCGGCCGCGCACCCGAACTCGCGGTACTGCACCCCGATGTCGCAGTGCCCGATCCTCGCCCCCGAGTGGGACGATCCGCAGGGCGTGCCGATCTCCGCGATCCTGTTCGGCGGTCGCCGCAAGACGACGGTGCCGCTGGTGAGCGAGTCCCTCGACTGGCAGCACGGCACCTTCCTCGGTGCGACGCTGTCGTCCGAGCAGACCGCCGCCGCAGAGGGCAAGGTCGGCACCGTCCGTCGTGACCCCATGGCGATGCTGCCGTTCATCGGCTACAACGCCGGCGACTACCTGAACCATTGGATCAACATCGGCAAGTCCGCCGACTCGGACAAGCTGCCGAAGATCTTCTACGTGAACTGGTTCCGTCGCGGTGACGACGGCCGCTTCCTGTGGCCGGGCTTCGGCGAGAACTCCCGAGTGCTCAAGTGGATCGTCGATCGCATCGAGCACCGGGCCGGCGCCCAGTCCACACCCATCGGCTTCGTGCCGTCGGCCGCGGACCTCGACCTGGAGGGCCTCGACGTCGACCGCGACGACGTCGACGAGGCACTGAAGGTCGACGTGGCGGAGTGGAAGGAAGAGCTGCCCCTGATCGAGGAGTACTTCGAGTTCCTCGGTGAGAAGGTGCCCTCCGGCATCCGTGACGAGTTCGAGGCCCTGAAGCAGCGCCTCGGCTGACGCCTGACCGACCGAATGTCACATCGGATCGCTTGGATCGATCCGATGTGACATTCGGCGTTTCAAGGGTGCCGGCTGTTCAGGACGACCGGCTCGTGAGCCATTCGTCGATGCGACGTCGTGCCTCCTCGGGCGGGACGTCCTCGACCCGCGTCATGATCGCCCACCGGTGCCCGAACGGATCGAGGATCGTCCCGAACCGGTCCCCGGTGACGAACGTCGACGGTTCCTCGAAGACCTGCGCCCCCTGCTCGACGGCCCGGGCGAACGTCGCGTCGACGTCGGTGCAGTACAGCACGTAGGAATGGTCGACGGCGTTCGTCCCGTCCGGGGCGCGCAGGCCCATGGCCGGCGCGGGGTCGCTCAGCTGGAGCCGGCCGCTGCCGAAGTCCAGTTCGGCATGGGCGATCGTGCCGTCGGGTCCGTCGGTGCGGTCGACGACCTCGGCGCCGAACACCGTGCGGTAGAACTCGACGGCGCGGGCCGCACCGTCCACGACGAGGAACGGTGTGAGGGCGGTGTAGCCGGTGGGAATCGGTTTCACGGAATGCGTCATGCGACCAGTCTGGCGTCGTCACGAGCTGCAGTATTGGACGTTTCCGACATCCTTCGTCCCGGGCCACGGACCGAATGTCACACGGGTTCGATTCGATCGAAGGAATGTGACATTCGGTCAGTTCTGCGGCGAGGGGTTCGCGGTAGGGCCGTTGTCGGCTCCCCACGTGAATCGGGCATCCGGCGGAATGATGCAATAGGTGACGACGGAACCAATCCGGTCGGCACTGCGACCGGGAGGAGGATCGGGCCCATGAGCGGTATCTACAACAATGTCACCGAGCTGGTCGGGCGAACCCCGATCGTGCGGCTGAACCGGCTGACCGAGGGGCTCGACGCCCAGGTCGCGGTGAAGCTCGAATTCTACAACCCGGCCAACAGCGTCAAGGACCGGATCGGCGTGGCGATCATCGACGCGGCCGAGAAGTCCGGCGAGCTGCGTCCCGGTGGGACGATCGTCGAGGGGACCAGCGGCAACACCGGCATCGCACTGGCGATGGTCGGTGCCGCACGCGGCTACAAGGTCATCCTGACGATGCCCGAGACGATGTCCACCGAGCGGCGCGTGATGCTGCGGGCGTTCGGCGCCGAGATCGTCCTGACCCCCGGCTCCGAGGGTATGGCCGGCGCGGTGTCGAAGGCGGAGGAGATCGTCGCGAAGACCGAGAACGCGATCCTCGCCCGCCAGTTCGCGAACCCGGCGAACCCGGAGATCCACTACAACACCACCGGTGAGGAGATCTGGAAGGACACCGGCGGGGAGGTCGACATCTTCGTCGCCGGCATCGGCACCGGCGGCACCATCACCGGAGCGGGCCGCAGGCTCAAGGAATACAAGCCGGAGGTGAAGATCGTCGGCGTCGAGCCCATCGATTCGCCGATCCTCACCGGCGGGCAGCCGGGCCCGCACAAGATCCAGGGCATCGGCGCGAACTTCGTGCCGGACGTGCTCGATCGGGCGGTCTACGACGAGATCGTCGACGTCTCGTTCGACGACGCCGTGCGCGTGGGCCGGGATCTCGGCACGCAGGAGGGCATCCTCGGCGGCATCTCGTCCGGTGCGATCGTGTGGGCGGCGCTGGAACTGGCGAAGCGGCCGGAGAATGCGGGCAAGCTCATCGTCGCCGTGGTCTGCGACTTCGGCGAGCGGTACATCTCCACTCCGCTGTTCGAGCACATCCGGGACTGAACGAATCGTGAGTGTTCTGCGCACCCTCCGGGAAGACCTGCAGGCGGCCCGGGGCCACGATCCGGCGTCGCGTGGTGACATGGAGAACGCCCTCGTGTACTCGGGCCTGCACGCGATCTGGTCGCACAGGCTGGCACACCGGATGTGGGCGCGGCCGGCGCTGCGGGGACCGGCCCGCATCCTGGCGCAGTTCACCCGCTTCCTCACGGGCATCGAGATCCACCCCGGCGCGACGATCGGCCGGCGATTCTTCGTCGACCACGGCATGGGCGTGGTGATCGGAGAGACCGCCGAGATCGGCGAAGACGTGATGATCTATCACGGCGTCACGCTCGGCGGACGGTCGCTGGCACGGACGAAGCGGCACCCGACCATCGGTAACCGGGTCACCATCGGCGCGGGGGCGAAGGTCCTCGGGCCGGTGGTGATCGGCGACGACGTCGCGATCGGCGCGAACGCGGTCGTCACCCGCGACGTCCCCGCCGACTCGATCGCCGTCGGCATCCCGGCGACGATCCGGCCGCGCAAGTCGCACGAGGAACTCGTCGACCCGGCGTGCTACATCGATCCCGCGATGTACATCTGACGTCCATCGCCGTCTGACGGCCGAATGTCACATCGGGTCGACTGGATCGACCCGATGTGACATTCGGCCCAGACCCGGGAGAGGGGGTCAGGCGCCGTAGCCGGGCGGGTACAGCACCGACTTGGTCTCGCAGAACGCCTCGACGCCCTCAGGGCCGTTCTCCCGTCCGATACCGGAATTCTTGTAGCCGCCGAACGGCGAGCCCGGGTCGAAGGCGTACCAGTTGATGCCGTAGGTGCCGGTGCGTACCCGCGACGCCACCTCGAGGCCCTTGGCGACGTCGGTGGTGTAGACGGAGCCGGCGAGGCCGTAGTCGGAGTCGTTGGCGATCTTCACCGCCTCGTCCACGCTGTCGTACGGGATCACGCACAGCACGGGACCGAAGATCTCCTCGCGCGCGATAGTCATGGAGTTGTCGACGTCCGCGAAGATGGTCGGTTCGACGAAGTATCCCTTGTCGAGTCCGGCGGGCCGGCCACCGCCGAGCACCACTCGCGCGCCCTCCTCCTTGCCCTTGGCGATGTAGCTCTCGACGCGGTCGCGCTGCTTGGCGGAGATCAGGGGCCCGAGCTGTGCGGATGGGTCGTCGGGGGCGCCGACGGGGAAGAACGCGGCGGTCGCGACCATCTTCTCGACGACCTCGTCGTAGCGCGAGCGCGGCGCGAGGATGCGGGTCTGGCCGACGCAGGCCTGCCCGGTGTTCATCAGACCGGACATCACGAGCATCGCGATCGTCGAGTCGAGGTCGGCGTCCTCGAGGACGATGGCGGCGGACTTGCCGCCGAGTTCGAGCGAGCAGCGTTTGAGGTTGCGGGCCGCGATCTCGCCGATGTGCTTGCCGACGGCGGTCGAACCGGTGAAGGTGATCTTGTCGAGGTCCGGGTGCGAGACGAGGTACTCGCCGGTCTCGGCGCCGCCCGGGACGAGGGAGAGCACGCCCTCGGGCAGCCCCGCCTCGGCGAAGATCTCGGCGACCGCGTTGGTGGTCAGTGGCGACTCGGGCGCGGGCTTGAGCACGACGGTGCAGCCGGCGAGCAGGGCCGGCCCGAGCTTGTTGATCATCAGGAACAGCGGCACGTTCCACGCGATGACGGCGGCGACCACGCCGACGGGTTCGCGCGTCACCCGGGAGCGTCCGAAGGCGCCGGTGCGCTCTTCCGTCCAGGGAAACGAATCGGCAAGGCCCGCATAGTAGTTGATCGTCGCCAGCGACGGCGTCACCTGCATCATCTGCACCGAGGCCGGCGGCTGGCCCATCTCGGCGGACAGCGACGCCGCGAGGTCGGCGCTGCGTTCCTCGATCAGCTTGGCCGCCTTGGCGAGCACCTGGGCCCGCTCGGACGGCGTGGTTCGGGGCCACGGCCCGTCGTCGAAGGCGCGACGGGCAGCGGCGACGGCGGCGTCGATGTCCTGCGGTCCGGCGACCGGCACGGAACCGACGCGTTCCTCGGTGGCCGGGGAGAACACCTCGAGGCGCTCGTCGGTGGAAGGGGCGGCCCAGCGTCCGCCGATGAAGAGCTTGTCGTAATCGGTCATGTCACCTTTCCTCAACGATCTTCGGTTGCTCACTTGTCCGACCGGGCGGGGTGGGTGTCGACGAACCCGGTGAAGCCGTACTGCCGGTGCGGCCCGATCACGGCGACCTCGAACAGCCCCGTGCCGACCGCGTCCGACCCGGTGATCCGGAACCGCGCGAGATGGTCGGTGGGGCAGAACAGCAGCAACGCCGGGTCGATCTCGCGGACGTCGCGGCGCAGCGACTGCACCACCAGCTCGCCCTGCCACATGCCGTGCCGCCAGTCCTGCTCGAGCCCGTAGCCGGTACCGACGGCGAGCAGGTTCGGCACCAGCAGTTCGCAGTCGACGGTCACGACTTCCGACCCGGGCCGGTGGAATGTCAGTACCGCCCCCGTGACGTTGCGGGTGCCCGGCGCGAACACCAGCCGGTGTTCCGGCCGGCCCAGCCACTCGGGCTCGGCGCCGGACCGGATCCGGATCGCCTCCTCGACCAGACGCCGACCCTGGTCGTCCTCCTGCACGATCGTGACGAGCGTGTCGTTCTCGAACTGCATCACCGAATAGATCCAGAAGAAGCCGGGCGTGCCCTCGTGTGCCTTGCGTCCGGGCGGCTCCGGTTCCCCGACCGGGCGCACGCCCCACGAGCGGTCGCGGTTGCCGAGCCACGTCCGCGGATCCACCTGCCGCGTCTGCCCGTCGACCGTGAGAGTGCCCGACCATCGGCCGGACTGCACGAACCGTGACGTGTCCATGACGACGCGCTCGAGCTGGCGCAGTCGCTGCGGTGTCTCCTCGGTGGCCGGGACGGTGCCGTCGAAGGTGATATCGAAGGAGAGGTCGGCGGTCTCGGCGTGACCCGGCTCGAGGACCACCCGCAGCCGCTGCAGTCCCTCGAGCACCTCGACGCGCAGCGGTCCGACGGTCGTGTCGGTCCGATCGGTCCCGAGGGCCTTCGACGCCCGGACGACGAGGTGGTCGTCGCCGCGGCGCAGCACCGCGAAAGCGTCGGCCACACCGAGATTCGGGTACTGGCCCATGCCGACGATCAGGAACAGGTCGGCGGTGTCGGCGGGGTAGCAGTTGAAGTAGTACCGGTCGTAGAAGTTGCGATCGGACGTCGCGACGCGCCGGATCGGTTCGGCCGTCTGGTGGACGGGGTAGTCGTCCAGCGGGGAGAGGGAGCTCACGACGCCGGCCCCTGCCGGTCGGTGCCGTCGAGCATCGCCTCGAGGGTGGCGCGGTGCATGATCCCGTCGTCGGGGTCGTCGGGTGGTTCCGCGTGCCCGAAGTGCACCGCGCGAGTGTGGATGCGCAGCATGATGATCGCGTGCTGCAGCGCCGCGTGGACGGTGTAGAAGTGCAGGTCGCGGGGGACGTGACCGGTGCGCTGCACGTACGTGCGGGCCACGTCGTCGAGACGCAGGAAGTCCGGCAGGCCCGGGAGCCCGGCGGCGACGGCGATGTCCTCGAAGAACCGGTGCAGGAACGTCATCCAGGCCAGGTCCATCTCGCGGGCGCCCAGGGTGGCCAGTTCCCAGTCGAGCACCGCGACGGGCCGGAACCCGTCGAAGAGGATGTTGCCGATCCGCGCGTCGCCCCAGCACAGCACCGCGGGGGAGCGGTCTTCGGGACGGTGGGTGTCGAGCCAGGTGAGCGCCCGCTCGACGAGCGGGGAGCGGGGCCCGCCGGTGCGGGTGGTCCATTCGTAGTAGGCGCGCTGACGATCCAGGTGCGCCCGGACGGCGTCGGCGACGGTGCCGGCCGGTCCCAGCCCGGCGCTCGCCGGCGGGACGCCGTGGACCCCGGCGAGCACCTCGACGCAGGCGTCCTGCATGGCGGCGCGCTCGGCGTCGCCGGCCTCGGTGACCCAGGAGCCGAAGTTGTACGGCATCACGTCCGGCGGTACGCGACCGGCGACGCGGGTCATGACGAAGAACGGGGCTCCGAGCGGTGCGGGGTCGGGTTCGTACCAGTGCACAGCCGGGACGGGCACACGGGAGTGCTCGGCGACGGCGCGCATGACACGGGCCTGGCCCTCGAGGTCGTAGGTGGGGAAGACGGGCACGGCGGTCTCGGCCGGGGCGACGCGGGCGACGAGCGGACGGTCGACGCCGTCCCAGCGGGCGTCGAACAGCAGCGTCTCGCTGGACATGCCGGTGGTCTCGGGGATGTGCACGTTCTCGACGACCGGGTCGGTCACCTTCGTCGCGAGCCACGAACGCAGGTTCTCCCGAACCTGCTCGGGATCGCGCCGGGAGTCGCTGGGCCGGGCGACCTCGGCGTCGTGGCCGGCGGACGTCGACGCGGCAGGGTCGATGCTCACGCGCTCTCCTTCCGGCCACCGGGGACTGTGACCTCGAACACTAGAACACGTTACAGGTTTTCGGAAGGGGTCAGGCCAGGTGGGTCCCGAACCAGGCGAGCATCCGGTCGTACGCCTGGGCGGCCGCGTCCGCGTTGTACCGGGGGCCGGTGTCGTTGAAGAAGGCGTGGTCGGCGCCGGGGTAGGTGACCACCTCGTGGGCGAGGCCCGCCCGCTCGAGCGCCGCGGTCGCCGCGTCCCGCGAGGCGTTCACCCGCTGGTCGAGTTCGGCGTAGATCGCGAGGACGGCGGCGCGGGAGCCGGCGAAGTCGGCAGCGTCGGGCAGCGGTCCGTAGAACGGGACGGCCGCCGCGACGCGCGGGTCGCCGGTCGTCAGCAGCAGCCACGTCATACCGCCGCCGAAGCAGAATCCCACGGCGCCGATGCCCCGATCGGGTACCCGCCGGGTCAGTTCGTCGATGCCCGACCGCATGTCCTGGGAGAACCGTTGCGGCGGAACGGTGCTCAGCGCCGCCGTGGCCTGTGCCGGGTCCGTGAACACGGCCGTGCCGCCCTCCTCGGAGAGGAGGTCGATCGCGAGCGCCGAGTAGCCGGCCCCGGCCAGGCGCCCGGCCACCGAGCGGATGTGGTCGTTGAGCCCCTTGTTCTCGTGGATCACGAGCACGGCGCCCCGTGGGTCCGCCGCAGGCGCCCATGCGCCCTGCAGCGTTCGTCCTTCCGGCCCGGCGAACGTGATCGGCTCCGTCGCCACGGCCTCCGCGGTGCCCGGCGGCGGCCGGTCCGGCGATGCGGGGGCGGCCCCGGACGGGGTGGAAGATGTTGCAGACGAATCGTTCTCGGTCGCACAGGCCGCCAGCAGCGCGGACGACGCGGTGAGGCTCAACCCCAGCAGCCCCAGCCGGCGCAGCGCCTCGCGGCGGGTGAGCAGACCGTCGGCGTGATCCACCGCGATCTCCTCGGCGATGTAGCGCTGGAAAGGCGTCATGGCCGCTCCCGTCCCCGAGGGCAATACCTTCGTATTGTGACGCGAGAAGGGGCCGCGGCGCGGGCGATTCGCGCCGAAGCTCAGTCCGCGACGGCGAGGAACCCGGCGCCGGCCAGGGTTCCCGTGGCGGCGAGCCGCGCCGGGACGAGCCGCAGCCCGGACAGGAACGGCAGCCGCGCGTGCCGGGACGCAGCCGCGCGCATCGGCTGCCACAGCGGCGCGCCGGCCTGGGCGAATCCCCCGCCGACCACCACGAGGTCCACGTCGACCAGCGCCGCGGCCGACGCGATCACCTCCCCCAGGGCCGTCCCCGCCCGTTCCAGCGCGGCCACCGCGACAGGATCGCCCGCGCCCGCGTCGCGGGCCAGCGCCGTCCCGTCGGCACCGGACCAGCCGTGCGCCCGCGCCCACCGCACCGCGGCGGGCCCGCTCGCCACGGTCTCCACGCACCCGACGCCCCCGCACGCACACGGATCGGTACCCGAGCTCGACACCATGTGCCCGATGTGGCCCGCGTTGCCGGTCCGGCCCCCGGCGATCCGGCCGCCCAGCACCAGGCCACCGCCGATGCCGGTGGAGACCACCACGCCGACGAGGTCGGCGGCGCCCCGACCCGCCCCGAGCCGGTGCTCGGCCAGCGCGGCCGCGGCCCCGTCGACCGCGAGCCGCACCCGGGAGCGCGGGAACAGCCCGCGCACGGCATCGGCCAGATCGAATCCGCGCGCCCACTCGCCGATGTTGATCGGCGCCACCGAGCCGGCGCCGGCGTCGACCGGTCCGGCACTGGCGATCCCGACGGCCGTCACCTCGCTCCCCGCGGCGGCCTGCCGCAGCAGCTGCGCGCACGCCGCCCACACCCCGTGCACCGGCGTCGGCACCGTCCGTGGTGTGCCGAGCGTGCCGTCGGCGCGGACGCGGGCGGCCGCCATCTTGGTGCCGCCGACGTCGAGGGCGAGCGCGACCATCAGCGCCGGCGCAGCACGAGCACCAGGTTGCTGACCAGGAACTCCCGCAGCGCGGGGACCCGGACCAGCCACCACGCCCAGCGCGGGTGGTACCGGGGGAACGCGGCCAGCAGCTCCCCGTGCGGCGTCGACCGCGCCCATTGCAGCCCGTCGCGGCAGCCCACCTCGAACAACGAGACCCCGTACCGGTTCTTCGGTTCCCGGCCGTGCCGGCGGGCGTACCGCCGGGCCGCGTACTCGCCGCCGAACGCGTGCCACGGGCCGGTCTCGTGCCCGCCGAAGGGGCCCCACCACAGCGTGTACGACAGCACCGTCAACCCACCCGGCCGTGTCACCCGCAGCATCTCCTCGGCCATCACCCACGGCTGCGCCACGTGCTCGGCGACGTTCGACGAGAAGCACACGTCCACCGACCCCGTGCGCAGCGGCAGCGCGAGGCCCGAGCCGCGGACCGACCCGCCCACGGCGAGGCCGGCCGCGTGCATCTCCGACGGATCCGGCTCGACCGGCACGTAGCGGGCGCCCGCCGCGCCGAACACCTCCGCGAAGTATCCCGGTCCGCCGCCGACGTCGACGACGGTCGTGCCGGTGAGGTCCCGGCCGGTCAGGCCCGCGTACAGATCACCGATCAGGTCGACGGTGTCGCGTGCGAGCGAGCCGTAGAACAGCTCGGGTGCGGACTGCTCGTGCCGGAAGTCGCCGAGCAGTCCGACGGACCGGCGCAGGGTGGCGCGCCGGGCGAAGGTGCGGGCCACCGGGGGGACGGGCAGGGTCGGAACAACCACGAGGAGCAACCATAGCGGCACTCGCACTGCACTACCCGCCGGTAACCCTCCACCGCGGGTGCCCCTGCACCCGTTAGTGTGTTCCGGGATACAACCGTCGACGACGAACCACAGGGGGTCGCCACGTGCGCGAGGTTCTGTTGCTGTGCTGGCGCGATACCGGGCACCCCCAGGGCGGAGGCAGCGAACGGTACCTCGAGCAGGTCGGCGCCCAGCTCGCCGCGCGCGGCATCCGCGTCACCCTCCGCACCGCCGCCTACCCCGGTGCCCCCCGCCGCGACGAGATCGACGGCATCACCGTCAGCCGCGGCGGCGGACGGCTCACCGTCTATCCCCGGGCTCTCGCCGCGATCGCCGCCGGACGTCTCGGCTTCGGCCCGCTGCGCCACCTCCGGCCCGACGCGGTGATCGACACCCAGAACGGCATCCCGTTCTTCTCCCGGCTCGTCGCCGGGGCGCCCGTGACCGTGCTCGTGCACCACTGCCACCGCGAGCAGTGGCCCGTCGCCGGCCGCGTCATGGCCGCACTGGGCTGGTGGATCGAGTCCACGCTGTCGCCGCGCGTGCACCGCGACGACCAGTACCTGACCGTGTCGCTGCCGTCCGCCGACGAGCTGATGGCCCTCGGGGTCGACCGCGACCGCATCGCCGTCGTGCGCAACGGTGCCGACGCCGTGCCCGCCGGCGTCGAACCCGGCGACGAACACACCCGCACCGCGCACCCCACCGTGTGCGTGCTGTCGCGGCTCGTACCGCACAAGCAGATCGAGGACGCCCTCGTCGCCGTCGCCGCGCTGCGCGACCGCGTCCCCGGCCTGCACCTCGACGTCATCGGCGGCGGCTGGTGGGAGCGGAACCTGCGCGCGGCCGCCGCGGACCTCGGCATCACCGATGCCGTCACCTTCCACGGCCACGTCGCCGAGGACCGCAAGCACGAACTGCTCGCCCGGTCCTGGGTGCACGTGATGCCGTCCCGCAAGGAGGGCTGGGGGCTCGCCGTGGTCGAGGCCGCCCAGCACGGTGTGCCCACGATCGGCTACCGCAGTTCCAAGGGCCTGACCGACTCGATCATCGACGGCGTCACCGGCGTGCTCGTCGACTCCGCGGACGAGCTCACCGGTGCCGTCGCCGACCTGCTCGCCGACGCCGACCGCCGCCGCACCCTGGGCGGCAAGGCCCGGGTGCGCGCCGCCGAGTTCTCCTGGTCCGCGACCGGGGACGGGGTGCACGAGGTGCTCGCCGCGACGGCCGCGGGCCGTCGCGTCTCAGGACTGTTCCCGCGCCCGGCGCCGACCGCCGTGGTGCTCGCGGCGCCGGACGCGCCGTCGCAGGACCAGCAGGCCCACGAGCCCGCCTGCTGACACCGCCGCCCACAGCGCGTGCGCGGCGAGCGCCGCCGTCCGGTCGTCCGACGGGGTCCCGGCGACCCCGGGCACCCGGTACAGCGACAGCGCGGCGTCGGTGACCACCGGCTCGAGCTGCTCGAGCGTGCGGGCCGAGTCGCCGAGATCCCCGGGCGTGCCGTGCTCGACGAGCACCCATCCCACGCCGTGGGCCGCGAGGTCGGCCGGTGCCGCCCCCGCCAGCAGCAGGCGTTTCACCTCCGCGGCCCCCCGGCCCTCGCCGGCAACGGTGCCGCCGGCGACGACCAGTTCCCCGGACTGCAGCACGTCCGCGCGCAGCATCCGGGGGGCCGGATCGAGAACCGGTGCGGCGCCGCTGAACTCGAATCGGCGGAACATGCCGGCCGGCAGCACCGCCACATCGCCGTCGCCGGACGGGACCGTCGCCGCGACCCGCTGCCACGCGTCCGGATACTGCACCGGACGCACGCGTCCACCCACGCCCCACGCCAGGTCCGGAAGGGCCAGCAGCACCGTCAGTGCGGTCGCCGTGGCCCAGACGCCGGCTCGCCCGCCGAAGCGTGCGTGCAACGTGCCGACCCCCGCCGCCGCGGCCAGCGCGTACAGCGGCACCGCCCAGGCCACCCACTTCTGCGTGTCGCGCAGCAGACCCGCACCCGGGACGTGCACCATCGCCCACTCGCCGGCCTGCAGCCCCGGCCCGGTCGCCGCGAGGGCCGGACCGAGCACCGCGACCGCGGCCAGCGCCGTCAGCACGCCGAGCACCGGGTTGCGCCGCCGCCGCCACAGCGCCGGCACCCCGCACGCCACCACCAGCAGCAGCGCCGCCGTGCCGACCAGCGCCCACACCGTCGTCCGCGACGCGGGCACCGCGTCGGCGTTCCAGATGCCGCCGAGCCCCGCCACGCTGCCGAGCGTGCCCAGCGCGGGTTCGGCCCGTGCCGCGAAGGCGCGCACCCCCGCCGGATCCGACCCGTCACCCGCACCGCCGGACACGGCCGTCGCCACCAGCCACGGCGCCGCCACCGCACCCGCCAGCGCCACTGCACCGGCCAGCCGCGGCACCAGCCGGGACCGCCCACCCGGGGGCGCGAGCACGGCCAGCGCCGTCACCGACGCCAGCAGCGCACCCGTCGGGGTCAGGCCCGCCACGCCCAGGCACACCGCCAGCGCCGGCCACCCGGAGCGGGCGCCCCGCCGCACCGCCACGGCGGCCACCACCGTCCACGGCAGCGCCGCGTAGCCCACCAGCAGGCTCCAGTGCCCCTGCAGCAGCCGTTCCGCCACGTACGGGTTCCACACGCCCACCGTCGCCGCCACCAGCCGGGCCGGCAGCCCGGCCGTCGGCAACAGCACCGCCACCAGACGGGCGCTGCCCCAGCCGGCCGCCCACAGCGCGCCGGTGAGCAACGCCGTCACCACCAGGCCGCCGTCCACCACCGAACTCGCCGCCGCCAGCAGCGCGTCCTGCGGCACGGCCCGCGCCGCGGCATCGGTAAGGCCCAGCGCCGAGTCCGTCGGGAACGACCGTGGAGTGCTCACCGCGTCGCGCAACAGCAGGTAGCCGGGGGAGGTGAGCAGCGGCCCGAGCACCACGGCCGCCAGCGCGAGGCTGTAGAGGGCCGGGACAGCGGGACGCAGCGACACCGGCCTGGGCATGGCCGCACAATACCCATCCCGCGCCGGTGTCCCGGCGCCTCGTCGCCCGCACCTGCCGCGTGCAACCATGGTCCGATGCCGCGACCTGAGATGCCGCGCTCGGCCACCGGAACCGCCGTCGCCGGGATGACGATGGTGACCGCCGGTGCCATGACCGCCAACCTGGCGTCCTACCTGCTGCACCTGCCGGCGGCCCAGTGGCTCGGGCCCGCGGGATACGGCGAGTTCGCCAGTCTGCTGGCCGCCCAGCTGGTCCTGGCGGTGCCGGCCCTCGCCCTGCAGACCGTCGTCGCCCGGGAGACCGTGCGGGGGGCCGGCACCGCGGCTCTGCGCCGCCTCGGCTATCGCTGCGCCGGCCTCGCCGGGTTCGTCGCGCTCGCCGTCGTGCCCCTCGTCGCGTGGGCTCTCGACACCAGCGTCGCCGGGGCTCTCGGCTCGCTCGTCACCGCACCCCTGCTCGTGCTGCTCGCCGCCGAACAGGGCCTGCTGCAGGGCCGGGGACGGTTCGGCGCGCTCAGCGTCGTTCTCGCCGCCGCCGGCGTGGCGAAGGTCGTGCCCGCCGTCGCGGTGCTCGCCGTCGGCGGCGGGCCGGGGGCGGCGCTGTTCGCCGGTGCGGTCGGCACCGGATTCGTCGCGGCCGCGGCCGCCCTGCTCGTGTCGCGCTCCCCGGCGGGCCCCGGATCCGGGGCCACTCCGGTAGTCGGTGTGCTCGCGGTGCTGCGCGCCTCGCAGGTGCAGCTGGCGCTGATCGCGCTGACGTCGCTGGATCTGCTGCTCGCCCGCACTGTGCTCGACCCGCGGGACGCGGGACTGTATGCGCTCGGCGCCGTCGCGACGAAGGTCGCGTTCTGGCTGCCGCAGGCGGTCGGGGTGGTGCTGTACCCGCGGATGGCCGACCCCGCCCAGTCCGCGGCCGCGGTCCGATCGGCCCTGACCGTCCTCGTCGGGATCGGCGCGGCGCTCGTCGCGGGCGCAGCCGTGGGCGCGCCGCTGGTGCCGCTGCTCGTCGGTGAGGCGTACGCCCCGGTGCAGTCGCTGCTGTGGCTGTTCGCATTGCAGGGGGCGTGCCTGGCGGTCCTGCAGGGCGCGCTGCTGTCCGCGATCGCCGGCGAACGCACCCACCTCGCGGCCGTCGCGTGGGTCGGTCTCGCGGCGGAGGCCGCGCTCATGCTCACCGTCGCCACCACCACGCGGCAGTTCGTGCTCGTCGCGGTGGCCGTCGCGGCGACGACGGCCACCGTGGTCTCCGTTCTCGCCGTGCGCGCCGCCCGCACCGTCGGGCCGGATACGAGGCCCGCCCCCTCTGACCGAATGTGACATCCGTTCGATCCAACCGACGCGATGTCACATTCGGTCACACGACGATGCCCCTCCCGAACGGATCGGAAGGGGCATCGGCCGGGTAGTTACTGCTGCGGCGGTTCCTTGCGCAGGTCGGTGCGCGGGATCTCCTGCGTCTGGTCCGTGGTCCAGTCCCGCTGCTGCGGGGGAGCGTCCGTGCGGGGGATCTCCTCGGTGCGGTCGCTGGTCCAGTCGCGCTGGCCCGGGGCGGCGTGGGCCGGTCCGGCCGGGGCGGTCGGGCCACCCGTCGCGGCGACGGGACGGCCGCTGCGGCCGCTGCCACCGCGCAGGCCGAGCACGATGCCGGCGATCAGCGCGAGCAGGCCGAGGATGCCGAGGATGATCGGCACGGTGCGGCCGAACAGGTTCAGCGTGTCGATGCCGTTCTTGGCCTGTTCCACCTGGAACTCGATGGTGTCCTCGTTGAACGGCAGGGACACCTGCAGCACCGTCACCTCGGGACGGTCCGCTTCGCGGGCGTAGTACTGGTACTGCTGCTCCTGGCCCTTGATGACGACGCCGGTCTCCGGCTCGACCCACAGGTCACGAACGTTGGTGTACCAGCGGGTCATGGTCACCGGCGTCTCGCCGCCCTCGACACCCCACGTCGAGGCGGGCAGGCTCAGCTTGTAGGTCGGCACCGACGGATCGACTGCGGACAGGTCGACCGGCTCGATCTCGTGCCGGAAGTGGTAGACCTCCACGCCGTTGATCTCGGTCTCGTCGACGTAGTCGATCGGGTAGGTCTCACGCGCATTGAGGTCGAAGTACGGGTAGGACTTCTGTTCGGTGCCGAACGGGAAGCGGTACTGCAGGCCGTCGCGGTCCGGGATCTCCGTCGGGGGAGCCGTGGCCGAGGTCTGGATGGTGCTGACCGCGTCCGGGTTCTCCTCCTTGGTGACCGGCATGCCGCTGACCCGGTCCACCGTGACCCGGTCGACGGTGGCGGAGACCAGACCCGTGTCGCCCTGCATGTCCAGACGACGGACCGTCTGGCCCGCCTGCAGGGTCATGATGTCCGCATCCGCCGGGTCCTCGACGGTGACGAACCGCTGCGCCACGATCGGCACGTCGGTGTCGACCTGCGCCCGCCCCGACAGCAGCGCCCGCGCGTTGAGGATGTCGCCCGTGCCTTCGGCGACCGTGGTCACCTCGAGGTCCAGCGGCGTCTTGGCGAGTTTGCCGACGGTGTACGTCGGGATCAGTATTGCCGCGACGATGAGGAAGGCGCCGAGGCCCACCAATACCAATGCCAGTTTCCGGCCCGAGCCCGAACGCTCAGCCATGCTGTGTCTCCTCACTCAACGGTTCCATCGAGTACCCCCACCGGCAGCCGGTCTGCACGGATCGCCTGGCATCCGGCTCGCGAATACCACGTGAGCCCAGACACTAACAGGGCATCCGCCCGACGCGCGCCACCGTTCGGACTCGAGATCCCGGCTTCCCCGCCCCGAAGCGACCGGGCAGACTGTCGTCGATGACCAGCAGCGCCCCGCCCACCGCCTCGGCTCCCGCCGTCTCCGGCTTCCTGCCGGCGCTCGAGGGCATGCGCGGATTCGCGGCCGTCGGCGTCCTGATCACGCATGTGGCATTCCAGACCGGCGCCGTGCACGACCCGGTGCTCGGCCGCATCTGGGGGCGGTTCGACCTGGCCGTCGCCCTGTTCTTCGCACTGTCGGGCTTTCTGCTGTGGCGGCCGCACGCGGCGGCCGCGCGCGGTCTCGGGGCCGCGCCGCCCGCCGGGCGCTACCTGCTGTCCCGGGCCACCCGCATCCTGCCCGCCTACTGGGTGGTGGTGTGCATCGTGCTGCTCCTGCTGCCCGAGGCCGGCAGCGGGTGGCGGCTGTGGCTGGCGAACCTGACCCTGGTGCAGGTGTTCGTGCCGCTGAGTCTCACCGAGGGGCTCACCCAGATGTGGAGCCTGTCGGTGGAGGTGGCCTTCTACCTGCTGCTGCCGCTGTTCGCCGCAGCGCTCGCCGGTCTGCGTGGCGAACGGGCCCGGTTCCGCGTCCCGCTGCTCCTCGCCCTGAGTGCGCTGTCGCTGGTGTGGGCGTGGCTGCCGGTTCCCACCCCTGGCCACATCAACCACGACAACTGGCTGCCGGGCTATCTGCCGTGGTTCGCCGCCGGCATGGTGCTCGCGGAGCTCGTCACGGGCGAGTGGACCTGGGTGCACCGCCTCGCGGCGCACCGGGTGCTCATGGCGGTGGTCGCCGTGACCGCGTTCGCGCTGTCCACCACGGCCCTCGGCGGGCCGGAAGGACTCGTGAAGATCGATCCGTGGCAGTACAACGGCAAGATCCTGCTCGGCGCGCTCATGAGCTTCGCGCTGCTCGCGCCCCTCGTCCTGGCGCCGCGCGCCGAGCACCGCATCCTGGCGAGCGGACCGGCGCTGACCGTGGGCCGATGGTCGTACGGCATCTTCATCTGGCATCTGGCCGTGCTGTCCATCGTGTTCCCGGTCTTCGGCATCATCCCGTTCCAGGGCGACTTCTGGTTCGTGCTCGCGGTGACCCTCGTGCTGAGCATCGCCGTCGCGTCGGTCAGCTACGCCCTCGTCGAGGAACCGGTGCGCCGGGAGGTCAGGCGCCGGCAGAGCCGCGTCGCCTCCACCGCAGAACGCGTCGCAGACTCCGCCGCGCCCTGACCGAGACCGGCAGCGCGGCGAGTCCCAGCGCGACGAGCCCGCACAGCGCGGCGAACTGGACGACGAACGAATGCCCGACGTAGCCGCCCGGGGCCCGCCACGGCCCGGTGGACAGCAACGCCATCGCCGTCATGGTGGCGCATCCGGTCACGACGACCAGCGTGCGGGCCGCCACGTCGCGGCCCCAGCGCGCACCCACCGCCACGATCGCCGCTGCCGCCACGATCGTCGTCGCCGCCCCCACCGCGCCGGCCGCGAGGACGGCGACGGCCAGCACGCCGGCGAACCCGACGGTGGTACTGCCCCAGACCCGGGGCGCGGGCCCCGGATCGGCGACGGGGCGCCGGCGCGGCCACGCCGCGAGCGCGAACAGCGGCAGCAGCAGGAGCAGACCGCCGAAGATGCCGAGGCGATACCACCGGTCGGTGGCGAACTCGAGCGTCACGGTGCCGCCGGTGCCGGCGGGCACGACCCAGCCCTGCTGCCAGCCGTCGACCACCACGGGTGTCAGCTCGGTGCCGTCGGCGGCCGTGGCGACCCAGCCGACGTTGGTGCTCTCCGGCACGACGACGATCCGGTCCCGTTCGGACGCAGGCACCTCGAGCTCGCGCAGGTTCTCGGTCCAGGTGCCGACGGCGAGTTCGGTGGGTTCGGGGGCCGGCGGGCTCGCGGCGCCCGGAACCGGGAGCCGCAGCGTCCCGACGGTGAACGCCTGACCCGGATCGATCTCGACGTCGACGTGCCCGGCGGGCAGCGGTGCGACGGTCTCGTCGCACAGGGTGGTCGGCACCTCGACGCCGGCGGCGAGGTCCGCGACGGTCGCGGTGACCGAGGTCCGGTAGCTGCGGCCGTCGACGGTGAGCACCGGGCCCGTGTCGCAGCCGACCGTGACCTGCCGGTCGTACACCGAATCCTGCGGGCCGATCGGACCGTCCGGGCCGAGGACGGTCACTTCCGCCAGACCCGGCGGGACGACCTTGGCGAAGCCGAGCACCGTCTGGTCCAGCACGTCCTCCCAGCCGACCAGGCCGAGCACCACCCGATCCGTCACATGTGGTTCGAGATCGATTGTCGCCGTTGATGATTCGACGTCGCGCACCTGGGGTCCGTTGCCGAGGTCGACGGCGACGCGGGTCGGGCGCGCCGGCAGCGGTCCCAGGCCCGCGGCCACCTCCAAGCCGGTCACCAGCTGCGGGGACGGCAGGTCGAGCGTGACGGTCGGTCGCGGTGCGCCGGGACGCACCGACTCCTCCGACGCCGTCCACGTGGTCCGCGGATCACCGTCGGTCGCGGCGAACGCGGAGCCCTGCAGGTCGACGACGTCCGCGGCGCCGCGGGCGACCACCCGGTCCGGCAGCGCGACGATCTCGGCGAGGGCCGGGCCGGGCCGGGCCCGCACCCACGGCTGCGGCGCCACCGACGTCGCTTCCGGCACCGACAGGGTGCGGGTGAAGAGGTTCGGCTCCTCGGCCGCGACGGCCAGACCCCGCGCACACCGCACCCGATCGGGGGTGTCGACGCAGCCGCCGCGTCCGGGCAGTTCCTGACCGAGATTCCAGCCCCGCACCGTCGCCCCGGCGACGACGTCCGGCAACACGATCCGCTGCCGGATCTCGACGGGCCGGGGGTTGTCGCGGTCGGTGAAGTCGTCCACCGCCACCTCGGTCAGCCCGAACTGGTTGCCCACCGACCCGTCCTCGGTGCGGGTAGAGGTGATCCGGATCCAGGTCGTCCGTCCGAGCGGCAGCGCCACGGTCTGTTCGCGGCCGGGCTTCTCGACGCGCACGGCGGTGCTGCCGCGGTCGGTGGTCACCTCGAGCCATTTCACGGCGGGGCCGAGCGCGCCGGGGCTGGTACTCAGCCGCAGCAGCCCGGCCTCGAGGGGCCGGTCCAGGTCGAGTTGCAGCCACTGGCCGACCGCGGACTCGAGGCCGTTGCTGTGCCAGCCGGTCGTGGGATCGCCGTCGACGGTGGCCGCCGGTCCGCTCCCCACGGAGGTGCCGCCGAGCTGGGTGGCGTCGGCCGCGGAGCTGGACACACTGATCCGGGCGCCCTCCCATTCGGCGTGCACGAGGTCGGTGTCCGGCACCGGATAGTCCGGCACGAGGTTGTAGGTGCGCCGCGGGTCACCGGCGGCACGGATCGCCGAACTGTGGTGGTCGACCTGGCCGTAGTCGGTTTCGCGGGCGGTGGGGGTGTCGGTGACGAGGACGTCGTCGACTGGCAGACCGGCGCGGTTCGCGTCGGCGGCGAGCAGGACGGGGCCGGTGCTGCCCGGCTCGGCGTCGTCGAGGCGCAGCAGGGCCTCGGGGCCGCCCTGCACACGGGGCACGTCGGCCGCGTCCACCGCGTACGGCCCGACCGGGGCGCCGGGCAGGTCCACGCGGTAGATCTCGATCGCCGGGTACGCCGGCCGCAGGTCGGAATCGGCGGTGAAGCCCTCCTCGAAGTTCCGGGTGATCTCGTTGCCGAACTCCGCGACCCGGACCAGCCCGGAGGAACCTTCGATCGCCCGGTGCACGAGCACCGGCCGCGCCGACGGCGACGTCTCCGGGTCGAGGTCGTTGCGGATCACCACATATCCGATGCCCTGACCGCGCAGCGTCGCCGCCAGCCCCGGGGTGGGCCGGCCGTCGGCGATGTGCCGCTGCACCGAGTCCAGGGCCCGGATCGCGCCGGGCGGCACGAGGGGCACGGCGTCGCGGGAGGCCCACGGCGTCGACGCGAGGGCCTGGATGGGCTCGTCGCGGGTCAGGCCCCAGATCTGGCTGCCGAACGGGGCGCCCGGCACGATCAGCGCGCGTTCCCCGCGGGTGTGCTCGTCGAGCCACGCGGCGGTCTCGTGCCAGTATCCGGGCACCGCATCGTAGGCACCGCGCGGGGCGAGCCGGCCGGTCCACGCCAGCGACGTCGCGAGGGTCAGCGCCACGAGGATCAGGGTGGTGAACGCGACCATCGGCTGTCGCTCGGGGTGCGCGAACGCGGTCCGGGCCTGCCGCCACGGCACCGCACCGGGCAGCGGCACCCGGCGCAGCAGATGCGCGAGCCCGAGCACGAGCGGCAACCGCACCAGCGGCTCGAGCTTGTGCACGTTGCGCAGCGGGGCGCCGGTCGAATCCAGGAAGAGCCGGACCTGCTCGGCGATCGGCGAGCCGAGGTCACCGACGTACCCGGCGGCCAGCCCGGCGATGCCGGCGAACAGGATCAGCGTCCACCGCCCCCGGGCGGGCATCGAGCGCGTCGCCAGTCCCGCCAGGCCCGCGGCCGCGAGCAGCCCGGTGACCAGGACTGCCGCCGGTTGGGTGACCAGCACCGCGCCGGCGATGCGCTCGGGGGAGACGAACGGGGTCCAGCTGTCGGTGCCGCGCAGCACCTCCGCCAGTGAGGTCCACTGCGTGGTCACCCCGGACGATTCGATGTAGTCCAGGAACGGGGGACTGACGCGGCCGAGCAGCAGCAGCGGCACGATCCACCACAGCACCGCGACGACGCAGGCCGGGATCCACCACAGCGTGAACCGCCACCAGCGCCGGTTCGGGCGGTGCGCCAGCCACCACAGTCCGGCGACGAGGCACGCGGCGACGGTGGCGACGGCGTTGATCGCGCCCATGAGTGCGACGGCGACGGCGGACTGAGCTGCCGTTCGACGAGCGGAATACGACCCGTCGCCGTCGAGGTAGCGCACGAGCGGCAGCAGCACCCACGGCGCCAGCATCATCGGCAGCGTCTCCGACGAGATGGATCCCAGGGTGGTCAGCACGCGGGGAGAGAGCGCGAACGCCGCCGCGGCGATCAGCCGGGAGCCACGATTGCCGACACCGAGCGCCTCCGCGAGCCGCACCACGCCCCAGAACCCGGCGAGCAGCAGCAGCGCCCACCACACCCGCTGGGTGATCCACGGCGGGATGTGCAGGAGCTGGCCGACGGCGAAGAAGGAACCGTGCGGGAAGAAGTAGCCGTACGCCTGGTTCTGGACCTGGCCGAGCGGCGCGATACTGCTCCACTGGTGGGCGGCGCGGGCGAGGAATCCCAGGGGATTCTGGGTCAGGTCGTACTTGGTGTCGGCGACGATCAGGCCGGGGGCCTGCGCGAACGCCAGCAGCAGCGACACCACGGCGGCCCCGTACAACCACCGCCTGGAGAAGGGGTCGGCGGACGGTGCCCCACCGGGGTGGGGTGCCGTGCCGTGGGAAGTGCGTGAACTCGTCGCGTGGACGGCGCCGTCAGCGGCTGCCGTACTCAACCTGGTTCAGCAGGGAGGAATCGGCGTTGCCGCTGCGGTCGACCTGCGGGCGGGTGTTCTCCTGAACCGCCGCCGTGACGCCGAACACCGCCACGGCGCCGAGGACGGCACCGATCGCCGCGCTGGCCAGGCCCGGGCCCACGAACTTCGCCATACCCATCTCCCCATCGTCCATCGTCGGCTCCCGTGTGAGCCGACATCCGTCGCGCGCGCCGTCGCCGGGTCCGACCCGGTGTCGTCGCGCTCCGCGTCAAGGTATCACCCGTACGGGGACAACTGTGGCGTGCTCCACTCGTGGCGGCCTAGAGGCCGAGCGCGCCCAGCAGTGTGCGCAGCTTCGCGGTGGTCTCGTCGAGTTCGGCCTGCGGATCGGATGCCGCGACGATGCCCCCGCCGCCCCACGCGAGGGCGCGCCTGCCGTCGGCGCTGAGTTCGGCGCAGCGGATCGCCACCAGCCAGTCCCCGTCGCCGTTCGCGTCGCACCATCCCACCGCCCCGCCGTAGAAGCGACGGTCGCCCTCCGTGCCGCGGATCGCGGCGAGCGCGGCCTCGGTGGGGGTGCCGGCCACGGCCGGGGTGGGGTGCAGCGCGGCGGCCAGGGTCAGGACGTCCGTCGCGGGATCGCGCAGGGTGCCGGTGATCGGGGTGGCCAGGTGCCACACGTCGCTCGTCGCGGTCAGCACGGGTGTGCCGGGGATCTGCAGGTCACCGCACAGCGGGGCCAGGCGGGCGCGGATCCACTCGACGACGAAGGCGTGCTCGGCAAGGTTCTTCGCCGAGGCGAGCAGCTGCCGGCCCGCCTCCCGGTCGGCGTCCGGGTCGGCGCAGCGCGCGACGGTGCCGGCGAGCGGACGGCACGTGACGGCGTCGCCGCGGCGGCTGACCAGCAGCTCGGGCGTCGCACCGACCAGGGTGTGACCGCGGTACCGCTCGCCGGCAGCGCTCAGATCCGCCGCATAGACGTGGGCGGTGGGGTGGCGTTCGGCCATCCGGGCCGCGAGGGCGAGCGGGTCGACGGGTGTGTCCGCGACGAGCGTGACCGAGCGGGCGGCGACGACCTTGTCGAGTTCGCCGCGGCCGAGCCGGTCGCGCAGCGCCGCGACCCGCGCGACGTGTTGCTCGGGCTCGGGGGTCTGCGCGGCGATCCGCACCGTGGGCAGGTCGGGCAGGGTGTCCGGCGGCTGCCAGGCCGTGCCGGTCACCTCGGCCGTTTCGGGCTGGGTCAACGCGGCCGGACGCTCGGGATCGAAGGGCAGGGCGCCCACGATCAGGTCGGCCTCCCCGCGGCGCAACGCGAGGGAGGCCTCGGCGATGTCGGTGAACCGGCGGCGCGTCCCGGTGGTGTGCACGGTGCGATCGGCGCGGGAGAGGAGGAAACCGTCCATGGTGGGTCGACGATATCCCCGCCCGCATGCGGTTCGCGCCGCGGCTAGCGTCCCGGCGGGACGATCAGCACGGGCCGATGGCTGTGCCGCAGCACATGGTCGGCCACCGACGACTGCAGCAGCGAGCGCAAGCCCGTGGTGCCGCGGGTGCCGGTGACGATGATGTCGACGTTCAGCTCGTCGGCGGCCTCGACGATGGCGGTCCACACGGCACTGACCACCTCGAGGGTGCGGCCCTCCGCGGCGAGCCCGGCGGAGCGGGCCAGATCGAGTCCCTCCGCGTTGATCACCTTCGCGTCGGTGAGTGCGACGTCCTCGGTCTCCTCGTCGGGGACCCATTCCGGCTGCATCACCCCCGACAGCCCGGACATGCGGGCGGCCTGACGGACCATCGGTTCCCAGGCCGTGACGACGACGGCGCGGCACGAGGCGAGGAATCTCCCCGCATATTCCACGGCCCGCTTGGCGTTCTCGGAGCCGTCGTAGGCGATGAGGATGAGATCTGCGGGCATCACGAATCCCTGCTGTCGTGGCGGTCCTTGGGGGACACTTTACCGGCCGTCGTAGGCCGTGGGGACCACCCGCCGCCGCGGGTCGTGGGGACCGCCACGGTGGTGGTCGGCTACCGTCGGAGGCCATGCGGATCCGTCACACCCTCACCGTCGCGGTCGCGGCCGTCCTCGCCGTCGCCGGGTGCGGAGGACAGGACGCTCCCCGGGCTGCCGAGTCCACGCCGCCGCCCACGGACACCTCGGCCGTCGCGCCGCCACCGTCGCCCGCCCCGATGGCGACCGCGTCTGCCGCGCCGGCGTGCGGCGACGAGCTGCTTGCGTCGCTGACGGTGCGGCAGCGGCTTGCGCAGCTGCTCAACGTCGGCGTCACCGGCACGGCCGACGCCCTCGAGGCGGTGCAGTCCGAACAGATCGGCGGGATCTTCGTCGGCAGCTGGACCGATGTGTCGATGCTGGCGAACCGGGAGATCCCGCAGGTGGCGGCGGCAAGCCGGCTGCCGCTGATGGTCACCATCGACGAGGAGGGCGGCCGGGTCTCGCGCGTCGGGGCACTGCTGGGTCCCGATCCGTCGGCACGGGTGACGGCGCAGACCATGACGGTGGAAGAGACCTACCGGATGGCGCTCGAGCGGGGCCGGGAGCTGCGCGAGCTCGGCGTCACCGTCGACTTCGCGCCCGACGTGGACGTGAGCAGCCAGCCCGACGACGCGGTGATCGGCGACCGTTCCTTCTCCGCCGATCCGCAGGTGGTGGTGCAGTACGCCGACGCTTACGCGCGCGGGCTGCGCGATGCGGGAATCCTGCCGGTGCTCAAGCACTTCCCGGGCCACGGCTCGGCGTCGGGCGACTCGCACACCGGTGCGGTCACCGCGCCGCCGCTCGACCAGTTGCAGCAGGTGGACCTGGTGCCGTACCGGGAGCTCGTCGATTCCGGTGTCGCGGTGATGCTCGGGCACCTGGACGTACCCGGTCTGACCGAGGGGCTGCCGGCGAGCATCAGCCCGCAGGCCGTGCAGTTGCTGCGCTCCGGAACGGGCTACGGCGCCCCGCCGTTCGACGGGGTGGTCTTCACCGACGACCTGTCGGGGATGCAGGCCATCACCGACACGTACGACATCACCGAGGCGGTGCAGGCGGCGCTCGCCGCCGGGGTGGACCAGGCGCTGTGGCTGTCCACCGACGACGTCCCACGGGTGCTCGACCATCTCGAGCAGGCGGTGGCGACGGGAGCGCTGCCGGCCGCGCGGGTGGACGACGCAGTACGCACCGTCGCGCGCGCCAAGGGCGCGCTGGACTGCTGAATCGACGTCGGAAACCCCCTCCTTACTCTAGAGTAAGGAGGGGGAGCATCGGGACTTGGAGGACACATGGCCGGCGGTACCAAGCGACTGCCTCGCGCGGTGCGGGAACAGCAGATGCTGGATGCCGCGGTGGAGGTCTTCTCCGAGAACGGATTCCACAACACCTCGATGGACGCCATCGCGGCCCGGGCGCAGATCTCCAAGCCGATGCTCTACCTGTACTACGGCTCGAAGGACGAACTGTTCGCCGCGTGCATCAGCCGGGAGGGGCAGCGGTTCGTCGAGGCGCTGACACCCGCCGGCGACCCGGGGCTCACGCCGCGCGACCAGCTGCGGGTGGCGCTCGAGTCGTTCCTCGGATTCGTCGACGCCCACCGCAACTCGTGGATGGTGCTCTACCGCCAGGCGATGTCGCAGCAGGCGTTCGCCGGGCAGGTCCGCAGCAGCCGGGACCGGCTCATCGAGCTCACCGCTCATCTGCTCGAGTCGAGCACCCGCGACCCGGAGCCCGGGACGGACTTCGTCATCATGGCGGTGGCGCTGGTCGGCGCCGGTGAGGCGGTCGCCGACCGCATCGCGGGCGGCGAGATCGACGTGGAGAAGGCCGCCGATCTGCTCGAGAATCTCGCCTGGCGCGGCCTGGCCGGCAAGAAGCGCACCGACCAGCACGGCTGAGCAGCCCCGAGGCCCCGTCGGGGCCGTCCGGAGACGACCCCGACGGAACCGGGGGTCCTTCCGCCGGATGGGGGGTCGGCGGAAGGAGCAGGCGCCCGGACCTCGCCCGGGCGAGCCGAGGTGGCTTCCCGTTCGGCGACGCGATCGCTGAAGAGGAAGTCGAAAGTGTATGGGTCCCGGACTAGCTGCTGGGCCAGATCCGACTCCTGCGGCGGGAGATGGTCGGGGAAGTTCGACGGTGCTGCTCCGATCCGCCGATGCAGCTGTCCCACGATCTGGTGGGTAAGGACGTTGCGCGACCAGCCGTGCTCGGCGGCCTGGGAGGCATACCAGCTGCGTTCGTCCTGCCTGTCGAGCTTGTCCAGCAACACCGATGTCCGCGATGTCCTCATGGTGGATCCAACACCTCGAACCGCACCTGCGGCCTATCCCCGACGGCGACACGGGACCGATGGCCAACGCCAAATCCGATCACAGCTTCATGGGACGGCCGGCCATGCCCTCGGACCCTGTACCTACAGCCGTTCTCAACGTGATCCTTACGCAGCACAGCGGGTGAGTGTCAAGGGAAATCCGCGTAGAGATACTTGGACTGATTTCCAGGGGTGCCAACGTCTGAGGTACTGCCAACCCCCTTAGATTGCGAATAGGGTAAACGAATTCTGGTGCAGCACTTAGAGTGAGAGCTGCCCACAAGTGAGCCGTTTCGGCGAGCACCTCGGAGCACATCGATGATCCTCACCGAATCTTGCAGAAATGGGGATGCATGAATATGACACGCAGACAGCGACGCAGTGACAGTGGTAGTGCGCGGAGAGTGGCGATCGCCTTCGCTGCCGGAACAGTCGCGATGGCGGTTGGTTTCGTCGGCCCAGCGGGCACTGTGTCTGCGGCACCGGTCGAGCGCAGCACCGAAACCTACACCTTTTCCTTTACGTTCGAGGGGCCGGTGACCTGCAACGGGGGACCCACCTACACCTTGACCGACACCGTCACTGCCACTGACTATTACCTCGAAAATCCAGGTGGAAGAAGAGTTTTCCGGTCAGTTTTCATGGAGTCGCTCACCGGCGTCCCGCTGGATCCGTCGCTGCCGACCGTCACCGCGACTACCGAAGGCCAAGCCACCGCGAGCACGTCGACGCAGGGGGCCTTCACCAACACCTACCACGGGAAAACAATCGCGACCTACTCCGACGGGAGCACGGAAAGTGCCTCGTTCATCGGTCATGCGACCGTGAGCCCGTATCACCAAAAAATCTTGAACTTCGACAGATGCCACTGAATCGCCACTTCCGAGGTTCTTCGACCGAGTCCCGGAGCTTTCTCAGACCGGTCTCAGCGCCAATACACTGAGGCACAACGGATCGAGGATCCACGTCCTCTCCCGAGATGAACGGGTGACGGCGGTGAACTCGGTGTATATCCACGACCGTGTGATTCTGCTGCCGATGGTGACCGCCATATCGATCCACAAGCAGGGGATCTCGGGGTGCGGTTCGGACACGTCGCCGCGTTCGCTCGGAACGGCCCCACTGGTCATTTCCGGCGTGCGCTGGCGACTGGCAGTCCCCTCGAGGCTGGCGATAGGAACCTCCCAGGAGCAGGAGCAGGAGCAGGAGCAGGAGCAGGAGCCGGTCGCGGCAGCGTCAAGCGCCACATCCGATCGCAGCTTTATGGGCTGTCCGGCCATGCCCGCCGACCCGGTTCCGTCGACCGTCCTCGACAAGATCCTCAACAAGTACACCTAGGAGACAGCGATGAGCATCCAGATCGTCGCGTCTTAGCTCAACCCATCGACCCATGATCCCGCTGGGCTATAAGACCATGCCAAGTACGCCGCCGGATGCAAATGTGAACTCGACTCAAGAATTGGTTCTGACCCACTTTCCGTGATGATCCAGGGGCTCGGTCAGCGTTACCGGCTAACGGATTCCTGGCTGTTCTGAAACCACGAAAACGCCCAACCGAGGGCGGTATCCCTGGACCAGTTCAGGTGATCTTCGGCCGACGCTCCGGGCCCGGGCCTGGTGTCCAATGCGTTCGGGGTGCGGGCGGCGCCGAACACCGACCGCTTCGCGGATTCGGTGACTTCGCTGCCGTGACGAGGCTCGGGGAAAATCCCCAGCTGTGCTCGACGAAAGTCCCCACCTGTGAGCGGTGTTCACTGTAGCGGTTGCCGGGTGCCGGTGGTGGCTTTGCGGAGGTTCTCCGAACGTGCGTGATGGTCTCGCAGCCGGTAGGAATCACCGTCGAGGTTGAGCACCACCGACCGATGCAGGAGCCGGTCGAGCATGGCGGCGGCAACGGTCGTGTCGCCGAGGACCTCACCCCATTCCCCGACCCCACGGTTGGTGGTCATGACGATCGAGGTCTTCAGATAGCGTTGCGCAACAACCTGAAACAACGCCGATGCGGCCTCCCCGGGTAACGGCAGATAACCGAGTTCGTCGATGACCAACAGGGTCGGGCCGGCGAAGAACCGCATCGTCGTCGCCCACCGACCCTCGATCGCGGCGCGATGACAGCGAGCGGCGAGGTCGGCCGCGGTGGTGAAATAGGTGCGATACCCGGCATGGACCGCAGCACGGGCCAATCCCACCGACAGGTGGGTCTTCCCGACCCCGGGCGGGCCGATGAGCAGCACATTCGTCGCCGTTTCCAGGAACCGGCAGGTCCCGAGTTCGGCGATGAGCGGTCGGTCGAGGTTCGGGGCGGCATCGAAGTCGAAGTCCTCCAGCGAGGCCGGCGTGGGCAGGCAGGCGAACCGCAGCCGGCCCGCCAGCCGGCGCGCCTCGGTGGCGTCGACCTCGATCGCCAGCAACTGCTCGAGGGTGGCGGTCATCGACAGGTTGTTCTTCTGGGCCCGGTCGAGCACCGCCGGTAGCGCTTCGGCGGCGTCGTGCAGTTTGAGCACGGCCAGATGCCCGCGCAACCGCTGATAGAGACTGGCGGCTTCGCTGGTGGCGGGTGCCGGGATCGGGTCCGGCGGGGTAGATGCGGTGCTCATGCCAGGGTGTTCCTTCCGCGGGCGGCCCGTTCGTAGGTCGACAGGTCGATCACCGTCGAGGCGGCCGGGACCGGGGTCGGTTCGCTGTCACCGGACGATGAGGTGGTGGTCTCGTCGCTGGTGCGGAGCTTGCGTGCTGCAGCGATCGCCTCGGGTCCCGGTGGGATCCGTTCCTTGCGGCGGTGCGGACGGCCACCGGTGCCGGCGGCGGCCATCGCCACCTGTTCGAGGGCGAGCACGTGCCCGTGGTCGCGGACCATCACTCCGGCTCCGTCCGGCGCCAGGCGGTGTCGAGCGATGGTGATCTGCGAGGTGGTGACGATGTCGATGACCTCCGATCCCAGCACCCGGGTGACGGTGACCTGCGCCGACGCCAACTCCGGTGGCACCGAATAGCGGTTGCCGCGATAGGACACCAACGCCTGCCGCGACACGACCCGGGACTCGGTGAGGATCGCCGGATACGGCACTGTCGGTGGCGGTGACAACGCTTCGGCAGCGGCGAGTGCGGCCACCGTGGTCCGCCCGTCGGCGGTGCGGCGGGGTCGGGTGTCGCTGCGCACCCGGCAGAACTCGTCCAGCCTCGTCTGCGCCTGCTCGACGGTGACGTCGTCGGGCAGGGTGCGCCACCACCGCCCAGCGGCAGTATGGTTGGCCTTCTCGACGACTCCTTTGCGGTTGCCGGCCCGGGGTGGGCAGATCGTCACCGTCACGCCGTAGTGTTTCGCGACCCCGGCGAAGCTGGCGGTCATCCGTCCGCTGTCGGGGTGGCAGACCGTGGCCATGCGGTCGAAGCGCCAGCTGCGGGTCAGCCCACCGAGACCGCGGCAGATGCGGTCGAGACCGTCGACCAGATGCGGCTGGGTCATCGCCGGCGCCAGCATCCCGCGCCAACGCCCGGAATGCGCGAGCGAGCCGACCAGCAGATGCGCCATCGAACCCCACCCCCAGGATGCGGGTGGGTTCGGCAGATCGACCCAGTCCCACTGGGTTTCCTCACCGGGCGGGTGCTCGATCACCGCGTTCGGCCGGTCGGTGGCGCTCGCGCAGTGCTCGCACACCGGCCGGAGTTCGCGGTCGCGGATCTGCCGGGTCAGCGTCTGATACGACATGCGGTAGCCCAGCTCTTCGAGTTCGTCGCACAGGGTCCGCGCCCACAGGTGCGGATCTTCCCGCAGCCGGCAGGTGATGTAGTCGACGAACGGTTCGAAGGGGTCGGGTTCGGTGCGTTTGCGCACCCCAGGGGTGCGTTCGTTGTTCAGATAAGCCCGGATGGTCTTGCGGTCTCGGCCGGTGTGACGGGCGATCGCCGAGATCGTCCAGCCTCGATTGCGTAGGGCGTGTACTTCCACATCGTCCTCCCATGTCAGCATGAGAATGCGGGTCTCCTTCGACTGGCTGATGTGTGGTCAGAGACCATCAGCATCGGAGGAGACCCGCCCTCGTTGGCGGTGCCACACGGGTGGGGAATTTCGATGAGCGTTACTGGGGAATTTCAGCGAGCGCCGTCAGCCGACCTCGACACCGACCTTCTCGGCCAATTTGCCGCACTAGGTGCCGGGCGGAGTGCCCATGGCGACGTAGTAGTCGACCGCATCGGGTTTGTGGGACTCGGTGGCGTCGCCCTTGGCGACGTGCTTGGTGAGATAGACATAACCGTCCCCGGCACGATCCGGCCCCGTCGTCTTACCCGCGACGGCCACGCCGGTCCCGGCGCCTGCTACCGACGACACGCAGCCGGTGCCCGCAGCGTCCTGACATTCCGCCGGTCAGGATCACCCCCGGCGAACCGCTGCTCGCGTTCGAACTTCCCGATGCCGAAGTCGAGTACGTCGGCATCGGAGCCGTCGGATCAGCCACGGTGGATGCGGCTGCCGGACAACTCGTTGCGGCCGTCGACGGCGAACGTCTCGCGTGAGATCGAGTCGCTGGTGTGGTCGCTCATGTGGGCCTCGATGAGGGGCCTTTGCGCGTGACGCCGCGGAAGAACCGCTGCCGTTCGGTGCGGGACACGGAGTCGGGTGTCAACCTCATCCGATGCCTCGTCACAACGCGGTGACGCAGGTGCCGATGCCGGCGACGATGACAAGCGTGGCAACGATTGCCTGGAAGGTGGCGCCTTTGACGTGGTGGGCGATCTTGAGTCCTAGGCGGTTGCAGACGACAGCTGTGACGATCAGGGCGGGCATCCATGGCCAGAACGAGATGCCGGTGAGTCCGCCCTGGACTGCGAGAACGGCCAGTGTGGCGGCGCAGGCGACGATGAGGTAGCCGGAGATGTTGGCGATGAAGACGACTGGGGTGGTGCCCGAGCGCAGTAGCATGAGCGCAGGCGCGGGCCCAGTAAGTGATGTGGTCGCCGATAGGTACCCGCTCAGCAGGCCGGTCAGGAACTGGATACTCCTTGTCGGCTGACGTACACCCGCTCTAACTCGGCGAGCCATCATTACGCCGCATACGATGACAGCGATTCCTGCGATGAATTTGAGTAGGACTTGAGGTGTGATGTCGAGGGTGATCGCGCCGACCAGGATCCCGGGGAGGCAGCCTGCGCTGAGTAGGGCGACACAGCGCCGGTCGATCGCGGCGAACAGTTGAGCAGCCGTTCCGCAGCGCGTGGCCAGCCCGATCATCAAGTTCACGACGACTGTGTCGGTGACGTCCATGCCGATCACCAACAGAAGCGGTGTTGCGAGTAGGGCAGCACCGAAACCGGTTACTCCCCCGAGAACCGACGTCGCCCCCACGACCACGCACACCACCGCCGCCATGGTCACAGTCATGGTCGCGTCCTGGGTGTGGGGCGCGCACTTTCCGCCTCGCGGTAGTTGCGGCGGCGCGGACTGTCGACCGTGTCGAGGCGAGCGTCGCGGTGCCGTTCGCGATACTGCTGGTATTTGACGTGGCAGAAGGACCGCATCGCGCGGCGCTGAGCGTCGTCCAAGCCTGCGCCGATCGGGTTGGCCGCGAGAATGGCATCCACGCGGGTGTAGAACTCGAGCGGGCTGAGGCCGAAGGTGACGTAGATGTCGTCGTCTGCGCCGCCGTAGCGCATCCATATGCGGACGTAGGTGAGCATGTGGTGTTCGTGCGGAGTCATATGGCTAGGTGTGCTGGATCGTTACGAGAAGTGACATGCCGACGCCGGCGGTCACGGCGATGGTGACCACAAATAGCGAGGTCGGCAGGACCGCGGGCGAGGCATGGTCGAGTCGGTAGCGGCGCGTGCGGATCGCCATGCCCACACACAACAGCGCAACCACCAGCGCGCTGAGGGTAAGCATCGCGCTCGCCGCCCAGCAACGGTCCGAGGTCCAGGCGCGGTAACACATGAATGTGAGGCATGCGCCGGTGAGAGTTGTTCGACGCCACGCCAGGATGGTCCGCTCCGGCTGAAGCCCAGGATCTCGTCGCGGTGAGGATTTCACGCAATCACCACCAGCGCACATACCCCTGCCACAACGCACACCCCACTGACCGTTACGCGCACTATGAAGGCCGACGGCAACGGTGCACTGCGGCGCATCGCTGCCTGTACGCGGCGCCATCGGTGGAAGGCACCGAGGGACAACGCGGTTGCTACGACGACACAAATCACCGCCAATACGGCATGTCCGACGCCGTCTGACACGTCGGCGAACAACTCACCCACTGCTACGCCGGCGGCCAATAGAGCGAGGCTGGTCCGGATCCAAGCGAGGAAGGTGCGCTCGTTGGCCAAGGTGAAGCGATAGTCCGGCTCTTCGTCGCGCCCCTTACCGCTCTCCCGCGCAGCAACCTCCTCGAAGTCCGACCCCATTCGGCCGCCGTTGTTCTCATGCTTCGCCGTCTGTCCGTGTGGCGTCATCGCATCCTCTCCCACTGGGTTGACTGATCTGTCAGTCAGTCCTATCTTATCAGTGGGCTGCATCACACCTAGCAGCTCCCGCGGGCCCCTCTCACACTTCCGGCGCTCGCCACGACCACCGAGAAAAGGCAGGTAGAACACATGGATGCAGCACTGGAAGGTCGAGTCATCGTGGTAACCGGGGGTGCTCGCGGACAAGGACTAGAAGAAGCCGAGCTGATGGCGGCACAGGGAGCGACGGTTGTCGTCACCGATCTTCTCGAGCCCGAAAGAGACCTGCCCAGCGGCGTGACATATCGGCACATGGACGTGACGTCACCCACCGACTGGTCACAGCTGGCGGCCGAGCTCGAGAAGTCCTACGGCTCGATCTTCGGGCTGGTCAACAATGCCGGCATCGTCGGAGCGCGCGGGAAAGCCGGTCGCTTGGAGCACATCTCACTTGAGGACTGGAACAAGCTGCTCGCGGTCAACACCACCGGTCCGTTGCTGGCGATTCAGGCTCTGGCGCCTCTGATGTCTTCCGGTGAGGGGTCGATCGTCAACATCAGCTCGATCGCAGGCGTCGGCGCGCACCTCGCCGCCGGCTACGGCGTGAGCAAGTGGGCGCTGCGCGGACTCTCGCGGATTGCCAGCATGGAGCTGGGCCCCCGCGGTATCCGCGTCAACAGCGTTCTTCCGGGCTACATCCACACCCCCATGCAGAACAACACGCCGCAGCATTTCATCGACGCACACCTCAGCTTGATCCCGCTCGGCCGGGTCGGAGCGCCCGCTGACGTCGCCCCCGTGGTCGCCTTCCTCATGTCCGACGCCGCCTCGTGGATCTCGGGAGTCGACATCCCCGTCGACGGCGGCGCGGTCGGTCACGTCGGTCTGCGCATCATCTCCGACGCGATGACCGCGGCCACCAACGGGGCCTGACCAGCCCGGACCAGCGCCCCATCCCACGCCCCGCGCATCACTGCGGCGGCGCCATGAAACCTGCCCGACTGCCTGTTTGTCGCAGTCGGTGGGGTTTGCCGATCACTTTCGAAGGAGGATGCCCGTGACCTCGAGTGCACGATCCGCACTCGTCGACGACTTCAGTTACCCGACTGGGATCGCAGCGACACCCGACGAGGCGAGCGCGACTGAGGCTGCGCTGCGACAGTTCACCTTGCATCGACTACACGCGTACGGCGTCGAGCTCGGTGACGGGCTGCGGTTGATGGAACTGGCCGCAGAGACCAATGCGTGGAAACGGTCGGCGTTGGCGCTGGCCGATCAGCTCCTGACTCGCGCGGAGGCGCCGCAGGCGCCCAAGACCGCGCTCGGCCAATCGACTCTGTACGCACGCGCATCGTCGCTGCAGCGCGTCAGCCAGGTGATGGACCTCGAAAACACCGCCGAGCGCCGCGCAACGTACCTCGCGGCGGCAGCCAACTTCGCCAAGGCGCGAGAACACGATTCCCGGTACGAGCACGTCGTCATCGACACCGCCGGCGGACCGATGGCAGCGTGGGTCATCACGCCGTCGACGCCGGGCCCCCACCCGGTAGTGCTGGTGCACGGCGGGGTCGACGGATGGTCGATGGACTGGGAAGGTACCGCTCTGCCGCTGGTCGACGAGGGCTTTGTCGCCGTGGTCATCGACGGACCGGGACAAGGTGAAACACGGTTCGTCCACGACCACTACCTGGCGACCGGGTGGCTCGATTCCTACGAGCAGGTCTGCGACTACCTGGTCCTGCGCGCCGGCGGAATGCCGGTCACGGCCGTCGGAAACAGCATGGCTGGTGCCCTCGTCGTTCTCATCGCCTCGCGCTATCCGGTGTTCGCGGCCGTATGCAGCAACGGCCCCGTCCTGTCGATGGCCGCCACGCTGGTGCGTCGCAGCTACGCCCGTAAACTCGGCACCTTCTGCGGCAACGACGTCTCTCCCGAACACGTGCGAGCGGTGTTCGAGTCGATGGAACTGTCGGCCGACCGCATTGACCTCCACTGCCCCTACCTGCTCCTGCAGGGTGACGCCGACCCCATGGTCTCTCTCGAAGACGGCGAGCGACTACTCGAACATGTCGCCTCACCGGACAAACAGATGGCGCTGTTCGAGCGCGGTGAACACGTCATCAACCGCTATCCAGCCGACAAACACCACATCACCCGGACATGGATGCGCGACCGCGTCGACCGCGTCCTGACCACCGCCCACTAGCGCCACCTCAAGGAGAAATCGAGATCATGACCGACCCGAAGACGATGAGCCGCGACCACCTCGTGGCATTGTTGCGCGACGGCGAACCGGCGAGCCTGCTGCTCACCCTGTGCGAGCTGACCAATGACATCGCATTGGCCGACCGATGGGCAGGCCACATCGTCGGCGCCAACCCCTGGGATCACACGTTCCCCGACGATGCCCTCGAAGAAATCCGCGAACGACTGGCAGAGGCCATCGTTTCCAGCGACATCCACGGAACACCCGAACTGTCGCTGGTGGACGCCCTCCTCGACCGGGCCAGGGGTACCGCTCTGCCGGCCGCTGAGCACGCGATGTTGCACAAAGAGATGGGCTTGTCCGACACGGCCGAGGTCGAGTGGTCGGCGGGGCGGCCGGAAGCAGTTGACGATTTCCATGTCGTCGTCATCGGTGCCGGATTGTCCGGGATCGCCGCCGCGCGGCGATTCAAGAGGCTCGGCATCTCCTTCGAGGTCGTGGAGAAGAGCGACAACTGCGGCGGCACGTGGCATCACAACACGTACCCCGGTTGCGGCGTCGACATCGCCAGCCACTATTTCTCCTACTCGTTTGCCCGCAATCCCGAATGGGAGCGGTACTACGCCAAACAACCCGAGATCCTCGCCTACATCCGCCGATGCGTCGAACTCGAGGGGCTCACGGACTTCATCAGTTACAACACCGAGGTACTCGCTGCCGAGTGGCACGAACAGGAGGGCGTGTGGCTGGTGACCACCCGCACTGCCGACGGACAAGCTCGCGAGATCCGCGCCAACGTCGTCGTCAGTGCCGCCGGCCTGCTGCACCGTCCCAGCATCCCGGACCTACCGGGGCTGGCCGACTTCGAAGGACCGGCTTTCCACGCCGCCGAATGGGACCACTCGGTGGCGGTGGACGGCAAGCGGGTGGCGCTGATCGGCACCGGGGCCAGTGGCAATCAGATCGGTCCGGCACTGGCCCCGGTCGTCGACAAGCTCACCGTTTTCCAGCGCAGTGCTCAGTGGAACGTCGGCGTCAACAACTACAGCCACAATGTCACCGACGGCGAAAAGTGGTTGCTGGCGAATGTGCCGGCCTACGAACGATGGTTCCGGGCACGCACCCTCCTGTCGCAGAACGACGTCATGCGCCCAGCTCAGACGGTCGATCCGAATTGGCGCAGCGACGACGGTTCGATCAGCGCGGAGAACGCACGCATGCGTGAGGTGCTCACCCAGTACATCGTGGACGAACTCGGGGACCGCCAGGATCTGCTGCCCAAGGTACTGCCGGACTATCCGCCCTTCACCAAACGCATGCTGCGTGACAACGGCTGGTACCGCATGCTTCGCCGCGACAACGTTGAACTGGTCAACTGCCGCACTCCCCGCTTCGAATCCGATGCCGTCATCGACGACGACGGCCAGCGCCACCCCATCGACATCGCCGTGTTCGCCACAGGGTTCGAAGCATCCAAGATGCTGGCCTCCTACTCGATCTACGGCCGCGACGGACGGTCGATACGCGAGGTCTGGGGGGATGACGATCCGCGCGCCTACCTCGGCATGGCAGTGCCGGGATTCCCGAACTTCCTCATCATGTACGGGCCCAACACCAACATCGGCACCGGGGGAAGCATCTTCTTCCAAGCCGAAAACTGGTCGCGCTACATTGCTGACGTCGTGACGACCATGCTCGAGCATGATGCCGGCGTGATCGAAGTGAACCACGAGGCCTTCGAGGAATACAACGAAGCTCTCGACCAGCGACTCGGTGAGATGGTCTGGTCGGTCTCGTCAGGCGGCACCTGGTACCGCAACAGCGCCGGCCGAGTCACCACCAACATGCCGTGGACCTCGTTCGAGTACTGGGCCATGACTCAGGAGGTGAACCTCGACCACTTCACTCTCACGAGCAACTCCACGTCCCCACAAGCCACCTCGGCCCGATAACATGGCCACCAGAATCGAAGGTTGATCGGCATGCCCCTTGAAGTCGGCGCGCAAGCCGCCCCCATCGCCGCCGCCCCTGCGGTGCCTCGCTCCACCGGACGAGCCTGGGCAGTGACAGCCATGCTTGTCGCACTCGCCCTGGTCAACTGGGCAGACAAGGCAGTTCTCGGCCTCGTCGCCGTCCCGCTCATGGAAGATCTCAACATCAACGCGAGCCAGTACGGCTTGCTCGCCAGCTCGATCTACTTCCTGTTCTCACTCTCTGCGGTCGTAGCCGGCTTCCTGGCCAACAAACGCAGCATGAAATGGCTGCTGTTCATCATGGTCGCGATCTGGTCGATCAGCCAATTCTCCATCTGGCTGGCACCCGGGTTCCTCGTCATCCTGCTTTCACGCATCATCCTCGGCCTCGGCGAGGGCCCCTCCGCCGGATTGTCGTTCCACACAGCCACCCAGTGGTTTCGCGACCACGAGCGCACCATGCCTATCGCCCTGCAGAACGTGGGGGCGTTCGGTGGCATCGCGGTCGCAGCCCCCGTGCTTACTTGGATCATCAGCAATCACGACTGGCACTGGGCATTCTTCGCCGTCGGTGTCGCCGGTTTGGTGTGGATGGCGATCTGGTACTTCGTCGGCAAGGACGGACCCTACACCGGCGGCGCCAAGAGTGCCGAACTGAGCGGATCCATCTTCGACGGCGGCGGACGCGTCCCCTATCGCACACTCTTGTTGAGTCGCACCTACATCGGCACCGTGTGCGTCGGATTCGCCGCCTATTGGGCACTCGCGATCGTCTCCGCGTGGCTGCCGGCCTTCCTCCGCCAAGCCCAGGGCTACTCCGCGCAAGGCGCTTCGACCATCGTCATGGCGGTCTCGCTCACTGCGATCTTCTTCCTCCTAAGCCAAGCGTTCGTCACACGCAAACTCATGGAGAACGGTGTCAGCAGTAAGGTCGCACGAGGCTACATGGCCGCGGGCAGCGTCACCCTCGCCGGCGTCTTCGTCATCATCAGCACACAGATGGCTCCAGGAGCTGTGCAGATCGTCGCTCTGTGCATCGGTTTCGGACTCGGACTGGTCACCTTCACCACCGGAGCCACGCTGCTCTCCGAATTCCTGCCGGTTCTGCAGCGAGGGGCAGCTCTAGGCATCTACGTAGCAATCATCACTTCCGCAGGCGTCGTCTGCCCCACCGTGTTCGGATGGATCGTCGACGCCGCCGGAGGCGGACAAGGCTACACTCAAGCCTTCATCGTGTCTGGCATCCTCGTCCTGCTAGGCGGATTGGCCGGCTTCCTCTTGATCGACCCAGGACGCGAAGCCAAGCAACTCGGCAAACTGCTTACGGCGGACTCGGCATCGAAGATCGCCTAGATGCCCCCGACCGGGACGTTGATGGCGCGCGTGTCGGCGTGATGTGAACAGAAACCTCCGAGTGGAGTGTGCCTCATCGAAGGCCCACATCCGCTCGGAGGTTCTCACGCCCGCCGCACGGTGCCCGCACGCACCCCCTCTCGCGGCAGGGTGCTCATCATTGAGCGCTGTCGCCACCGCGGATCCAAGGCTCAAATCGCCAGTGCAATCGGCACTCCACTTGCGACACCGAACGGACCGCAGCTCTTGCGTCCCGGCTCGAGCACTACAACACTCGACGTGGCCATAGTGCACTCGGAGGGTTTCCCGGCGGTCAGCCGCCTGACACCAACCCGAGACCGGGCCCACCCTTACGCGCTAGAGCGTCGATAGGCGAGGGGGCTTACCGCTCCGAGATGAAATGTCCCAGCTCCGCCATTTGCTCTTCGCTCAACTGCATGCCACGCGCCAGCGTCTCCTTGAAGAACATCCACCCGAAATTGAGACATACTTCCCGGACGATATGAGATTTGGCCTCGAACTCCGACACTTCCGGATGATGTTTGAGGATCTCCTTCAGCTCGTGATTCATCACCGGATACGTCCACCCCAACGATGTGTACGATGCACCACCGTCCGCGGAAAAGTTGGCGGCCGCCCTCCACCACAACTCGTGACCTTCGAAGGGCAACCGAGGTAGGGCTATTGCGCGGTCAACCGTAGCGTCACGATACGCAATGTAGTCTGCCGTCAGTTCCTGCATCGCCGTCAGAAACAGCGCGTCCTTCGACTCGAAATAATGATAAATCAGTCCATAGTGGACGCCGGATTCCTTTGCAATCTGCTTGCCAGTAATCGCACTCGGCGGGCGCTGGGCTAGCAAACGCTGAGCACCCCGGATGAGTGCAGTCCGCGAATCCGTGTCGCCAGCCCCCTCAGTCGCGAGAGACTTCTTCGAACCTGTCACTCCTCAACTCTATCGTCCGCCCCGGTGCCTGCCCGGAGAGCTCTGCGCGTCATGATGACCACAATACGCCCACTCGGGCCTATTGCGCACCCGACTGGGTGTAATCTGGACGCGTGACGGTTCGCGGATTGTCCATCGCAGAGTTCGCAGCGCGAGTCAATTGCTCGGTGAACACCATCAAGAGCTACCGCGCGAAGGGGATGCTTCCGCCAGCCGATGTTCGTATCGGGGCAATCGACGGATGGCTACCCGAAACGGTCGACAACTGGCTTCTGCACCGTCCCGGCCGCGGAAATCGCTACTACGCACGCGCAAACTCGTCAGCCACGACTTCGACGACACATCCGCCAGCATCGGCGGCACCCTGGCCGCCCATGCGGTGATCGCGTTGATAGCTCCTCAACGCGAAAAGCAGTCCCGCAAAGCCCTGACCTCGCGGGACAACATCAGACAAGCCAAAGACATGCGGAAGCTGAGGGCGGAGCCGCGCAGGTGCTGCAGGCGGCCGTTGATCGCTTCGGTTGGGCCATTGCTGGTGCCGGGCCGGACGAAGTAGGCCAGTACGTCAGCGGCTCGCTTGCTCAGGGTGCGGCGTAGTCCTCGGGGGATCGATTGCGGGCTGCCGGGGCTTTACGCGATCGTGCACCTGGCTCGGCACGGCGAGATCGCCACGTTCCTGGGCTATCCGACTTACGGCCAGGGCGTGTTCGAGAACCGGTGGGGGTTCCGCTCCACCGTCCCGTTGCTGTCGGCGTTCGTGGTGGTCTGCGCCACCGAGTGTGGTGCCGGGACGCTCGTGTGACGGCAGCGCCGGGCGGGGGCGGCCCCGGCGTTGGGCTGCTGCCGGTCGAGACCCTGTGCTGGGTGGGGGTTCTCCCTGCCCTACGGGGTGCTTGCCGCCGCAGTCCGAACGGCCCTGGTACTGCGGCACCGGTGGCGGGTGCCCGGACGGGCCCGGAAGCCGGCCTGACGCACGCCCGGACTGGTGTCGGCATCGTCTCAGTTCCCGTTACAGCGAGGCCGGCACGGCCGCGCCCCGACCGGCGACGTCGTCCAGTGCGGCGGACTCGTCCGCGAGCGCGGCGCGATCGATCGGCGCGCTCGCGGCCACGAGCCGGCGCACAGTGCGGATGTCCTTCGGACGGCCGAGGGCGATCGCGCCCACGAGGCGGTCGCCGCGCAGCGCGAGCGCCGTGAAGTCCCGGTCCTCGATCGACCCGCGCACCACGTAGTCGTCGTCGTGCCGGGACCAGCCGGCGAACTGCAGGTTGTGCCCGTACTGATTGGTCCAGCTCCAGGGCACCTCCGCGGCTCCGAGCGGCTGCCCGAGTACGGATTTCGCCACGGCAACGCCCTGCGCCCGGGCGCTGTTCCAGTTCTCCGTGCGGTGCCGGCCGCCGAGCACCGGGTTGGGTTGCTCGGTCACGTCGCCCGCGGCGTACACCCCGGCGGCCGAGGTGCGGTAGGACTCGTCGACGACGATGCCGTCACCGACGGTGAGCCCGGCCGCCCGGGCAAGCGCGGTGTCCGGCACCGAACCCACCGCAACGAGAGCGGAGCCCGCCGTCCAGGCGCGCCCGTCCTCCGCGACGGCGTGCACCCCGTCGTCGCTCCCGGCGAGGGAGCGCAGCGCGACGCCGGTATGGACGGGCACGTCGTGTTCGGCATGCAGACCGACGTACATCCGGGCCACCGCGGGCGGGACGATGCGGGCGAGCGGCGACGGCGCGCTCTCGAGCACCGTGATCTCGGCTCCCAATTCCCTTGCGGTGGAAGCGACCTCGCAGCCGATCAGGCCGGCTCCGACGACGAGGAGCGATCGGTGCGCCGCGATCGCGGCCCGCAGCGGCGCGACGTTCTCCGCCGTGCGCAGGCTCAGCACCCTGTCCCCGGCGTCGTGCTCGAGGTGGCGGGCGCGGGCGCCCGTCGCCAGGATCACCGCGTCGTAGTCGACGATCTCGTTGTCCCACAGCCGGAGCCGGTGACGTTCCGGGTCGAGTTCGACGACCCGGGTCTCGGTGCGCAGTTCGATGTCGTGATCGGTCCAGTAGCCGGCCGGTTCGAGTTGCGCCTTCTCGTCGGTGATGCTGCCGGCGAGCAGGTCTTTCGAGAGCACCGGCCGCCGGTACGGCAGTGCGGCCTCCTCGCCGATCAGCACGACGCGGCCGGCGAAGCCTTCCTTGCGCAGGGTCTGTGCGGCGGTCGCGCCGGCCACCCCGGTGCCGACGACGACGATCGTCTCGGTCACGTCCGGCTGACCTCGACCATCTCGAAGTCGGACTTGGCGGCGCCGCAGTCCGGGCAGGACCAGTCGTCGGGGATGTCGTCCCAGCGGGTGCCGGGCTCGATGCCGTCCTCGGGCCAGCCCTCGGCCTCGTCGTACTCGAATCCGCACTGCAGGCAACGGAACAACTTGTAGTCGGTGGTCATCTCAGCGTCCTTCGAAGTCGATCTTCTCGCGAACCCCGCAGTCGGGGCAGCACCAGTCGTCGGGAATCGCGTCCCAGGGGGTGCCGGCGGGGAAACCCTCGCGCGGCGCGCCGGCGGTCTCGTCGTAGACGTAGTTGCACACCGGGCATTCGTAGGCGGCCATCACCGTGCCCCGTACTGCGCGAGAACCTTGTCGCGCTTGCTCGGCTGGATGTTGGCTCGGGTGAGGTCGCCGTCGTAGTGCTCGACGACGCGGTGGTCCATGACCTTGCGCCACAGCGGCGGGATGTAGGCGAGGCCGATCATGCTCGCGTAGCCGCTGGGCAGGTTGGGGGCGCCGTCCATGCTCCGCAGGGTCTGGTAGCGGCGCGTCGGGTTGGCGTGGTGATCGCTGTGCCGCTGCAGGTGGTACAGGAAGATGTTGGTGACGATGTGGTCGGAGTTCCAGCTGTGCGCGGGGGTGCAGCGCTCGTACCGGCCCGAGGCCGTCTTCTGCCGCAGCAGTCCGTAGTGCTCGAGGTAGTTCACCGTCTCGAGCAGGGAGAAACCGTAGACGGCCTGCAGGATCAGGAACGGCACGATGACCGGGCCGAACACCGCGACGAGCACGCCGAACAGAACCACCGACATCGCCCACGCGTTGAGGACGTCGTTGCGCAGGGTCCACGGGCTCTTGCCGAGCCGCTGCAGGCGGGTCTTCTCGAGCTCCCACGACGACTTCAGGCTGCCCCACACGCTGCGCGGCAGGAACGCCCAGAACGATTCGCCGAAACGGGCGGAGGCCGGGTCCTCCGGGGTGGAGACCCGCACGTGGTGGCCGCGGTTGTGCTCGATGTAGAAGTGGCCGTAGCCGGTCTGGGCCAGGGTGATCTTCGACAGCCACCGTTCGAGGTCGTCCTTCTTGTGGCCGAGCTCGTGGGCGGTGTTGATCCCGACGCCGCCCATCACGCCGACGCTGAACGCCAGGCCGATCTTCGAGACCAGCCCCAGGCCGCCGTCGATCCCCAGCCAGGACAGGTCCGTGGCCGACCACAGGTAGCAGGCGAAGACGAGGCTGGCCAGCTGGAACGGGATGTAGGCGTAGGTGCAGTACCGGTAGTACTTGTCGTTCTCGAGCATCTCCATCACCTCGTCGGGCGGGTTCTGCCCGTCGGGGCCGAAGAACCGGTCGAGGATCGGCAGCAGCACGTACACCAGGAGCGGCCCGATCCACCACCACACCGGCGCGACCGCGGTCCAGCCGAGCTGGCCGAATCCCCAGACCAGGGCGGTCGCGAGGAAGATCGCCGTGGGCGGAATCAGCCCCATGAGCCACAAATACCGCTTGCGATCGCGCCACTGTTCCACCGGCGTGTGCGCGTGCCGGCCGATGTCCGACGTCGTCACCGTTCGACCTCCCTGTCCCCGTGATGCTCGGAGGAGCCGGTATGAGCCAGCTCACTGTCTCTTGGACAGTACAACAGTTCGGGTCCGCTCGGTAGACAAAGATAAAAATTTGTACACGACGGCAGTCCGCGACGGAGAAGCCTTCCCGTGCGAGGGACGCCAGAGTCAGCTACGCCGTGCGTGTTTTCGGTAGTCGGTACTACCGAAAACACGCACGGCGGTGGTGGTGCGAGTGCGGCGCAGCGGCTCTCAGCGCAGGGTGGCGGTGAGGTGCGGGTAGCCCTTCTTCGGGTTGCGCAGCGCCAGGTCCCAGCCGTCGGCGGCGCGCTCGGCGTACAGATTCACGGTCGCGGGCAACAGGACCGGCTTGCCGAACCGCACCGAGTACGTCGCGTGCGACGGGATGCGGCCCTCCACTGCCCGCAGCGCAGCGGCCGCGCTCCACATGCCGTGCGCGATGGTCCTCGGGAACCCGAACGCCTTGGCGCCGAGCCGCGAGACGTGGATCGGGTTGCGGTCGCCCGAGATCGAGGCGTAGCGGTCGATCGTCTTCTGGTCCACCCGCAACGTCGACGTCGGCACGGGGGGAATCTCTTCGGCCTTCGGTTCGGGCTTCGGCTGATCCGACAACGAGGTGCGCTGCTGGTGCAGGAACGACGACGTCTGCCGCCACACCGGCTCCCGGCCGACGCTGATCTCGCTCACCAGGTCGACGAGCAGCCCCTTGCGGTGCTCCCGCAGGTTCTCGGCGTGGATCTTCAGATCCAGCGGCTCGGTCACCGACACGGGCCGCAACTGCTCGATCACGTTCTCGGCGTGGACGGAACCGACAGCGGGGAAGGGGAAGCCCTTCGACACCATCAGCTTCATCACGAGGGGAAACGTCAGGGTGAACGGATACGTCAGTGGCAGCGTGTCACCGAAGCGCAGCCCGCACACCTTCGTGTACCCGGCCAGGTTGTCCGGGTCCACGCGCAGGCCGCGCAGCACGAGGGTGTCGTCGGGCAGGCTGTCGCCGGAGGCGCCCACGACCGGCAGCGCCGAGAGCACCGCCCGGGAGTAGACGTCGAGAGTCGAAGGCCGCGAGGAAAGTTCGACGACAGCCATCATGCCCCCAGCATGGACTGGCCGCACACGCGCACGACCTGGCCGGTGACCGCGCTCGAGGCGGGGTTGGCGAACCAGGCGACGGTCTCGGCGACGTCGACGGTCTGCCCGCCCTGCTGCAGCGAGCTCATCAACCGGCCGGCCTCGCGGGTGGCCACCGGGATGGCCGCGGTCATGGCCGTCTCGATGAAGCCGGGTGCGACGGCGTTGACGGTGATGTTCTTCGCGGCCAGCACGGGCGCGGTCGCCTGCACCATGCCGATGACGCCCGCCTTGGACGCGCCGTAGTTGGTCTGGCCGCGGTTGCCGGCGATGCCGGCGATCGACGACACGTCGACCACCCGGCCGCCCTCCTTCAGTGCGCCCCGCTCGACCAGTTTCTCGGTGATCTTCTGGGGGGCGAGCAGATTCACGGCCATGACGGCATTCCACCGCGCGGCGTCCATGTTGGCGAGCAGCTTGTCGCGGGTGATCCCGGCGTTGTGGACGATGACGTCGGCGCCGCCGTGCCGCTCGAGCAGGTACTCGGCGAGCTTGTCGCCCGCGTCCGGGGCGGTGACGTCCAGCGCGAGGGAGACGCCGCCCACCTTGTTCGCCGTCTGCGACAGGGCGTCGCCGGCCGCCGGCACGTCCGCGCAGACGACATGCGCTCCGTCGCGGGCGAGTACCTCGGCGATCGTGGCACCGATGCCGCGGGCGGCGCCGGTCACGACGGCAACCTTCCCGGCGAGCGGACGCTCCCACGATTCGGGCGCCGTCGCGTCGCCGGCTCCGACGCGGATCACCTGACCGGAGACGAACGCGGACTTCGCGGACAGCAGGAAACGCAGCGTGGATTCGAGGCCGGAGAGCCCGGTGGCGGCGTCGGGGGAGACGTACACCAGCTGCGCGGTGGCACCGCGGCGCAGTTCCTTGCCGACGCTGCGGGTGAAGCCCTCGAGTGCCCGCTGGGCGATGCGCTCGTCCACGGAGGAGGCCTCTTCCGGGGTGGTGCCGAGCACGACGACGCGTCCGCTCGGCCCGAGGCCCTTGATCGCGGGCTGGAAGAAGGTGAACAGCTGTTCGAGACCGGCGACGTCCGTGATGCCGGTGGCATCGAAGACGAGCGCGCCGTATTCGGTGTCGGCGGGGTCGGCGAAGGGGTAGTCGGACAGCAGCGTGCGGATCGGTTCGACGAGGCGGCCGTTGCCCCCGACGAGCAGCGGGCCGGCCAGCGGAGGCTGCCCCGGCTCGTACCGGCGCAGCTTCTCCGGCTGCGGCAGGCCGAACTGCTTGGCGAGGAATGCTCCGGGTGCGGACCCGATCAACTGGGCGTAGAGGCCGGGGGCGTTCTTGGTTTCAGCCACGATTCCACCTTCTCTGGTTCGGACGTCGGTATTGTCGGGAGGGGCCGACGATGTGGTGTCGACAATGAACTTACTCGCGAGTAAGAATAGTAGCGAGAGCCAGTACTCACCGCCATCATCCACCAGCATCCCGGGAGACGTCAGTGACCACCACCGCCCGTTCCACACAGCTGCGCCGTGTCGCAATCCTCGGCGGCAACCGGATCCCGTTCGCCCGCTCGGACCGCACGTACGCCCGCGCCTCGAACCAGGACATGTTCACCGCCACGCTCGACGGCCTGGTGAGCCGGTTCAATCTCCAGGGTGAGCGGCTCGGTGCCGTCGTCGGTGGGGCCGTCCTCAAGCACAGTCGCGACTTCAACCTGATCCGCGAGTGCGTGCTCGGCAGTGCGCTGAACCCCCACACCCCCGCCTGGGACCTGCAGCAGGCCTGCGGCACCGGTCTGCAGTCGGCGATCTCCGTCGGGGACGCCATCGCCGCCGGCCGCATCGAGGTCGGCATCGGCGGCGGTGTGGACACCACCTCCGACGCTCCCATCGGCGTCAACGACGAACTGCGCGAGTTCCTGCTCTCCCTCAACCGGGCCCGTTCGACCGGCGACCGCATCAAGCTGCTCGGCCAGGTCCGGCCGTCGATGCTCGGCATCGAGATCCCCCGCAACGGCGAGGCCCGCACGGGGCTGTCCATGGGGGAACACGCGGCGATCACCACCAAGGAGTTCGGCATCTCCCGCGAGGCGCAGGACGAGCTGGCCGCCGCGAGCCACCGCAACATGGCCGCCGCGTACGACCGTGGTTTCTTCGACGATCTCGTCACCCCCTTCCTGGGACTCACCCGCGACGACAACCTGCGTCCGGACTCGACCGTCGAGAAGCTCTCCGGCCTGAAGCCGGTGTTCGGCGTGAAACTCGGCGACGCCACCATGACCGCGGGCAATTCGACCCCGCTCACCGACGGTGCGTCGGCAGCGCTGCTGTCCTCGGAGGAGTGGGCCGCGGAGCGCCGGCTCCCCGTGCTGGCCTACCTCGTGGACTCGGAAACCGCGGCCGTCGACTACGTCCACGGTGGTGACGGCCTGCTCATGGCCCCCACCTACGCGATCCCGCGGCTGTTGCGCCGCAACGGCCTGACCCTGCAGGACTTCGACTTCTACGAGATCCACGAGGCGTTCGCGTCCGTCGTGCTGGCCACGCTCCAGGCGTTCGAGTCCGAGGAGTACTGCAAGGGCCGGCTCGGCCTGGACGCTCCGCTCGGATCCATCGATCGCACCAAGCTCAACGTCAACGGCTCGTCGCTGGCGGCCGGGCACCCGTTCGCCGCGACCGGCGGACGCATTCTCGCGTCCCTGGCGAAGATGCTGCATGAGAAGAAGCAGGAGACCGGTAAGCCCGTGCGGGGACTCATCTCCATCTGCGCCGCAGGTGGACAGGGTGTGACCGCCATTCTCGAGGCCTGAGTCCCGCGTCCCGCGGTCCCGTCCGGAAAAAAATTTCGGAGATTTGTAACGCCCCGGCGGGACCGCCGATAAACCAGTCGACCTCGCGCTGCTGCTTGACCCCCGACCTGGCGGCAGCGCGAGGTCTTTCGCTTCTCCGCGGGCGCTCCGGCTGCCCGTCCGATCGGGAGCCCCGGGATCCGACATTAGGCTGGATACCGAGTGGTGCGCCCGATCCGGGGCGCACCCCGGTGAAAGGACACGGGTGAGCGGCAAGAACGGGACGAACGACCCCGAGGGCGGCCAGGACGACGTTCGACCGGTTGTCCCCGAACCGGAGGCGGCCCGGGACGCTGCCGGTGACCGGTCGGAGGCCGTCCCCGTGGAAAGCCCCGGCCGCGCCCCGCAGTCCGTCGCCGACGACGCTGCGCCCGAGCACAGCCCGGACGCCGAGCCGGCGCCGCCGGCGGAGGTACCGCCCTGGGAGGCGCCCACGGCCGTGCTGCCCGTCGTCGGGCCGGCGACGGGCAGCACCGCCGCCGACGGGCCGGGGACGGACCGCACCGACGCCGAAGGGCCGGCGACGGACCGCACCGACGCCGAGACCGAGGTCCTCCCCACCCTGTCGGACGACGCCTCCCGCGAGCCTGCCGTCGCGAGGGACGCGACCGCCCACTCGGCGACCCCGTCGGAGGGACCGGACACCCCGCCGCCCGCCGGACCCCCGCCCGCCGGACCCCCACCCCCGGGACCCCCGCCCGCCGGGCCCTCACCCGAGGAGCCGGCGCCGACCGGACCCGGAGGCGACGGCGGTCCGCCCTGGCGCCGCATCGCCCTCGTCGCCGGTGGGGTGTTCGCCGTGCTCGCGGCCCTCTACGTCGGTGACCTCGTCGTCTCCTCGGGCAACGTTCCGCGCGGTGTCACCGTTGCCGGCATCGACATCGGCGGACGGTCGGTCCCGGAGGCCGAACAGATCCTGCGGACCGAACTCGGGCCGCGCACCGAGGAGCCCGTCACCGTCACCGCGGGCGATGTGACCGCACAGATCGTGCCGGCGCAGGCCGGTCTGGACGTCGACTGGGAGCACACCCTCGACCGCATCGGATCGCAGCCGCTCGATCCGATCACCCGCGTGACGTCGTTCTTCGGTGGTGGCGACGAGATCGGTGTCGTGTCGACCCGCGACGACGCCGCGTTGGCGGCCGCGATCGGCGGCGTGCGCGCGGTCGCCGACCGCCCGCCCCGCGAGGGCAACCTCGTGTTCGACGGGGCGACGCCGGTGCCGGTGGCGCCGCTGCCCGGGCAGACTCTCGATGTGGAGGCCGCCGCCGACCTGTTCGCCGAGCGATGGGCGTTCGGCGACGTCGAGTTCCCGGTCGAGACGGTCGACGTGACGGTCACGCCCGAGGGGCTCGAGCGCGCACTGCGGGAGGTCGCGGACCCGGCCGTCGCCGGCGACGTCACGGTGCGCGGACGGGACGGGGCCGTCGCGACCCTGCCCAGCGACCGGATCGGCGCGGTGCTGACCTTCGTGCCGGACGGCAACGGGGGCCTGACCCCGCAGTACGGGATCGACGCCGCGACCGAGATCCTCCGGCCGCAACTGGCGGCGACCGAGGTCGAACCGAAGGATGCCCGGATCGTGATCGAAGGCGGCGGCCCGACGGTGATCCCGTCGGTCGCCGGCGAGCTCGTCGACTGGCCGGTGAGTCTCGAATCCCTGCCACAACTGCTGGCCGCGCCGGGCGAGCGGGTGACCGACGCCGTGTACAAGCCGGCCGAGCCTGCGCTGACCACGGAAGCCGCCGAGAAGCTGGGCATCCGCGAGGTGATCGGTGAGTTCACCACCGGGGGCTTCGAGTACGCCTCGGGCGTGAACATCCGCCTGGCGGCGTCGGAGATCAACGGTGCCCTGGTGAAGCCGGGGGAGACGTTCTCGCTCAACGGCTACACGGGCCCGCGCGGCGCGGCACAGGGGTATGTCGAGTCCGGGATCATCAACAACGGGCGCCCGTCCAAGGCTGTGGGTGGCGGCATCAGCCAGCTCGCGACCACCCTGTACAACGCGACGTACTTCGCCGGTATGGAGGACGTCGAGCACACCGAGCACAGCTACTACATCTCGCGGTACCCGGCGGCCCGGGAGGCGACGGTCTACGAGGGCGCGATCGACCTGAAGTTCCGCAATCCCTCCGACACCGGAGTGCTGATCCAGGCGATCGGCACGTCGTCGGACATCACGGTGCGGATCTGGGGCACCAAGACCGTCGACGTCGAGTCCGTGACCGGTTCCCGCACCAACTTCACGGCACCGAACACGATCACCCTTCCGGCCGGGCCCGGGTGCATCCCGTCGAGCGGTGCGCAAGGGTTCACGGTGAGCGACACCCGCATCATCACCGACGCAGCCACCGGCCGGCAGATCTCGAGCACCACCCGCACGGTCCGCTACGACCCGGTGCCGGTGGTGCGCTGCGTCAGCGCCGAGCCGGAGCCCGAGCGGGAGTCGGCACCGGCCGCGCCGTCGCAGCCGGCACCCGGTGAGGCGGAGACGCCCGGCGGTGGCTCGGACGAACCCGCCGGCGCGCGCCCGGCCGGGACGACGACCCCGCAGCCCGCACCGAGCGGCGCGGACGAGGCGGAGGAAGCTCCTGCCGAGACGCCCGCGGCGGCATCGCAGACGCCGGCCGGGACGGAGTAGCCGCGGCAGTAAGTGCACACAGCACTGTGCCCTCCCGTCGCGAGACGGGAGGGCACAGTGTTTCTGTCTACGTACTCGGCTTCTGTCTACCTGTTCGGTTCCGTCCGAGCGCCGGCTCAGAACGCCGCTTCGTCGAGCTCCATGATGTCGAGGTCGACGTTGGCGACGATGCTGCGGACGGCGGTCAGCTCCGGCAGGACGTTCTTGGCGAAGAAGCCGGCGACGGCGACCTTGCCCTCGTAGAACGCCTTGTCCTTGGCGTCCGAGCCGGCGTCGAGGGCCGCGAGGGCGATCTCGGCCTGCTCGAGCAGCCGCCAGCCGATGAGCAGGTCGCCGAAGGCCAGCAGGAACCGCACCGAGCCCAGACCCACCTTGTACAGCTCGGTGGGCTGTTCCTGGGCACCCATGAGGAAGCCGGTCAGGGTGGCGGTCATGGCCTGGACGTCCTCGAGCGCGGTGGCCAGCAGGGCCCGCTCCGACTTGAGGCGCTCGTCGGCGCTGTCGGAGGCGAGGAACTTCTGGATCTGGCCGGTGACGTGCGCCAGGGCGACGCCGCGGTCACGGGCGATCTTGCGGAAGAAGAAGTCCTGCGCCTGGATCGCGGTGGTGCCCTCGTAGAGGGAGTCGATCTTCGCGTCGCGGATGTACTGCTCGATGGGGTAGTCCTGCAGGAAGCCCGAGCCGCCGAACGTCTGCAGCGAGTCCGTCAGGTACTGGTAGGCGCGCTCGGAGCCCACACCCTTGACGATCGGCAGCAGCAGGTCGTTGACGCGGTGCGCCAGCTCGTGGTCGGCACCGGAGATCTGCTCGGCGACGACGTCGTCCTGGTGCGCGGCGGTGTAGAGGTAGACCGCGCGCAGGCCCTCGGCGTAGGCCTTCTGCATGGCCAGCGCGCGCCGCACGTCCGGGTGGTGGGTGATGGTGACCCGGGGAGCGGTCTTGTCGGTCATCTGGGTCAGGTCGGCGCCCTGCACGCGCTCCTTGGCGTAGGCCAGGGCGTTGAGGTAACCGGTCGACAACGTCGCGATGGCCTTGGTGCCCACCATCATGCGGGCGTGCTCGATGACGTCGAACATCTGGGCGATGCCGTTGTGGACCTCACCGACGAGCCAGCCCTTGGCCGGGACGCCGTGGCCGCCGAAGGTGAGCTCGCAGGTGGCGGACGCCTTCAGGCCCATCTTGTGCTCGACGTTGGTGACGAACACGCCGTTGCGCTCACCCATCTCGTTCTTCTCGAAGTCGAAGTGGAACTTCGGGACGAAGAAGAGCGACAGGCCCTTGGTGCCGGGGCCGGCGCCTTCCGGGCGGGCGAGGACGAGGTGGAAGATGTTCTCGAACAGGTCGTCGGAGTCGGCGGAGGTGATGAACCGCTTGACGCCCTCGATGTGCCAGGAGCCGTCGTCCTGCTTGATCGCCTTGGTGCGGCCGGCGCCGACGTCGGAGCCGGCGTCGGGCTCGGTCAGCACCATGGTGGCGCCCCAGCCGCGTTCGACGATGGTCGCGGCCCACTGCTTCTGCTCGTCGGTGCCGTTCGCGTGGAGCACACCGGCGAAGGAGGGGCCGGCGGCGTACATGAAGGCGGCCGGCTGGGCGCCGAGCATCATCTCGTTGACGGCCCAGCTCAGGGCGCGCGGTGCCGGCGTTCCGCCGATCTCCTCCTCGAGGCCCATGGACCAGTAGCCGGCCTCGTACCAGGAGTTGAACGCCTTCTTGAAGCCCTCGGGGAGCGAGACCGAGTGGGTCTCGGGATCGAAGACCGGGGGGGTGCGGTCGGTCTCGGCGAACGACTCCGCCGCGGGGCCCTCGGTGAGGGTCTTCACCTCGGCCAGAATGCCACGAGAGGTCTCCTCGTCGAGGTCGCCGAACTTCCCGGCCTCGAGGAGCGTCTGAATCCTCAGCACCTCGAAGAGGTTGAACTCCAGATCCCGGAGGTTGCTCTTGTAATGGCCCATGTCTGCGCTACTCCCAGTGAGATGGTGCGGTCAAGCTGTGTTCGAGTACCGCCCAAGTTATTACTCGTCGGTAACATCCGCCTATGTTACCCGTCGGGCAACTAACTGCCAAGGGTTGGTTTGCGGGCCACCACCAACGCGTCGATCGCCATTCCTGCGTCCGTTTCCCGCATTCTCCGTTCGGCGGTCCGGATTTCCAGTCTTCCGTCGATTTCCGCGACGACATCTGCTGGGGTGTAGAGGATTTCGGGATCCTGGGGGCCGCCGGCGCCCTCGGTGGGATTGAGCGAATCGTGTCCCAGAAATATGAGGATTCCATCAGGTTTCAGGGCCGCGACCGCATTGTCGATCAATGCCCGTCGCTGTGGTGGAGGGAAATGGAGATAGGCCGAGAGGACGAGATCATAACCAGCGTCGAAAGTGGCCCCGGTCACGTCGGCGCACTCGTACGTCAGGCGTTCGCGTACCCGCCGTGGTGCCTGCGCCGCGATCGCCCGGGCCTTGTCCACCGCCACGCGGGAGAAGTCGAGTCCGGTCACCTCCCAGCCGCGCGTGGCCAGCCAGAGCGAGTGCCGGCCCTCGCCGCAGCCCAGATCCAGGGCGCGGCCGTGCGGCAGCGACGTCGCGAACTCGACGAGCACCGGGTTCGGCGGCACCCCCCACACCGTCTCGCTCTTCGAGTACCGCGCATCCCAGTCCTGTGCGTCCATGGACGCACGGTAGCCCGGACGCCGCGCCGGTCAGGGATGGAGCGTGGTGCGCAGCAGGAGCACGTTGTAGTTCTGGTGCACGGTCGTGAGGAAGTACAGATCCGGGCCCGAGGACCACGGGTGGATGTACGCGCCGTACGCCGTCGGCAGTTCGCGGGTGTCGAGGACGACCTCCGGCGCGCTCCACGGGCCTGTCGGCGACGGTGCCCGGCGCAGCACGACGGAGTTGTGCGCGTCGGTGGTCAGCAGGACGAACTGCCCGAGGTGGTCGTTCCACTGCACCGACAGCTCCGCCGCACCACCCGTCATCACCGGGCGCGCCGCGTTCACGTCGCGGACCCACGCGCCGCCGTCCCAGTACTCGTACGCCGCGAGGTCGAGGATCTGCTGTTCCGGTACCCGCGCCAGGTGCACCGGCCCGCCGCGACCGGGCGGGGTTCCGTACTGATAGACGAACCCGCCGTGCCGGACGAAGGCGCCCATCTGGAAGTTCCGGTTCCCCTCGGCGTTCGGCCGCTCGGTCTGCGGCGCCACCGTCCAGTTCTCCCCGTTGTCGTGGGAGAAGGCCAGCCCGGAGAAGTTGGTCTCCCACGAACCGGCCGGCCCCCAGTTCTTCACCGACATCAGGCTCAGGAACTGGGTGTCGCCGACGGCGATCCCCGCGGTGGGGATCCGGCTGATCTCCAGGAACGGGATCTTCGGGCTCGGGACGAGTTCTTTCGCCTGGCCGAAGAAGTCGCGGGCCGCGCTGTCGAACGTCATCCCGTCGGCGAGGTTGCGGTCCGAGCTGCGGAACAGCGAGCTGCTGCGCCAGGCCCAGATGCTGCCCGACAGCAGATTGGGCAGGCCGAGGCCCGCGGTGTCGCCGAACGCGGTCAGCACCTGGCCGCGTCCGTTGTCCCACATCACGCCCAGGTCGGTGCCCAGGACGTTCAGGTCCTGGGTGCGGTTGGTGCTGAGCATCCCGGTCTGCTGTGCCACCACCTGTGTGCGGCCGCGCAACTCCGGCAGGCCGTTGACCCCGTTGAGGCCCGGGATGGGATTGATCGCGTTCGGGTTCGCCGCGGAGGTGCCCACGAACGGGACCATGGTGACGACCGCACAGGTCAGTACGGTGACCCCGAGCCGGATCGAAGCACGTCGGTAACCCCCATTACGTGTGTGCACGGCCACAGACGGTAACAGGAGGTGACAACCGTCACACGTCCTTCGATGTCCGTCGGCGTGTCCCGGCGGTGCTCGCACGAGGGCCGGGCCGACGGGTCGGCTCCGCTACGATTCGCGCGCGCGTTACCGTGTCAGGGACGCGATGCACTGACAGGCAGTGCACGAAGCAGAGGAGATTCGCCTGATGGGTGCACAGATCGCCGGTCCCGCCCCGCTGCGGAACACCGCACTGCTCGGGCTGGGCGTGCACCGCCCCGAGCGGGTCGTGACCAACGACGAGATCTGCGAGCAGATCGACTCGAGCGACGAGTGGATCCAGTCGCGGTCGGGCATCAAGGAACGGCGCTTCGCGAAGCCGCACCCCGAGGAGTCGGTGGTGGACATGGCGATCACGTCGGCCCGCAAGGCGCTCGAGGCCGCCGACATCACCGGTGACCGCGTCGGCGCCGTCATCGTGGCCACCTCGACCTACCCGAATCAGACGCCGCAGTCCGCGGCCCTGGTCGCGCACGCCCTGGGCACCGGGGGCGCGGCCGCTCTCGACATCTCGGCCGGGTGCGCCGGATTCTGCTACGCGCTCGGCGTGGCGTCCGACATGGTGCGCACCGGCACCGAGGACTACGTGGTCGTCGTCGGCGTCGAGCGCATGAGCGACACCACCGAGCCCACCGACCGCTCGGTGCGGTTCATCTTCGGCGACGGCGCCGGCGCCGTGGTCGTCGGCCCGTCCGACGAGGTGGGTATCGGCCCCACCGTGTGGGGGTCGGACGGTTCCCAGGCCGACGCCATCCGCCAGGAACCGGACTGGGTGAGCTTCGCGGACAACCCCGATCAGAAGCGGCCCTGGATCATCATGGAGGGCACGGCGGTGTTCCGCTGGGCGGCCTTCGAGATGGGGAAGATCGCCCGCCAGGTCGCCGACAAGGCCGGGGTCGAACTCGCCGCCCTCGACGCGTTCGTGCCGCACCAGGCCAACCTGCGCATCAACGACGTCATCGTCCGCCAGCTCGACCTTCCGGAGACGGTGGCCGTCGCCGACGACATCATCGAAACGGGCAACACCTCCGCCGCCTCCATCCCCCTCGCGATGGAGAAGATGCTGCGCACCGGTCAGGTCCGGCCCGGCGGGCTCGCCCTGCTGCTCGCCTTCGGCGCCGGGCTGTCCTACGCGGGGCAGGTCGTGAAGATGCCGCAGCTCGCGCAGTAGTGGCCGCGGCGAACTCCGCCGGCCGCCGCCGGCTGTGGTTGCTCGCCTACGTGCTCGCCTTCGTCGTCTTCGTCGTCCTCCAGCAGACGTACGGCGGCGACGAGGCGGGCCCCGGACCGGCGCCGGCGCCGGCACCGTCGTCGGCTGCCGCAGCCGAGACAGTCGAACTGCTGAAGAGCCTTGCCGTGCGTGCACCGGACCCCTCGGGCGGGTACGACCGTGCCCAGTTCGGGCCGGCGTGGACCGACGACGTGACCGTCGCGGGCGGGCGCAACGGCTGCGACACCCGCAACGACGTCCTGAAGCGGGATCTGGTGAACATCAAGCTGGCGCCGGTGACGAAGGAGTGCACCGTCGAGGCGGGAACCCTGTACGACCCGTACACGGGCCGGGAGATCTACTTCCGGCGCGGGGTGGACACGTCGTCGGCGGTGCAGATCGATCACGTCGTCGCCCTGTCGGACGCGTGGCAGAAGGGCGCGCGACTGCTCGACGCGCAGACCCGCAAGAACCTCGCGAACGATCCCCGGAACCTGCAGGCCGTCGACGGCCCCACGAACCAGGGCAAGGGCGACAAGGACGCCGCGCAGTGGCTGCCCCCCAACTCGGAGTACCGCTGCACCTACGTGTCCCGGCAGATCGAGGTGAAGGCCGAGTACGGACTGTGGATCACGCCGGACGAGAAGGACGCGATGGCGGGCGTCCTGGCCACCTGCTGACCGCTCTCAGGCGCGGCGGTGCGCGAGGTACTTGCGGACCGCCGTCACCACCCCGACCGCCGAGGCGACGATCACCACGATGCACACGATGCCGACGGCGAGGTTCAGCTGTGCCGTCAGGTCCGAGCCCGTCCTGTCGCGCAGGTCGGACAGGAACTGGGCGGAGAAGTACGGCCGGTGCACGAGCACGGCCGTGGCCACCGCGACGGCGAGCAGATCGGAGACCACCGACAGTGCGGTGACGACGAGCGTCCAGCTGCGCACGGCCAGCGCGACGCTCGCCGAGATCACCCACAGCACCGCGACGGCCACCATCGCCGGCACCAGCCGGTCGGTGAAACCGGGGTCGAGCGCCTCGTACCCGGCGCCGAAGAACGACGGCGCCAGCGACGGGGACAGACCGGCCACCCCGATCAGCACGACCACCGCGAACACCAGCTCTGCGATCGCCTCCCCGACCGGGATCTCCCGGCCGTGCGGCACTGCGGGCAGGTCGTCCGGATCCCACCGCCCCAGATCCGTGCCGGTGGGCGCGGTGCGTTCGATCACCGCGAACACGACGGTCACCCAGAACGCGGCGTACACACCGCCGGTCAGGGCCGCGTCGATCGCGTCCCACACGACGCCGGCGCTGTCGAGCGGCGCGGCCGCGGGGTCGGTGGCCTCGGTCAGGGCGCCGAGCAGGGTCAGACCGCCGAGCACCGCCGCCACCACGCCGACGACGGGCCACAGCACGCGCAGATAGGTGTCGTAGAACTTCGGGCCGATCAGATGCCGCGGCGCACCCCGGTAGGTGCGCGCGAGATCCTCCGGCGAGCCGAGGGCGGCGAGCACCGCACGTACCTCGCGCTCGGCACCGGCGCCTTCGATGCGGCCGCGCACGTCGGCGGCCACCTCGGCGCGCCGGGACCGGGGCAGGTGGACGACGACGGCATGCACATACCGGTCGACGAGCTCGTCGTCGGTGAGGCGGGTGGGCATCCCGGTGTTCCTTCCGTTCGGCGCCGGCCTGCGAGCGGCCGGCGCGACGACCCGCGCCGCCCGGGACCGGGCGGTACTGTGCCGGTACACAGTATTGGGCAGGACCTGCGAGGGTGTGGGGCAGCGCGATGACGGCCGAGCCGCTCGACGAGTACTTCACCGCCACCGTCCGCGGCTGGAGCGCCGCGGCCGGGCAGGCGTCGGACGAACCGCTGCTGCGGTACTTCGACGCGCAACTGCAGTCCCGTCACCTCGACTTCGCGGCCCGCGAGATGCAGCGACGCGGTGCCGGGTTCTACACTATCGGATCGTCTGGCCACGAGGCGAACGCCGCGCTGGGGCTGCTGTCGCGGGTCACCGATCCGGCGCTGCTGCACTACCGGTCGGGTGCCTTCTACGCCGCGCGGGCGGCGCAGGTGCCGGGTACGACGCCGGTGCGGGACGTGCTCGCCGGGTGCGCCGCCTCGACGCTCGATCCGATCTCCGGCGGTCGGCACAAGGTGTTCGGCAACGCCGAGTTGAACATCCTCCCGCAGACCTCGACGATCGCTTCCCATCTGCCGCGCGCGGTGGGGACGGCGTTCGCCCTCGCCCGCGCGGCCCGATTGGGCCTGCAGTGCCCGTGGCCGGCGGATTCGGTGGTGGTGTGCAGCTTCGGGGACGCCTCCGCCAACCATTCCACCGCGGTCGGTGCGCTCAATGCGGCTGCCTACTGCGCGTACCGGGGCCTGCCGCTGCCGCTGCTGTTCGTGTGTGAGGACAACGGTCTCGGCATCAGTGTCCGCACGCCGGAGGGCTGGACGGAACGCGCCCTCTCCTCGTATCCGGGGGTGAGCTACCGCGCGGCCGACGGCGCGGACCCGATCGGCGTGCTCGCCGCCGTCGCGGACCTGCTCGTCGCCGTCCGGACCGCGCGCGCACCGGCCGTGCTGCATCTGAGGACGGTGCGGTTCCTCGGCCACGCCGGCTCCGATGCCGAGACCGCGTACCGCAGCCGTGAGGAGATCGCCGCCGACTATGCCCGGGATCCGTTGCCGGCCACCGCACGTATCCTCGTCGACCACGGAATGCTCACGCCCGCACAGGTGCTCGAACGATACGAGGCGATGCGTGCCGCCGTCGCCGCGGAGGTAGACGCCGTCGCGGACGCCCCCCGACTGGGATCGGCGGCCGAGGTGATGCGGCCGCTGCACGTGCACGGCCGGAGCCGGGTTCCGGACGGGCCGGAGCCTGCGACGACGGAGCCCTGCACGCTCGCCCAGGCCGTGAACGGTGCGCTCGCCGGAATTCTCGACGAGATACCGGAGTCGTTCGTGTTCGGGGAGGACGTGGCTGACAAGGGCGGGGTCTACGGGCTCACGCGTGGTCTGCTCCGCCGATTCGGGCCGCACCGCGTCTTCGACACCGTCCTCGACGAGCAGACGATCCTCGGCACGGCCCTGGGGTTCGCGGTGACGGGCCTGCTGCCGATTCCGGAGATCCAGTACCTGGCCTACCTGCACAACGCCGAGGACCAGTTGCGCGGCGAGGCGGCGAGCCTGATGTTCTTCTCCGACGGCCGTTTCCGTAATCCGATGGTAGTGCGCATCGCCGGCCTCGCCTACCAGCGGGGGTTCGGTGGGCACTTCCACAACGACAACTCCGTCGCGGTGCTGCGCGACATCCCCGGTCTGGTGCTCGCGGTGCCGAGCCGCCCGTCGGCGGCGGGAGCGCTGCTGCGCAGTTGCGTGCACCTCGCGCGCAGCGAGGGCCGCGTGTGCGTGTTCCTCGAGCCGATCGCGCTCTACCACGAACGCGACCTGTACGACGAGGGTGACGGGCTGTGGCGCGAGCCGCCCGATTCCGTTGCGGTACAGCCAGGCTCGGTGCGGTTGTACGGCACGGGGGAAGACGTGCTCCTTGTGACGTTCGGCAACGGCGTCCGGATGAGCCTGCGTGCGGCGCGTCGGTTGTCGGCGCGCGGTGTGCAGGCCGCGGTGCTGGACCTGCAGTGGCTGGCTCCGCTGCCGCTGGCCGAACTCCTCGCGTGCGCGCAGTCCTTCCCGCGCGTGCTGGTGGTGGACGAGACGCGGCGCAGCGGTGGGGTGTCGGAGGCGGTGGTCACCGCACTGGTGGACGCGGGCTACCGGGGCCGGATCTCGCGGGTCACCAGCCGCGACAGTTTCGTGCCGCTCGGCCCGGCGGCGGCCGAGGTACTGCTGTCCGAGGACGACGTCGTCAGCGCGGCCGCCGAGTAGCGGCGCTGTGGTCCGCCCGCGGTCCGCCCGCCGGGACGAAGGTCCCGGAAAGCGGGGACCTTCGCCGGGCGGAAATACCCGCCGGGGTACTTGAAGAGCCGGTGCCGGGCGCCTACAGTCGTCGGTGGATACCCCACCGGGTATCTGGGGGCGTGGAGGCCCAGCCTGCGTCCGCGCCTGCGTCACGGACGGAAAGGACTGTTCACATGTCGCTCCATTCAGGTGCCGCGCGACATCGAGTACTCGTCGTCGGGGGAGGCACGGCCGGCATCGCGACCGCAGCACGCCTGCGCCGGGCCGGAGTCACCGACATCGCGGTGATCGAGCCCTCCGACGACCACTGGTATCAGCCGCTGTGGACGCTCGTCGGTGGGGGACAGGCCTCGCTGGACGAGACCCGCCGAGCCGAGAAGAAACTGATCCCCGAGGGCGTCCGGTGGATCCGCGCCGCCGCGACCGCCGTCGACCCCGACGCGCAGACCGTCACGACCGATCGCGGGTCCGTCGTCGGCTACGACTACCTGGTCCTCGCCACCGGCCTGCAGCTCGACTGGGACGGCGTGCCGGGCCTCGCCGACGCCGTCGGGCACGGTGCCGTCTCGAGCAACTACTCCCCGCGGTACGCCCCCTATACATGGGAACTGATCCGCAACATGCGCTCCGGCACAGCGATCTTCACCCAGCCGGCGGGGCCGATCAAGTGTGCCGGCGCGCCGCAGAAGATCGCCTACATCGCCTCCGACTACTGGCGACGGCAGGGCCTGCTCGACAAGATCCGGGTGGTTCTCGTCCTGCCCGGCGACTCCATGTTCGGCATCGCGTCCTGGCGGCAGACCCTCGAGGGGGTCGCCGCGAGGTACGGCATCGAGGTCCGGCTGAGCTCGGAGATGACCGCGCTCGACGGACCGTCGCACAAGGCGACGATCGTGAACAACGCCACCGGCGCCGAGGAGATCCTCGACTTCGACATGCTCCACGCCGTGCCCCCGCAGCGCGCGCCCGGCTGGGTCGCAGCGAGCCCGCTCGCCAACCCGGCGAGCCCCTTCGGTTACGTCGAGGTCGACAAGCACACCCTCCAGCACCGCCGGTACCCCAACGTCTTCGCACTCGGCGACGTCGCGGACCTGCCGACGTCGAAGACCGGCGCCGCCGTGCGCAAGCAGGCGCCCGTCCTCGTCGCCAACCTCGTCGCCGAGATGCGCGGGGTCGGCAAGCGCAAGAGCTACGACGGGTACTCGTCCTGCCCGTTCGTCACCGCCCGGGACCGGATGATGCTCGCGGAGTTCGACTACGAACTCGAGCCGTCCCCGACCATTCCCGTCATCGACACCACCAAGGACCGCCGCGACATGTGGTTGCTCAAGCGCTACGGTCTGCCGGCGATGTACTGGCACGGGATGGTCAAGGGCCGCGTCTGAGCCCTACAGTCCGAGTCACGGCAGTCTGGTCACCGCCGCCGGCGCAGCGCGATCGGCTGCCCGTCGGACGGGTACGGCAACGACGTGAAGTTCAGTGGGGCAACATAATCGGACGGCGCATGCCAGCTGTACCCGAGCAGCAGGTGGTGCAGTACCGTCTTGATCTCGGCGCCGGAGAAGTACATACCCAGGCAGCGGTGCTCTCCGGCGCCGAACGGCGTCCACGCGAACTTGTGCACTCGGTCCTCGCGGCGTTCCGGGGCGAAGCGCCCGGGATCGAACTTCTCCGGTTCCGGCCACAACTCGGACATGTGGTGGCTGTAGTGCAGTCCGACGTTGATCAGGGTGCCGCGCGGCACGAAGTGGCCGAGGATGTCGGTGTCGGCGGTGGTGTACCGGACTATGCCGGGCACCGGCGTCACGAGCCGCTGGCATTCCTTGATCACCAGGTCCAGGCTGGTGAGGGATTCCAGGTCCGCCAGGGTCGGGGTGGTCGTACCGAGCGCCTCCGACTCCTCCCGGCACAGTTGCTGCCACTGCGGGAACTGGCCGAGGTACTGCAGCACGGTGGACAGCGTGATGGTCGAGGTGTCGTGCGCGGCCATCATCAGGAAGATCATGTGGTTGACGACGTCCTCGTCCGAGAACCGTTCGCCGTCCTCCGATTCCACGTGACACAGTGCGGTGAACAGGTCGTCTCCGTCCCCGGCGCGCCGCGCCGGCAGGTAGCGCCGGAAGAACTCCTCGAGCCGGCGACGGCCCACCACGCCACGGCGCCAGCGGGTTCCGGGCAGGGGGTAGCGCACGATCGCCGTGGCCGCCTGCACGCATCCGATGAAGGCCTTGTTCACCTCGGCCATCTCCGCGGCCGACGAACCCTCGGCGCCGCCCATGAAGATCGAGGTGGCGAGGCCGAGGGTGAGTTCCTTGAGCGCCGGGTAGGCGCGGAAGTCCTCGCTCGGTGTCCACGAGTCGAGGGCCCGGGCGATGGCGGGCTGCATCGAGTCCGTGTAACGCGCGAGGCGGTCCCGGGTGAAGGCCTGTTGCATGATCCGGCGGTGCGTGCGGTGCTCGTCGCCGTCGAGCAGCATCAGGCCGCGGTCGAAGAACGGGCCGATGAGGGTGCGCCAGCCCGGACCGTTCGCGAGTGCCCGGTCGCGGTTCTGCAGCGCGGCGCCGCAGGCGTCGGGGCCGAGCAGCACCACCCAGGGCCGGCCCGCGAACCGGAACCAGGACACCGGCCCGTGTTCGCGGTAGCGCCGGTCGTAGGCCTTCAGCGGGTTGCGCATGTAGTCGAGGGCGTACCCGACGTACGGCAGGCCGGCGTCCCCGGGAACGGCGGTCAGACCGGGCGGGGAGGGCGCGAGCACTTTCGTCATGAGGTCTCTCGATTCGTCGGACCATATCTGACATGAAGCTCTGTCAATTGACTGTAGCGTGGATCACGGACCGCGATCTGTCAAGATTCGACTATGGACCGGCCCAGTCGTCAGTACCGCGGAAAGAGCGCCGAGCAGCGCACGGCCGACCGCCGTGAGCAGTTGCTCGAGGCCGGTCTGACGGTGTTCGGCCGCGAGGGTGGGGACCGTGCCACCATGACCGCGATCTGCCAGGAGGCCGGGCTCACCGAACGGTACTTCTACGAGAGCTTCTCCGGCCGGGACGAACTGCTCGTGTGCGTCGTCGAGCGGATCGCCGACGAGATCCGGGAGCGCGCGCTGGCCGCACTCGCCGAGTCCGAGCGCGGGCCGGAGGAGCGCGCCCGCGCCGCCATCGCCGCGTTCGTCGCGGTCCTCACCGACGATCCGCGCAAGGGCCGGGTCGCCGTCGTCGAGTCCACGGGATCCGAGCCCGTGCGCGTCCGTCGCCGGGAACTGCTGCGCCAGTTCGCCGGCCTCGTCGCCGTCGAATCCCGCGAGCTGTGGGGCGACCGCGCGTTGCAGCCGCCCCACGACCAGATCGCCGCGCTCCTGTTCGTCGGGGGTCTCGCCGAGCTCACGACCGCCTGGCTCGGCGGCGAGATCGACGTGACCCCGGATCAGATCGTCGAGGCCGCGACCCGGCAGTACGCATTCACCGCCCACCGCTGAGGCTGTCGTCGCGCTCGGCCCGCTTCGCCCGCCGTCGCGTGCCCGGCATCCGCCACACGGGTTCGAGCGCCGCGGTCTCCTCGGCCGTGGCCACCCGGAACGGCGGCGTCGTGGGCGCCTCGAGGCTGCGACGGCCCTGGCCGCGCGTGGCGCGCAGGCTGGCGACGATCGACACGGTCAGGATCGTGGCGACGACACCCAGCGAGATCGGCGTCGGGATGTAGAACACGTCGATCTTGAGCAGCATCTTGATGCCGACCCACACCAGCACCAGCGCCAGCCCGATCTTCAGGTACACGAAGCGGTGGATCAGGTCGGCGAGCAGGAAGTACATCGCCCGCAGTCCGAGCACCGCGAATGCGTTGGCGGTGAAGACGAGGAACGGTTCGTCCGTGACCGCGAAGATGGCGGGGATCGAGTCGACCGCGAAGATGATGTCGGTGATCTCGATGAGGACGAGCACCGCGAGCAGCGGGGTGGCGAGCAGGGCGCCGCCGCGGCGGACGAGGAACTTCTGTCCGTGGTACGCGTCCGTCATCGGCACGTAGCGGCGGAACAGCCGCAGCGCCCGGGACTTCTCGGGATCGAGGTGCTCGTCGCGCTGCCGGATCATCCGGTAGCCGGTGTAGAGCAGGAACGCCGCGAACAGGTAGAGGATCCAGCCGAAGCTCGCGATGAGCACCGATCCCGCCGCGATGAACAGGCCGCGGAACACCAGGGCGCCGAGCACACCCAGGAACAGGACCCGGTGCTGGTACTCGCGCGGCACGGCGAAGTACGTCAGGATGATCGCCCAGACGAAGACGTTGTCGACGGCCAGCGACTTCTCGATCAGGTAGCCGGAGAAGTACTGCTGGCCGAACTCCGCGCCGTACTGCCACCAGATCAGCGCACCGAATCCGACACCGGTGCCGACCCAGAACACCGACCAGCCCGCGGCCTCGCGCACGCCGATCACGTGAGCACGCCGGTGCGCGAACAGATCCACGGCGAGCATCGCCACGATCGCGGCGAGCACCGCCGCCCACAACCACAACGGAACGGTCATCGGGACCACCCTTCAGCCTCGAAACGGCCGAAAGTCTTTCCCGGCTCCGGTGAGCCCGCTCCGCCGGGGAGCCGGTGAACGGCGCCCGAGTTGACGACGAAGCGCGGAGGGATACTCCCTTTCGCGAACTTAAATTAGTGAAGAGTATTTCTGGTTACTTGTCAAGAGGCGGGAGTGGCGTACAGAAGAGCGATACCGGAAATCGTGGTGCCCTGTGGTGTGCGGGTGAACTCCTCCGCCCGCCCGTCACTCACCGGCAGCGAGGACCGCCCCCGGGGCTGGACGTTCCTGACCAGCCACGCGCACGTGCTCCTGGGTGTCACGCGGGGCGGACACCCCACCGTCCGCGAGCTCGCGCAACGGATCGGGATCACCGAGCGCTCCGTGCAGACGATCCTCGCCGATCCGGTCGACGGCGGCTACCTCACCCGCACCCGGGTGGGCCGCCGCAGCACCTACTCGCTGAATCCGGAGGGCGGCTGCGGCATCCGCTCGAATCCGCACACCGTCGGCGAACTCATCGACGCGCTGCGCTGCGCGGAGGTGTCCGGCACGCGTCGTCACGGACACCTGCCTCGTGTGGCCACGGTCACGTGGCATGCTGGCGATCATGATCGACGTCGAACGTCCCAAACTGGAGGGCACCGTTGCGGTCGGAGGCGACCGCCGGATCGGATTCGCCGAGTTCGGATCGGCCCAGGGCCGCGCCGTGTTCTGGCTGCACGGCACCCCCGGGGCGCGCCGGCAGATCCCCGTCGAGGCACGTCGCTACGCCGAGCGCGAGCACGTCCGGCTCATCGGCCTCGACCGCCCCGGCATCGGCTCGTCGAGCCCGCACCGCTACGAGAACGTCCTCGCCTTCGCGGACGACCTGCAGATCGTCGCGGACACCCTGGGGGTGGACCGGATGGCGGTCGTCGGACTCTCCGGTGGCGGGCCCTACACCCTCGCCGCGGCGCACGCGATGCCCGAACGCGTCATGGCCGCCGCGGTACTCGGGGGTGTCGCACCCGTCGTCGGTCCCGACGCGATCAGCAGCGGCCTGATGCGGCTCGGCACGATGGTCGCACCGCTGCTCGCCGTGGCGGGTGTCCCCATCGGTATGGGCGTGACCTCGATCATCCGGGTCGTGCGCCCGTTCGCGTCGCCGATCATCGACCTGTACGGCCGGCTCTCGCCCGAGGCCGACCGGCAGTTGCTGGCCCGCCCCGAGTTCAAGGCGATGTTCCTCGACGATCTCCTCAACGGCAGCCGCAAGCAGATGGCCGCCCCCTTCGCCGACGTCGTGGTGTTCACCCGGGACTGGGGCTTCCGCCTCGAGGACGTCAAGGTGCCGGTCCGGTGGTGGCACGGCGACACCGACCACATCGTCCCCATGGAACACGGCCTCCACGTGGTGGGCCGGCTCCCCGACGCCCACTTCCACCACCTGCCGGGAGAGAGCCACCTCGGCGGCCTCGGCGTGTCCGAGGACATCCTCTCGACCGTCCTGCGGATCTGGGACGACGCCGACCGCTGACCCCTGGTGCCCAGTGGTGGCCCTGGTGGCCCGGGTGCCCGGTGGCCGTGCCCGTGGCCGTGGCCGTGGCCGTGACCGAATGTCACACCGCTTCGATGTGATCGAAGCGGTGTGACATTCGGTCGCCGCAGCGACGGGGTGCGCACGGCGCGTGCGGCTCCCGCGGGCCGATCACAGCCACCGGCGGGGCGGCTTCTTCACCCACATGATCTTCTCGTCCGCGGCGGTGGGGGAGGCCGCGGGGTGGTCGGGGTGTTGCGCGGCCCAGGCCGACTTCTCGTCGAGCAGCCGAGCGACGAGCGTCCACGTCTCCATCGTGCGCGGCGGGTGCGCCCCGGCCGCCCGTGCCAGCTTCCGGCGCACGTCCTCGCTCAGGGCCAGCAACTCCTCCGCCGTGATGCCGCGATTCCACGCGAACCGGGCGAGGACGATCGCCTTCTCCCGACGGTTGCGGGCTGCCTCGTCGGTGTGCGCGAAGTCCTCGTCGGTGGCCATGCCCTACAGGATTGGCCGCCGGCCGTGCCGTTGACAACCCACCCCGCGCGGCTCACGCTCGGTGCAGGCGTAGCTGCGGCCCGGGGGAGGACGACATGCCGGTGACTCCGATGGAACTCCCGGACGGCACCCCCGAAGACGTGCGGAGGCGTGCGGCGTCGGCCCCCCGGGTGCCGGTGTCGGATCCCACGCTCGGGCGCGACGTGCGGGTCGACGCCCGCGGAGTCCCACCGCACCGGCTCGTCGCGATCGGGGATTCGGTGCTGCAGGGGTTTCAGAGCGGCGCCGTCTTCCACACCGACGTCTCGGTACCCGCGATCGTCGCCTACGAACTCGGCTGGCTGCGCCGGTTCCGCTACCCTCGCTACGCCGGCCCGGGCGGGTTGCCGCTCAACATCGAACTGCTTCTGCGCGACCTGGAGCGACGCTTCGGGTCCTCGGTGAATGTGTGGGAGACACCCCTCGCGCTGTTCGCCGTGCGTGCGCTGATGGACGAGGTGGAGGACTACTGGGAGCGCGGACCCGGGCGGGCCGCGCCGGTGCCCGCGACGTACCGGCACAACCTGTCCTGCTTCGGCTGGGACCTGCGCGACGCCCTCAGCAAGACCGCCGCGACGTGCGAGGCGGCGATCGCCACGCCGAAGGACGACCTGCTCGACCAGATCGTGCAGAACAACGGCGAGCGGGCCGCGTTGCGGGTGTATCCACGCTGGAGCGACGAGGTGAAGGCGATGACGGTGTTCGACGCGGCCGCGGCCCTCGGCGACGACCACGACGACACGACCGAAGCCGGGATCGAGACGCTGGTGGTCTTCCTCGGCTCCAACAACGCGCTCGGGACGGTCACGGACCTGCGCATCGCGTGGAGCGGTCCCGACTTCCGTGACCTCACCGCGAAGGACGCCTACACCATCTGGCGACCAGAGCACTTCGCGTCCGAGTTCGCGGAGGTGGTCGATCGGGTGGCGGCGATCCGGGCGCGGCACGTCGTGTGGTGCACGATTCCCCACGTCACCATCGCCCCGATCGCCAAGGGTCTCGGCCACAAGATGGAACCGGGTTCGCCCTACTTCCCGTACTACACCCGCCCCTGGATCGAGGAGTCCCGGTTCGATCCCGCCCAGGACGAGCACATCACGGGAGCCGGGGCGTACTCGGTGGACGTCGCGATCGACCTCTACAACGAGCACATCGAGCAGGCAGTGGCCGACGCGCGCGCCGGAGCACACGGGCCGGCCCGGGACTGGTATCTGCTGGACGTGGCCGGTCTGCTCGAGCGTCTCGCGTCCCGGCGCTTCGTCACGGACGTCGGTGCCCGTCCGGCGTGGTGGACGCCCTATCCGCTTCCGCCCGCGCTCGCCGCGCTCGATCCCGTACCCGATTCGCGGTTCCTGACGGCCGACGGCCGAGGCGGTCGGGCCGCGGGCGGGCTGTTCTCCCTCGACGGTGTGCACCCGACGACGGTGGCGAACGGGATCCTCGCGCAGGAACTGATCAACGTGATGCGTCGCGCACGGGTGCAGTTCCATCACGCCAACGGCGGCGTGCGCCCCGATCCGGTGACGGTGGACTTCGAGCGGTTGATCCGCAGGGACACCCTCGTGCGGACGCCCCCGGGGAACATCGACTCGACGCTCGGCATTCTCGCGTGGGCGGACGAGGTCGGTGACCTCGTCCGTCGCACGCTCAGCTTCCGCGTCCGGTGATCAGTTCTCGACGGTGGTGGCCCGCCGGGTGATCAGCGCACCCCACAGTTCGGTCGCGACGGTGTGGGCGCGCCGGTGCGCCGGAACCGTGTCGGGAGTGGTGGTCAGGTCGGTGAGGGCTTCGCACAGGTCGACGATGTCGACGTGGAAACGCATCGAGGCGTCGAGCAGTTCGTCGAACGCCTGGTCTTCGCTGTAGGAGCGGCCCCGCGCGGCGCGGAGCAGGGTCTGCGCAGTGTCGAGTGCCGTCAGGCGTCGTACCGCAGGGATGTCACGGTGTGCTTCGATCGTCAATTGTCCGCCTCTGAGGTGTCGCCACTGGGCGTGTGTCAACTCGTTGTCGTGCGGGTACCCCGCCGGTTCGGCAGCTACCCGCTCTTGTGTCCTCCGTCACAGTACGAGGACTGCGTCGTCGTGTCCACCGTACCCGTGTTTATCCAGCGCAGGCCGGTGACGCGGAGCCGGGCCCGCGGGCGTTCCGTCTTCGATGTCCGAATTCGTCGCAGCTGCACGGGTTTCCGACATCGTGTATGTTGCGCGCCGCTCAAGTCGAAGGGCGGTGGTCGAGGAACCAGTCCCGCGCCTGCTGCGCCACGACCTCGAGCGTGCCGGGTTCCTCGAACAGGTGCGTCGCCCCGCGCACGATCCGCAGGTCGTGTTCGCACCGCATGGCCGCGGCGGCCTGCCGGTTCAGTTCGATCACCGTGCGGTCCAGGCCGCCGACGAGCATGAGCGTGGGGGCGCGGACCCGGCCGAGCCGGGGCATCGCGAGATCGGGTCGCCCGCCCCGGGAGACGACGGCGCCGATCTCCCGGTCCGGATCCGCGGCGGCCCACAGCGCCGCGGCAGCACCCGTGCTGGCACCGAAGTAACCGATCCACCCGGCCTCCGTGCGGACGAGGTCGGTCACTTCGCCGAGCCGGCCCGCGAGCAACTCGATGTCGAAGACGAGATTGCGGTCGCCCTCCTCGCCGGCCGTCAGCAGGTCGAACAGCAGCGTGCCCAGACCGGCGGCGTTCAGTTCCCCGGCGACGTACCGGTTGCGCGGGCTGAACCGGCTGCTGCCGCTGCCGTGCACGAAGATCACCAGGCCGTCCGAGCCGGCGGGGACGGTCAGGGTGCCGGCCAGGGCCACGTCGCGAAGCTCGAGCTCGACGTCTCGCGCGCTGTCGGCGGTGCTCATCGGATTCGGCTCAGGCGAGGGTGACCGTGCGGGTGTGCGAGCGGACCGCGTCCTGCAGGTCCTGGCGCGACAGGGTGTGCGGGCCGCACGCGCAGCGCGCGGGCACGCCGTCGTCCTCGAACTGCGTCGTCTCGAGGGTGTCGACGAATTCGGACCCGAGGGAGCCGCCGTGGTGTGCGGTCTCGGAGCGGTCGCGATTGCCGTGCGCCGTCGGCCCACCGCCGGCGACGAGCACCGGCCCCTCCGGGGTGCGGTAGACGGTGGCGACGTTGTGGCTGGCGGGGCACTTCACGCGGACGAGGGCGTGGTCACTGCGCTGGGTGCCCAGCGAATCGACGGCAGCACGAGCCATCCGGCGGCGGTCTGTGGGAAGGAGGTCGGGGATGTTCATGGCACCTATTGCACACCCGATCACGGCCGGATCGAGGGCTTTCGACGGCAACGGGCCCGATTCGCCCGTTGCGCTACCAGTGCTTCGGTGTGGTCACTGTGGCGGGCAGCCGGGTACGGCCGTCGCCGCGCGCGGAGTCGAGCTGGGACTGGACGAGGAACAGGCTGCCGGTGAGGTCGGCGCCGCGCAGATCCGCGTCCCTCAGGTCGGCGCCGATGAGGTCGGCGCGGCGCAGGTCGGCCTCGCGCAGGTCCGCGGCGACGAGGAGGGCGCCCCGCAGATTCGCGCCGTGCAGGTTCGCCCGCCGGAGCCTCGCGCCGACCAGGTCCGCGCCGCGGCGGTTCTTCCTGCGGCCGGGCACGGCGGCCCGGGCGAGTTCGCTCGCATGCAACAGCAGGGTGTTGATCTGCTGCCGATGCGCCGCGACGTCGAGGCGGGCGAGGGTGTCGGCGTCGCCGTTGCTCAGCCGGTCGGTCGCGGCCCGCGCAGCGCGCAGGTCCGCGCGGATCGGCCCGGAGGTGGGCAGGGCGGCCGCCTCGTCGAGATACCACAGCAGCTCGTGCAGTTGGCGCACGACGGGGAAGACGTCGAACATCTGCCGGGCCAGCTGCGGCGAGCGCCGCCAGTCCTCCCCGCCGAAGGTGACCTGTGAAACCTTCTGCCTCGCACCGAAGCAGTCGTAGACGGTGCATCCGGTGAAGCCCCGGGCCCGCAGGTCCCGGTGGATGCCGCATCGGAAGTCGTCCTGCAGGTTCGGGCAGGGCCGGCCCGCGTCCTTGTCGATCGCGAAGTCCGACGAGGCGGCGAACGGCAGAGCCACGCAACACAATCCGAAGCAGTCGGCGCAGTCGGCCAGCAGTTCCGGGCGGGGCACGGAGCGGTCGGGCAAGGGATACGTGTCCTTCTCGGCGGGCGGACGGTGGTCGGTGCGCCCGCCGAGCCTAGTCCGGACCGTCGTGCGGGGTCCCCTCCGGGCGGTCGTGAGGTGGACGCCACGACGGCTCACGTCCGCTGAGCCCGATCAGGCGATCGAGGTCCGGGGCGTCGTGGGGAACCGCGACGGCCGGCCCGAAGAGCCCGCCGGCTGCGCGCTCCTCGTCGGTGGTCGCGGCGACGAACGTCAGGCACGCGGCCAGCGCGGCAGGATCGCAGGAGAACTCCTGGTCGCTGGCAGTGGCGATGTCCCAGCCGTGGATCACGAGTTCGTCGAGCGCCACGATTCCCGCGACGTATCCGGGCAGGTCGATGCCGCCGGCCCGGGTGGTTCCGGTCCATGCGCCGGGGTCGTGCCACGCCTCGGCGAGGGCGAGGACCTGGGCGGGAATTCTGGTGCGCCAGTCGTCGCCGAGTCGGGAGGCATCCGCAGACGGTCTGTGGTCGGCGACAGCCTTCGTCGCGGCGGCGGTGAACGCCAGGGACAGTCCGCCCACGTGATCCACCAGGTCTCCGAGGGTGGTGCCCGCGCACGGGGTGGGACGCGCCAGTTGTTCGTGCGTGAGCGCGCCGACGAGCCGTGCCATCTCGTGGGCGGCCGGTGCCAGGTCGAGGATCTCGGACATGAGCGTTCCTTCCGGCGGCGGTGCGCTCATGGTGCCGCACCGGTCCGACAGGATCGGAGGCCGGTCTCGCGTCGGCCGGAAAAACCTGCAGTCGCAGCGGTAGACTTTCGGTAGCGAGGCCGATAACATCGAGGGCGTCAACGCGAAGGATCCGGAAGAGGGGCAACCGACGGGTTGCCGGCGAAGTTGCAGACGGGGGTGGTGCCCCACTCGGTTCTGCGGCTCCAC
>NZ_JAUIZP010000010.1:0-31655 GCF_041414735.1 Rhodococcus sp. GXMU-t2271
CATGGCGACACGGGAGAACGCCCCGGAGATCGCGGAGAATTCCCCAGGCGACTGACCGGGGAACCGGGAAGGGGCGGTGCGGCCGAGCCGCACCGCCCCTTCCCGGCGTCGTGTCGCGGGCTACGGCTTCTCGGGATCGGGAGCCTGCTGCACACTGCCCCACGAGTCCCTTCTCGGTGCCGAGTGCGGCGGAGTCGGGTTCGCCCATCGAGCCGACGTGGGTGGCGTAGAGCTTCGGGTCCGGCTGCGGCGCGCCGGCCGCCCGAGCTGAACCGGATCGGCCGGGAACGACATCGCGTGCGTACCGCCGGGCGGGGTGCCGCTCACCCACCGTCCCTCCCCACCGAGGTGACCCCGAAGTCCCGGTAGCGGTTCGGACGGCGATCCGCGGCACCGCCGCGCTGCCGGTCACCGGACGGCGAACTCCAGTCCGAAGTTGTTCAGGGTGGCCGGCAGCGGCCGCGCCGGATCCGGCTTCAGGCGGGAGGTCAGCGTGAACTCGGCGCCGGCGAGCAGGTGCGCGAGCAGGGTGCTCGTGACGAACAGGACGAGATTGCGGCCCGGGCACCCGGCCGGGCCGACACTGAACGGGACGAGCGCCGGATACCGGTCGGCCTCGCCGTCGACCCAGATCTCCGGCGCGAACCGGTGCGCGAACGGCAGTGTCTCGGAGTCCCGGTGGAATGCGGGTGCGAGCACGACGAAACCGGTCCCGGCCGGGATCGTGTAGCTGCCGCGCTCGTCGTTCCACGTCGTGTCGGCCGTCGAATCCCGGAGGATCGCAGGCGTGGTGGGCCACAGCCGCGTGGTGTCGAGGACACACCCGCGCAGGTACTCGAGTGGTGCGGGGGTGCCGAGGCCGGCGGCGGCGATGTCGCTGCGGGCCCGTGCCCGTTGTTCGGGATGGGTGGCGAGTACTGCCAGGGTGCGGGCGGTGACCATGCCAGCGGCGTCGAAGGCGAACAGCCAGTGCGGGATCTGCCCCTGCGGATCGACCGCGGCCGGCTCGGCGATCTCACCGAGTGCACCGGCGAGGGTTCCGGCGGGAGCCTGCTCGACGTAACCGTGCAGCCGCTCGGTGAACCGGTCGCGCAGTCGATGGCGCACCGGATGGGCGTAGGCCCAGTTGCCGTCGGACCGCAACCGCCACAGCTGATCGGTGAGGGTGTCGTCGTCGCGTGCCGCATCGCCGAGGACGAGCCGGCGCACCAGTCGCCACCAGGAGCGGGTGAACTCCGCGGCGCTCAGGCCCCCCTCCGCCCGGGCGCGGCGCAACAGTCCGTTCGCCTCCTCCTCGATGGTGTGCAGCATCGGTGTGGCGAGCCGGTGCAGGTCCCGATCGGTGTCGAGCGACCTCTCGTTGACGGCGCGGCGCCTCTCCCGCAGCGGGGTGCGCGAGACCAGCACCCCGTGGGGCTGGAACGGACCGAGGGCAGCGCGCTTCTCGACCGTCGCGGCGGTGTAGGAGCCGGCGCCGGTTCTCAGCACGGCATCGACGTCCGACGGCGAGAGCACCACCGCGAGCGTCCGCCCGGGCAGGGCGAAAGTGAGGGGAGCGTCGCCGTAGCGTTCGCGTAGGCGCGCGACGGTGGCGACGATGCGGGCGTCGGCCTGAGTCCGCTCGAGCAGACCCATCACCCTGCGACGGCGGGCGATGGCACCCGCGGCGACGAACGGCAGGCCGACCTCGGCGGCGAGCCGGGCGGTGTCGGCCGCCGAGGCCCGCCGGGCGCGGGACGAGGTCGGGCTCTGAACTACAGGGCCGGCCATCGGCGGTCTCCTCCGGGCGCGGGGTCACGGTCACGGGAAGGATCGCCGCCAGGCCGGATCGCTAAACGTGATCCGGCCGTGCCGGGCCCGGCTCAGGCGCTCGCCGCCGCCGCTTTGCCGGTGCCGCTGGCGCGCAGATCCGTGAGGAAGGCGTCGGCCCACCGGTCGACGTCGTGATGGAGCACCTGGGTGCGCAGCGACTGCATCCGGCGGGCCGCGGTCGCCGCATCCTCGGTGGCGGCGACGACGATGGCGCGTTTGACGGCATCGAGATCGTGTGGGTTGACCAGGTGGGCTCGGCGCAGTTCGCTTGCTGCTCCGGTGAACTCGCTGAGGACGAGCGCGCCGGTGCCGTCGGCCCGGCATGCGATGTACTCCTTTGCGACGAGGTTCATGCCGTCGCGTAGGGGCGTGACGAGCATGACGTCCGCGGCGCTGTACAGGGCCATGAGCTCGTCCCGGTCCACGGGCCGGTGCAGATAGTGCACCACCGGCCGGCCCAGCTGCCCGTATTCGCCGTTGAGGTGGCCCACCTTGCGTTCGATGTCCTCGCGCAGCTGCGCGTAGGCGGACACGCGCTCGCGGCTCGGGGTGGCAAGCTGCACCATGACGACCTTCTCGGGGTCGAGGGTGCCCTCGTCGAGCAGTTCGTGTAGTGCCTCGAGCCGGATGTCGATGCCCTTGGTGTAGTCGAGGCGGTCCACGCCGAGCAGCAGGATCTCGGGGTTGCCGAGTTCCTCGCGGACCTGCGCGGCCCGCTCCCGGATGTGCGGGGACTGCACGCGTTCCGCGAAGTGGGCCGAGTCGATCGAGATGGGGAAGGCGCCGACCTGCACGCGCCGGTCACCGACGTCGACGGCGCCCACACACGAGTCGAGGTCGGAGTGCGCGTGGGTGTGCAGCCCCAGCAGGCGCTGCGCCAGGAACAGGAAGTTGCGGGCGCCGCCGGGCAGGTGGAACCCCACCAGGTCGGCGCCGAGCAGACCCTCGACGACGGCGGTGCGCCACGGCAGCTGCAGGAACAGTTCCGTGGGCGGAAAGGGAATGTGCAGGAAGAACCCGATCTTCAGGTCGGGCCGCAACTCGCGCAGCATCTTCGGCACCAGCTGCAGCTGATAGTCGTGCACCCACACGGTGGCGCCCGGGGCGGCCGCATCGGCCGCGGCCGCCGCGAAGCGGCGGTTGACCGCGACGTAGGTCCGCCACCACGTCCGGTCGTAGACCGGCGCGACGATCGCGTCGTGGTACAGGGGCCACAGTGTCGCGTTCGAGAAGCCCTCGTAGTAGTCGGCCACTTCGCCTTCGGTGAGGGAGACGGGGTGCATCGTGATGCCGTCCTCGGTGAAGGGTTCGAACGCGACGTCGGCGGCGCCGGGCCAGCCCACCCAGGCGCCGTCGGCGGCACGCAGCACCGGTTCCAGGGCGGTGACGAGCCCGCCCGGGCTGCGGCGCCACCCGCCGCGTCCGTCGTCGGCCGATGGGTCGTAGTCGACGGGGAGCCGATTGGCCACCACCACCAGGTCCGCTGCGGTCATCGCGTCGCGCCTCCTTGCTCGACACCGGGGCCGGTCGCTCCGGCGATTGCTGTCGAACTCGTACTTATGACAAGTAGTTTTTGTCTATCACTCGAAGCGGAGCGGGGAGGCACTTCGAGGCGCCCGCGGTTCCGCAGCGCACCGCCCCCACTCACGCACGGCAAATAATCTGTCTCGTAGAACAGAAATTTTGTCAAATGCTGCGTACAGTTCTGCTCGAGGTGGACGGCCCGCGCGCCGGTCGTGGCCGCCTCCTCGCGTGGTGACGCGTGCACGCTACTGCCCGGCGGTTTCGGCGACCGCGGAACGGGGTAGCCCTCCGGCGAGTTACTCCGGCACCCACGTGCCGACCGGCGGGCCGGCAGACGGCCTGCGGAGGTACTTCACACGAGTCCGTAGGAGGAATCGAAGATGGCGAAGTTCACCGTCCCCGGCCTGAGCGACAGCGAAGGCGCCCGGGTGGCCGAAGTGCTGCAGAATCGTCTCAGTGCCTACAACGACCTGCACCTCACCCTCAAGCACGTGCACTGGAACGTCGTGGGGCCGAACTTCATCGGTGTGCACGAGATGATCGACCCGCAGGTCGAAGCGGTCCGCGGATTCGCCGACGATGTCGCCGAACGCATCGCGGCACTCGGATCCTCGCCGAAGGGAACCGCGGGCGCGATCGAGAAGGACCGTTCGTGGGACGACTACTCGGTGGGGCGGGACACCGCCCAGGCGCATCTCGCCGCGCTCGATCTGGTGTACGACGGCGTGATCGGGGACTGCCGCAAGGCGATCTCGGAGGTCGGGGAGATCGATCCGATCACCGAGGATCTGCTCATCGGGCAGACGCGGGATCTCGAGAAGTTCCAGTGGTTCGTCCGGGCCCATCTCGAGAACGCTTCCGGGACCCTGGCGCACGAGGGCGCGCGCACCGAGCAGCAGGCCGCGAACGAAGCCCGCTGAGCGGGGCGGCAGCGGCCGTGTCCTCGGCCGCTCGAAAGCGCACCGGTCGCCGGCGGGCGACCGGTGCGTCTGCGCTATGGGGTCGCTGTGCTGTCGTCGGTGCCCGCCCGTAGGCGCGCATTGTCCGACTCGAGACGTGCATTGGCGTCCTCGAGGCGAGCCTTGTCCGATTCGAGGCGCGCGTTGTGGGATTCGAGTTGCGCCGTATGGGACGCCAGTTCGGCATGATGCGACTCGAGGCGGAAGATCTGGGCGATACCGGCCAGATTGATGCCCTCCGACAGGAGTTCGCTGATTCGTCGCAGGCGCGCCACGTCCTCGTCGCTGTATCGGCGGGTGCCGCCCCGGGTGCGCGCCGGGCTGAGCAGTCCGCGACGCTCGTACAGCCGCATGGACTGCGGGTCGACCCCGGACAACTCGGATGCCACCGAGATGCCGTAGACGCCGCGGCGGGGGTCCGGCACCGGCTCCTTCCGCGTCTTCTCCATTCCAGGTTCCCTCGCTCGGTGTCCTCGCTGCCACGATCTCCGGTGGATCGGAATCTACCCGATCACCACAGGAAACCTGCAGTACCGGAGACAGCTGTCGGGGAGGTGGCGCCCGGGACCCCGAACTCCCGGCGCCGGCCGTTCCGGTACGAATTTCTCTTACATGTGACACAGATTTTATCGTCCGCCTCGCCTGCCGCCGACCGGCGGATCCGTGCCGCTCCTGCCGTCTGACCCCCGCGGATCGCCCGCCATGCTCCGTGGTCGTCACGCGGGTACTAGGCTCGACCGCGTGACCCGACGCACCAAGATCGTTTGCACCATGGGCCCGGCTACGGCAGACCCCGAGGTCCTGAGGGAACTCGTCGACGCCGGGATGGATGTGGCCCGCCTCAACTTCAGCCACGGCGCACACGCCGACCACGAGGCTCACTATCGCCGCGTGCGCGAGGCCTCCGATACCAGCGGGCATGCCGTCGGCATCCTCGCCGACCTGCAGGGCCCGAAGATTCGCCTCGGACGGTTCGCCGAGGGACCGACGGTGTGGAAGACCGGCGAGATCGTCCGCATCACCGTCGACGACGTCGAGGGCACGCACGACCGGGTCTCGACCACCTACGAGCAACTCGCCGAGGACGCGCGCCCCGGCGATCGCCTGCTCGTCGACGACGGCAAGGTCGGCCTGGTCGTCGAGCACGTCGAGGGTTCGGACGTGGTCTGCCGCGTGACCGAGGGGGGACCGGTCAGCAACAACAAGGGCGTGTCCCTGCCGGGGATGAACATCTCGGTTCCGGCGCTGTCGGAGAAGGACATCGAAGACCTCGAGTTCGCGATGCGCCTCGGCGTGGACTTCGTGGCGCTGTCGTTCGTTCGTTCCCCGGCCGACATCGAGCTCGTGCACGAGGTGATGGACCGGGTGGGACACCGCGTGCCGGTGATCGCCAAGCTCGAGAAGCCCGAGGCCATCGAGAATCTCGAGGCGGTCGTGCTGGCGTTCGATGCGGTGATGGTCGCGCGCGGTGACCTCGGCGTCGAGATGCCGCTCGAGGAGGTGCCCCTCGTGCAGAAGCGGGCGATCCAGATCGCCCGCGAGAACGCCAAGCCCGTCATCGTGGCCACGCAGATGCTCGAGTCGATGATCGAGAACTCCCGGCCGACCCGTGCCGAGGCCTCCGACGTCGCCAATGCGGTGCTCGACGGCGCGGACGCGGTGATGCTCTCCGGCGAGACGTCCGTCGGCAAGTACCCGGTCGAGACGGTGCGGACGATGGCCCGCATCATCGCGGCGGTCGAATCCGACCCCACCCGGGTCCCGGCGCTGACCCACGTGCCGCGGACCAAGCGAGGGGTGATCTCCTACGCGGCACGGGACATCGGCGAACGGCTCGAAGCCAAGGCGCTGGTGGCGTTCACCCAGTCCGGCGACACGGTACGGCGCCTGGCGCGACTGCACACCAGGCTGCCGCTGCTCGCGTTCACCCCGGTTCCGCACATCCGCAGCCAGCTGGCGCTGACCTGGGGCACCGAGACGTTCTCCGTCGAACCGGTCGACACCACCGACGTGATGGTGCAGCAGGTCGATGCGGCGCTGCTCTCCCTCGGCCGATACCAGCGCGGCGACCTCGTCGTCATCGTGGCCGGGTCCCCGCCCGGCCGGTCCGGCTCGACCAACCTGATCCACGTGCACCGGCTCGGGGAGAAGGACACCCATTGAGCCGTCGCACCGCGACCGATCTCGAGGTGCTCGTCGATCTGCTCGATCTCGCGCAGATCGACGAGGACCTCTACCGCGGAGAGCACCCGGTCCAGGCGGGTAGCCGCACGTTCGGCGGCCAGCTCGTCGCGCAGGCGCTGATCGCGGCCGGCCGCACGGTCGGCGACCGGCCGGTGCACGCGCTCAACGCTCACTTCATCCGCGGAGGCGACGTCAAGGCGCCGATCGAGTACCGTGTGGCCCGGCACCGCGACGGCCGGGACTTCGCGAACCGCATGGTCACCGCGTCCCAGAACGGCAAGGAGCTGTTCGTCATGCTCGTCGCCTTCCAGCGGTGGGGTAAGGGACTCGAGCATGCGGTGAGCGTTCCGGAGGTGCCCTACCCGGACGTGCTGCCGCCGCTCGGGGACCACCTGTCCGGGTTCGAGGATCATCTACCGCACTTCGTCAACGCCCTCAAACCGATCGACATGCGCTATGCCAACGATCCCGCGTGGATCCTCAAAGGCACCGGGGAACGGCTCTCGCACAATCGGGTGTGGATGCGTGCCGACGGCGCGTTGCCCGAGGACGGGCTCCTGCATGCCGCCACCCTGGCCTACAGCTCCGACACCACCGTGCTCGACTCGATCCTCACCACCCACGGGTTGTCCTGGGGGCTGGACCGCATCGTCGCCGCGACCGTCAACCACTCCATGTGGTTCCACCGGCCGGTCCGGTTCGACGAATGGACGTTGTACGCCACCGAGTCGCCGGTCGCGGCGGGCTCGCGGGGGCTCGCGACGGGCCGTTACTTCACCCTCGACGGGGAACTCGTGGCGACGGTCGTGCAGGAGGGGCTGATCCGGCACTTTCCGCGCCGGGGGTGAGGGACCGGCCGGAGCCGAGGATCTTCGGGGGCCGCGACGACGGAGAGGCCGGAGACTGGAGCGATGACGGTGTTCACCCCGATCAGCCCCGAGACCCTCGCCGACGTCGTTGCAGCACGCGCCGCCGGACACCGCGGCCGGGTGTGTGTCGCGATCTCCGCCGCCGACGCGGCCGCACCGCTGGATCTGGCCGAGGAGGTGGCCGCCCGCCTTCGCGTCGAGGGGCGGCCGGCGGCCGTGCTGTCACTGCACGACTTCGTGCGCCCGGCCTCGCTCCGGTTCGAGCACGGACGCACCGACCAGGAGAGCTACCGCGCGAACTGGTTCGACTACGGGGCGCTCGACCGCGAAGTGGTCCGGGCACTGCGGGAGAACGGACGGTGGCTGCCGAAGCTGTGGGACGAGGCGGAGGACCGATCGGCACGCGCGCGGCGGATCGACGCTCCCGACGGTCAGGTGCTGACGATCGCCGGGCCTATGCTGCTCGGTCGGGGACTGGCCTTCGACGTCACGGTGCACCTCGCGATGTCGCAGGCCGCGTTGGATCGGCTGACGCCCGCCGAGGACCGCTGGACGATCCCGCCACTGCTCGAGCACGACGCCGCGACGGCCGCCGCCGCAGACATCGTCGTGCGGTACGACCACCCGGACCGGCCGGCGGTGCACGCTGCCGGTGCGCTCAGCCGGGACCGGGGAGCCGGGCGGGGGCGATGAACCCGTGACCGAGCGGGCCCGGAGGTCGGACGCCGGCGACCTCACACACGCGCCGCCTGATCGGGCCCGGACCGGCGACGAGCGGACTCTCCGCGCGCCGCGGCCCCTTGTCCCCGCCCCTTGTCCCCGCCGTCAGAGCTTGTAGCCGATCGTCCGCAGCAGGGCCTTGCGGTCGGCGACATCGGTGCTCGTCTCCACGCCCACGGGCGGGCTTCCGTCGATCACCCCGGCGATGCCCCGACCGAGATCGGTCTCGGCGACGATGATCTCGACCGGGTTGGCCGTGGCGCAGAAGATGCCGCAGACCTCCGGTACCTGCTTCAACGTGTTCAGGAAGTTCACCGGATACCCGTCCTCCACGAACACGAAGAACGAGTGACCCGCGCCCACCGCCAGGGCGTTGCGCCGGGCCAACTCGACGAGCCGGTCGTCGTTGCCGGAGGAGCGCACGAGGCGGGGCCCGGAGGCCTCGCAGAACGCCACACCGAACCGCAGATGCGGACTCACCCCGGCCAACGCTTCGTGCAGGTCCTCGACGGTCTTGACGAAATGGGCCTGCCCGACGACGACGTTCATGTCGTCGGGCTTGTCGATCGCCACGACGTGCAACTCCACGATCGCCTCCTCGGATGCCCTGCGGACCGACGGACGTCGACAGTCAGTGTGCCCGGCCGCGCCCCCCGGGGGCAACGCCCCGACGGCCGGCGACGAGCGACAGCGCTGCTGCGTCCGCACGCCCACGGTGCGGGGCGTGAGGACCAATGCCCCTATGCCGGGTCGTCCGGGGCGGCGCATGATCGGCTCGACGCGAACGGAGGGAGCGGCCGTGACGACCAGCAGCGACGCGGTGATCCGCAAGACGGCCGAGGACCTGCGGGTTCCGCCGAACCTGTCGGACTACGAGACCACCTGTGCCCGCTTCACGTGGGAGGAGGCGGCAGCGCAGGTGCCGGGCCCGCCCGGCGGGGGGTGCAACATCGCCTGGTCGGCGGTCGACCGGCACGCCGACGGCCCGCTACGTGACCGGCCGGCGCTCCGGTTCCTCGCGCCGGGGGACGCAACCGGCCGCATCGAGGTCACGGAGTTGTCGTACCACGACCTCGCAGACCGGGTGCGTCGCTTCACCCGCGTCCTGCGCGACCTCGGGATCGGTAAGGGCGACCGGCTGTTCGTGTTCGCCGACCGGATCCCCGAGCTGTACATCGCCGTCCTCGGCGCCCTGCGCAACGGCACGGTCGTCACCCCGCTGTTCTCGGCCTTCGGTCCCGAACCCCTGGTCACCCGCCTCGAACTCGGCTCCGCGCAGGTCTTGGTGACCACGGAGGCGCTGTACCACCGGCGGGTCGCCGCGGTGCGCGACCGGGTGCCGACCCTCGAACACGTGCTGCTCGTCGGCGACGGCGGCGCCGCCACCGACGTGCCGGGCACCCTCGACCTGAGGGCACTGCTCGACGCCGCCGAGCCGGTCGCCGACCTCACCCCCACGACCGCCGACGACCCGTCGTTGCTGCACTTCACGAGCGGCACCACCGGCACCCCGAAGGGGGCGCTGCACGTGCACGGCGCCGTCGTCACGCACTACGCCACCGGTCGATACGCCCTCGACCTGCATCCCGACGACATCTACTGGTGCACCGCCGATCCGGGGTGGGTGACGGGCACGTCGTACGGCATCGTCGCGCCGCTGCTGCACGGCGTCACCTCGATCGTCGACGAGGCGGAGTTCGACGCCGAACGGTGGTACCGGATCCTGCAGGACCAACAGATCAGCGTCTGGTACACCGCTCCCACCGCGGTCCGGATGCTCATGCGCGCCGGGCCCGAGGTCGCGAGGCGCTACCGGTTCCCGAACCTGCGGTTCGTCGCCAGTGTCGGCGAGCCGCTGGCCCCGGACGCCGTGTGGTGGGGTACCGAGGTGCTCGGGCTCCCCATCCACGACAACTGGTGGCAGACCGAGACCGGCGGCATCATGATCGCCAACACGCCGGCGTTCGACATCAAGCCCGGCTCGATGGGCCGGCCGCTGCCCGGGGTCGACGCCCGGATCGTCCGCCGCGACGAGGACGGCACCGTGCACGAGGTCACCGACCCCGACACCGAGGGGGAACTGGCGCTGCGGGCGGGCTGGCCGTCGATGTTCCGTGGCTACCTGAACCAGGACGAGCGGTACCGCAAGTGCTTCGCCGACCATCTGTACCTCACCGGGGACCTCGCGCGCCGCGACACCGACGGGTATTTCTGGTTCGTCGGCCGCGCCGACGACGTCATCAAGTCCGCCGGTCATCTCATCGGACCGTTCGAGGTCGAGAGCGCACTCGCCGAGCACCCGGCCGTGCTCGAAGCCGCCGTGATCGGGGTGCCCGACGAGATCCTGGGCGAGAAGGTCAAGGCCTTCGTCGTCCTCGAACGCGGCGTCGCACCGGACGACGCGTTGCGCCGCAAGCTGATCGGGCATGCCCGCGTCCGGCTCGGTGCGGCCGTCGCCCCGAAGGAACTCACCTTCGTCGACTCGCTGCCGCACACCCGCAGCGGCAAGACGCTGCGCCGGCTGCTCAAGGCCCGCGAACTCGGCCTCGCCGAAGGCGACACGTCGACGCTCGAGACCCCGGAGGTGGCCGGATGACCAGCGGATCGATCGGCGGTCATGCCGCCGGATTCCCCTACGACCGTGAGTTCGCGCTCGGGCTGCTGGCCGACATGCTGCGCATCCGGCGGATGGAGGAGAAGGCCGCCGAACTCTACGGCGCCGGCAAGATCCGCGGATTCCTGCACCTGTACGTGGGGGAGGAGGCCGTGGCCGTCGGCGCCCTGCACGCACTCGATCGCGACGACAGCGTCGTCGGTACCTACCGTGAACACGGGCATGCCCTGATCCACGGGCTGTCCATGAACGCGATCATGGCGGAGATGTTCGGCAAGCAGGAAGGCTGCTCCCGGGGTCGCGGCGGTTCGATGCACTTGTTCGACGCCGCCACCCGCTTCTACGGCGGCAACGCGATCGTCGGTGGCGGCCTGCCGCTGGCGGTGGGCCTGGCGCTGGCCGACAAGATGCAGTCGGCCCCGAGGGTCACCGCCTGCTTCTTCGGCGAGGGGGCGATGGCCGAGGGCGCGTTCCACGAAGCGCTCAACCTCGCGGCCCTGTGGCAGCTGCCGGTCCTGTTCTGCTGCGAGAACAACCTGTACGCCATGGGCACCGCCCTGGCCCGGTCCGAATCGCAGACCGACCTGTGCGCGAAGGCCGCCGCATTCGGCGTCCCCACCCTCCGGACCGACGGGATGGACGTGCTCGCCGTCCACGAGACGGCTCGCGCCGGGGTCTCCCACGTCCGCAGCACCGGCGGGCCGATGTTCGTCGAGTTCCAGACCTACCGATTCCGCGCCCATTCGATGTTCGACCCCGAGCTCTACCGGGACAAGGCCGAGGTCGAACGCTGGAAGGAACGCGGCCCCATCCACACGTTCTCGGCGCGGCTGAAGGCACTGAATCTGCTGACCGAGGAACAGTTCCTGCACCTCGACGCCCAGGCCACGGCCGAGGTCGACGCCGCCGTCGCCTTCGCCGAGGCCGGCACCTGGGAACCTGAGTCCGACCTGTTGCGCGACGTGACCACACCGGCCGGGGAGGCGCTGTGAAACTCAGCTATCGCGAAGCCCTGCGCGCCGCGCTGCACGATGCGCTCACCGCCGATCCGCGGGTGTTCCTGATGGGGGAGGACATCGGGCGGTACGGGGGCACGTATGCCGTGACCAAGGGCCTGCTCGACGAGTTCGGACCCGAACGCATCCGGGACACCCCACTGTCGGAACTCGGATTCGTCGGCGCGGGCATCGGAGCGGCCCTCGGCGGGATGCGACCAGTCGTCGAGATCATGACCGTCAACTTCAGTCTGCTCGCCCTCGATCAGATCGTGAACACCGCCGCCGCGCTGCGCCACATGTCCGGCGGCCAGTTCTCCGTGCCGATCGTGATCCGCATGGCCACCGGTGCCGGACGGCAACTGGCCGCGCAGCACTCGCACAGCCTCGAAGCGTGGTACGCGCACATTCCCGGCATCCGGGTCCTGGCCCCGGCCACCGTGCAGGACGCCCGCGGAATGCTCGCGCCCGCCCTCGCGGACCCGGACCCGGTCGTCGTGTTCGAGCACGCCCTGCTCTACAACACCACCGCCGACATCGACCCCGACGAACCGGTCGACATCGCGAGCGCACGGGTGCTGCGGCCCGGCGGCGACGTGACCCTCGTCGCCTACGGCGGCACCGTCGGCAAGGCCCTCGCCGCCGCGGAAACCCTCGCGGGTAGCGGCATCGAGGCCGAGGTCGTCGACCTTCGGGTGCTGCGTCCGCTCGACACCGCCACCGTCGTGGACTCCGTCCGCCGCACCCACCGGGTGGTGGTCGTCGACGAGGGCTGGCGCAGCGTCGGCCTCGCCGCCGAAGTGACCACCCGGATCGTCGAGGAGGCGTTCTACGACCTCGACGCGCCCGTGGTCCGGGTGTGCAGCGAAGAGGTGCCGGTGCCCTACGCCCGGCACCTGGAACAGGCGGCGATCCCGCAACCGGAGAAGATCGTCGCCGCCGTGCTGGTGCTGACGGGCGAGAACTGAGGAGGCGACGTGTTCGAGTTCACCCTGCCGTCCCTCGGGGCCGACATGGACGAAGGCACCCTGACCGAATGGCGCGTCGCCCCCGGTGACACGGTCGAGCGGGGCCAGGTGATCGCGTCGGTGGACACCGCCAAGGCGGAGGTCGAGGTCGAGATCTGGCGGGACGGGGTGGTCCACCGGCTGCTCGCGCAGCCGGGCATCACCCTGCCGGTCGGGGCGGCGATGGCGACGATGCTCGAACCCGGGGAAGACGCTCCGGCCGTCGAGGAGATCCCGGTGTCCGAGGCCCCGGCCGCGACTCCTGTCCCCGCAGCCGCCGGCGCGGCTCCTGTCCCCACAGCCGCCGGCGCGGCTCCTGTCCCCACAGCCGCCGGCGCGGCTCCTGTCCCCACAGCCGCCGGCGCGGCTCCTGTCCCCACAGCCGCCGGCGCGGCTCCTGTCCCCACAGCCGCCGGCGCGGCTCCTGTCCCCACAGCCGCCGGCGCGGCTCCTGTCCCCACAGCCGCCGGCGCGGCTCCTGTCCCCACAGCCGCCGGCGCGGCTCCTGTCCCCACAGCCGCCGGCGCGGCTCCTGTCCCCACAGCCGCCGGCGCGGCTCCTGTCCCCACAGCCGCCGGCGCGGCTCCTGTCCCCACAGCCGCCGGCGCGGCTCCTGTCCCCACAGCCGCCGGCGCGGCTCCTGTCCCCACAGCCGCCGGCGCGGCTCCTGTCCCCACAGCCGCCGGCGCGGCTCCTGTCCCCACAGCCGCCGGCGCGGCTCCTGTCCCCACAGCCGCCGGCGCGGCTCCTGTCCCCACAGCCGCCGGCGCGGCTCCTGTCCCCACAGCCGCCGGCGCGGCTCCTGTCCCCACAGCCGCCGGCGCGGCTCCTGTCCCCACAGCCGCCGGCGCGGCTCCTGTCCCCGCAGCCGCCGGCGCGGCTCCTGTCCCCACAGCCGCCGGCGCGGCTCCTGTCCCCGCAGCCGCCGGCGCTACCCCGGTCACCGAGCCTGCGCCGGCCGCGCGGCGACGGATCTCGCCGGCCGCCCGCCGGCAGGCCCGGGCACTGGGCGTCGACCTCGACACCGTGACCGGCACCGGGCCCTGGGAGTCGGTGACGATCGAGGACGTCGATCGGGCCGCGGCCGCCCGCACCGCGGTCGCACCCGCTGCCGCGGCGCCCCCGCCCGCCGCGGCTCCGGCCAAGACACCCGTCGACAAGGCCGCCGAGATGCGCCGCGCCATCGCGTCCGCGATGGGACGGTCCAAGCGGGAGATCCCGCACTACTACCTGTCGGAGCAGATCCCGCTCACGCGTGCTCTCGACTGGCTCACCGAGTACAACGCGCAACGACCGGTCACCGAGCGCGTCCTGCTTGCGGCGCTGCTGATCAAGGCGGTCGCGCTGGCCACCCGGCGCTGTCCCGAGATGAGCGGATTCTGGACCGACGGCGAGTTCCACCCGGCCCCGGCCACACACGTGGGCGTGGCGGTCTCCCTGCGCCAGGGCGGACTGATCGCCCCGGCGATCCACGACGTCGCCGACCTCGCCCTGCCCGAGCTGATGGCGGCTCTCGCCGATCTCGTCAAGCGCGCCCGGGCCGGATCGTTGCGCAGCTCGGAGATGTCCGACCCCACCGTCACCGTGACCAACCTGGGGGAGGAGAGCGTGGAATCGGTGTACGGGGTGATCTACCCGCCGCAGGTCGCGCTGGTCGGCTTCGGCAAGCCGACACGGCGGCCGTGGGTCGACGGCGACACCGTGCGGCCCGCGCCGGTGGTCACCGCGACCCTGGCCGCCGACCATCGGGTCAGCGACGGGCGGCGCGGCGCCCTGTTCCTGACCGAGATCGCCGAACTGCTCCAGCACCCGGAACGACTGTGAGGTGAGATCGTGACCACCGACGAGACCGAACACGGCGAGCCCGCCGGCCTCCGCGCCGCTGTCGTCGCCGCGATCGCCGACGTCGCACCCGAAATCGAGGATCTCGAGCTGGAGGGCGACCGGCCGCTGCGCCAACAGGTCGACCTCGACTCGATGGATTGGCTGAACGTGCTGATCGGCCTGCGTTCGTCGCTCGGAGTGGACATCCCCGAGGCCGACTACGCGCATCTGAGCACCCTCGACGGTCTCGTCGACTACCTGGCGCAGCGCCTCGCGCAGTAGACCCCCGGAACCGCTCCCTGACGGGCGGGCCGGGTGCATGCTGGGAGGGCAACGACCGACGAGGATGCAGTCGTGGACGGGGACATGACCGAGAACGACCCGCTGTGCGGGCGGGTCGGAGAGATCGCCGTGGCGCTGCGGAGGCTGTCCGACGCGCTCGACGAGGGCGACGAGCTGCCCGAACTGCTGCAGCGGCTCGTCGGCAACATCGTGAAGATCGTGCCCGACGCCGGGAGCGCAGGTGTGACGTTGTTGCGGGATGGCCGGCTCGAGACCCAGGTCTGCAGCACTCCGCTGGTCTACGAACTCGACCACGCCCAGTTCCTCGCCGGCGCAGGACCCTGCCTCGACGCGGCGCGGAGCGGCCGGGTGGTCCGCGCGGACCGCGCGGAGATGCGGCGACGCTGGCCGCAATTCTGGGAACGCGCGAAACAGTTCGGGACGGCGAGCACTCTGGCCGCGCCGCTGCGGATCGACGACGAGACGGCCGGCTCGTTCAACCTCTACAGCGAGCACGACCACGGATTCGACTCGCTGGACGAGACGCTGGTGGAGGTGTTCACGACTGCTGTGGAAACCGCACTGCGGCAGGCCCGCCGCGGAGCCCGCGCCCGGACGGAAATCGCGCAACTCGGTCGTGCCCTGCAGTCGCGTCCGACGATCGACCGCGCGGTCGGAATCGTCATGGCCGCTCGCGGGCTGACCGCCGAGGAGGCCTTCGCCGTGCTGGTGCGGCAGTCGCAGCACGAGAACGTCAGACTGCGCGACGTCGCGGCCCGCCTCGTCGCCCGCCTCGCCCCCGCCTGCAAGCCCGCACGACCGGAGCGATGACCGGGTGGACCACCCCGCGCGGCTCGGCCCGCCGCCGATCCGGGAAAAACCCCCGAAAGCGAGGTTTCGCCGGTGTTCCCGGAGGTATCACTCCGGCAGCCGCAGCCGATCCGGCTCCGGTCACCTGTTCGAACGAAAGGAGCCGGCCATGGCCGAGCACGCAGGACGAACTATGACCCGGACACCGGTGCAGACAGCCGCCCTCGCTGTCGGCGTGGTGTTCCTCCTCGTCGGCATTCTCGGGTTCATTCCCGGAATCACGACCAACTACGACACTCTGACGTTCGCCGGACACGAGTCCGAGGCACTCCTGCTCGGGATCTTCGAAGTCTCCATCCTCCACAACATCGTGCACCTGCTCTTCGGCGTAGCGGGCGTCGCGATGGCCCGCACCGTCGGTGCCGCACGGTCCTACCTCATCGGCGGCGGCATCATCTACCTGGTGCTGTGGCTCTACGGACTGATCATCGACAAGGACAGCTCGGCCAACTTCGTCCCGGTCAACTCCGCCGACGACTGGCTGCACTTCGTTCTCGGGGTGGGCATGATCGCCCTCGGCTACCTCCTCACCCGCCGGACCACGACGCACCGCACCGTGCCCGGTACCCGCTGACCTCTCTCCTCGACCGCCGGTCCTCGCCGCTCACGGCGAGGACCGGCGACGTTTCGTACCACTCCCGCCGCCGGACACGAGGTGATCGGCCTCGACCACCGCGCCCCGAGCGGCGCTCACCGCCGCGGCCCGCTCCGGCGACGCTGGACCACCACGTAGACGACCACTCCGACCAGAATGAGAATTCCCAGAACTTCCATGGCCGTCGGATACCCGCCGAGCTCGCGGTCAAGCAGCAGTCCGGAACCTCGGCGAAGCCCGCGGCAAGGACCGCGAGGCCGGACGCGCCGCAGTGGTCGGCCACCGAATCGGCGCCGTGCACCCGGAACGAGGGCCACAATCTTCCGCATGGATCGCGCGATCGCGCGGCAGACGGGAGCAGCGACCGATGGAATGGGGAAATGTACTCGTCGACAGCGCCTGGTGGACGCTGAAGGCGTATTTGATCACAGCGGCGGTGTTCGTCGTTGTAGTGGCGCTGCTCGCGCGGGCAACCCACTGGGGACGGCAGTGGTGGCGCATCGCGTGGCCCTACTTCGATCCCCGGCGTGGCCTCGGCCCGCTCGGACTCGTGGCCCTGGTGCTGCTGTTCACCGTCTTCGCGGTGCGGATGAACGTGCTGTTCTCGTACTGGTACAACGACTTCTACACCGCGATCCAAGATCTCGACGAGGCGGCGTTCTGGCGGTTCATGCGGGTGTTCGCCGTGCTCGCCACCATCCACGTGGCGCGCAGCCTCGTCGCGTACCTGCTCGGCCAGACTCTCGACATCCACTGGCGCACCCACCTGAACAACCGGCTCGTCGACACCTGGCTCGACACCGGCGCGTTCTACCGGGACCGGTTCGTCGATCCGCCCGTGGACAACCCCGACCAGCGCATCCAGATCGACGTCACCGATTTCGTCACCACCACCCGCATCCTGTCGATGGGGGCGGTCACCGCGGTGCTGTCCATCGTCAGCTTCACCGGCATCCTGTGGGAACTGTCGGGCCCGATCACGGTCTTCGGCACCGAGATCCCCCGGGCGATGGTGTTCCTGGTCTACCTCTACGTGCTGGTCACCACCGCGGTGGCGTTCTGGATCGGCCGGCCGCTGATCCGGCTGAACTTCCTCAACGAGAAGCTCGGCGCCACCTACCGCTACGCCCTGGTCCGCGTCCGCGAGTACGGCGAGAACATCGCCTTCTACCGCGGGGAGGATGTCGAGCGGGGTGGCCTGCTGAGCCGCTTCGCCGCAGTGATCCGCAACTGGTGGCGGATCGTGTTCCGGATCCTGAAATTCGACGGCTTCAACCTGACCGTCAACCAGATCGCGGTGATCTTCCCGTTCCTCATCCAGGGCCCACGGCTGTTCGCCGGACAGGTCACCCTCGGCGACGTGATGCAGACCGGCAACGCCTTCGGCCAGGTCCACGAATCGCTGTCCTTCTTCCGCGAGTCCTACGACGACTTCGCCGCGTTCCGGGCCACCACCATCCGGCTCAACGGCCTGCTCGACGCCACCGAGCAGGCGGCGAAGCTGCCCGTTCTCGTCGCGACCGAGCAGGGCGACACACTCGACCTGCACGGTCTCGACGTCCGGACCCCGTCCGGCCGTCCCCTCGTGACCGGCCTCGACATGCACATCCCACCCGGGGAGGCGCTGCTCGTGCGCGGCGCTTCCGGCAGCGGCAAGACGACGCTGCTGCGCTCCCTCGCCGGGCTCTGGCCGTACGCCCACGGCCGGATCGCGCGTCCGGACGGCGAGGCGTTGTTCCTGTCCCAGGATCCCTATGTGCCGCTCGGGACGCTGCGCGAAGCGCTGTCCTATCCTCGTCCGCCGATACCGGACGACGCGCGACTCGGCGAGGTGCTCGACCGCGTGCACCTCGGGCACCTGACCGAACGTCTCGACGACGACACCGACTGGGCGCGCGTGCTCTCGCCCGGTGAGCAGCAGCGCCTCGGCTTCGCACGAGTCCTGCTGGCCCGGCCGCGGACCGTCTTCCTCGACGAGGCCACCGGCGCCGTGGACGAAGGGCTCGAACACGCGCTCTATCGCACCCTCCGCGAGGCCCTGCCCGACAGCGTCGTCGTCAGCGTCGGGCACCGCAGCACCCTCGACACATTCCACGACCGGGTCCTCGAACTGCAGGGGGAGGGACACTGGACGGTCACCGAGAGCGTTCGCTGAGATCCGGGCGAATCTGCCGGACCCGTGTCCACCGCGCGGCGACCGAACTACGCTGAAGGATCGGTGACCTCGATGCCCACGACGGCCGGCGGGCACGGTCGGCAGTGGCACCGGTGCCCGGGTCCCGGTCGGAATGCTCGTGCGGCAGCCGAGGAGGACACCATGGACCACGGCACATCCCACCGGCGGCGTCCGTACCGGTCGGTCGCGACCCTGATGTCGCTACCCGGGTCCGCTCTGCGGGGCGGCGTCCGGGTCGCGGCCGCCGGTGCCGGCGTCGCCCTCGACGCCGCCGTCGTCGGCGCCGCCACGGCGGCCGGCGTCGGGACGGCCCTGCTCCGCGCCCCCGTCGCCGCGGTCGCCGCCCCGGCCCCCGCGGCGCTGCTCCATCTCGTCGCCGACGTCGCCCGGGAAGCGGGCAGCGGCCGCCCCGTCCGACGCTGCGCGGCGAACGGTGCCCGGACCTGGATCGAAGTCCGGGGCCTCGACGGGCCGGACGGGGCGGTGCGCGGCGACCGGGTCCTCGCCGCGATCCGGGCCACCCCGGGCGTGGACACGGCCGAACTGCATCGCCCCTGGTGCCGCCTCGTGGTGTCCACGGACCCGGCCGGACCCACGGACCGCACCTTGCAGCGCATCGTCGAGCAGATCGAAACCGAATGCGCTGCAACCCGACACACCGAGGCAACCGCACGTACCGGCGCCCCGCAGGCGCTGCCCGGCGACGACGTCCAACTCGTCCGGCGGGGTGTGTCCGCGGCCACCGCCGTCACCGGGTTGATGCTGACCGCGACGGGACGCTATCTGCGCCTGCCGCACCTGCCCGGTTCCGCAGCCGCCCCGGTTCTCGTATCGGACTACCATCCCCGGATTCGCGCCCTCGTCGAGTCCGCGCTGGGGACCGGCCGGGCCGACCTGCTGCTGGCCGTCGGGACCACCGCGCTGCACACCCTGACTCTCGCACCGGCCTCGGCCGCCGTCGAGGCCGTCACCCGGACTGTCCTCCTGGGCGAGACACTGGCGATGCGGCGCGCCTGGCGAGACTTCGAACCGGAACTCGCCGCTCACGCGGCCGTAACCCGCTGCCCGCACCGCCCGGACCGTCCCACCGAACTGCCGGCCGGCGTCGTCGAGCGCTACACCGACCGCGCCGGCTGGGCCGGTCTCGCCGGTGCGGCAGCAGCCGGGATGCTGACCGGCAGGCCCACCACCGCCGGCTCCGCGGCGCTCGTCGCCGTCCCCAAGGCCACCCGCACCGCGCGGGAATCCTTCGCCGCCACCCTCACCCGTGGGCTCGCCGCCCACGGTGTGCTGACTCTGTGCCCGGACGTGCTGCGCCGTCTCGACCGGATCGATGCGATCGTCGTCGACCCCCGCGTCCTGTGCACCGCCGCCCTCGCGGTGACGCGACTGAGCGGCGTCCCCGACCGCGACCGCCGCGCAGTGTGGGACCGGGCGCGCACGGCGGTCGAACGTGGCGTCCTGACGGCCGGCCGGCATCCCGTCTCCGCCGTCCCGGATGTGCCCGGGCACCTCCCCGTCGATGCACAGGTGCTGATCGGGCCGGTCCACGACCGCTACGCCTCTGCCGTGCTCGCCGACGCCCGTCACGCCGGGATCGCCGTGGTCTCCGCGGAGGACGAGACGATGGGATCCCTGCGGAACGGCTTCGACCGTCTCGAACCCGTCGGCGAGTCGATGGACACGACGCTGCGCGCCGTCGTCGAAACGCTGCAACGCGGCGGCTGCACCGTCGCGGTCCTCACCACCGAGGCGACGCAGGCACTCGCCGTCGCCGACGTGGGCCTCGGGGTCCTCCGCGCCGGGCACCGACCACCCTGGACGGCGGACGTGATGGTCCGCGATCTGACCGGCGCGTGGCGGATCCTGCACGCCCTCCCGGCCGCGCGGACCGCAAGCCGGCGCGGCGTGGAGATCGCCCGCGACGCGTCCGCCCTCGGGGCGTTGCTCATGTTGCCCGGCGTGCCCGGCAGCGGTCCGGAATCGGTCACCGCCGGCGCCGCGGCCGGGCTGTGGGCCGGGACGTCGGCGGCCCGCGCCGCGCTGGGCGCGGCGCTGCCGCCACCACGATCGGCCCACGACTGGCACGCGCTGCCGGTGGACGAGGTCTGCGCGCTCCTTCCCGCGCCGGACGAGCTGCTCTCGCCCGCGGTGGATTCCGGGTGGCGAGTACGGGCCCGGGTGCGCGTGGTGCGGGGCGTGCGGCGGGTCGGTGTCCGTCCGCTCGGATCCGCGGCCGACTTCACCCGGGCCGTGCGCACCGAACTGGCGGACCCGCTGACCCCGGTTCTCGCCACCGGCTCCGCCGCGAGCGCGGTACTCGGATCCCCGCTCGATGCCGCCCTCGTCGGTTCGGTACTGCTGCTCAACGCCGCACTCTCGGCCGCCCAGCGCCTGCGCGCGGAACGCCTTCTGAAAAGACTTCTGGAGGTGCAGGATCCACCTGCTCGCTGTGTCGCCGGTCCGCGCGGGGACCGGCGGTACGCCGGAGTCCCCGCGGCCGCGCTGCGCCCCGGACACGTCGTCGAGGTCCGTCCGGGTGAGGTCGTGCCCGCGGACGGGCGCATCTTCCACACCGACGGGGTCGAGGTCGACGAATCGGCCCTGACCGGGGAGTCGCTTCCGGTCGCCAAGCAGAGCGAATCGACGCCGGGGGCGCCGCTGGCCGAACGCGCCTGCATGCTCTACGCGGGTACCACCGTGCTCACCGGCACCGCGGTGACGATCGTGACAGCGGTGGGAGCGGCCACCGAGGCCCGTCGTGCCACCGCCATGGCGCCCGCACCGGCCCGGGAAGTGGGCCTGCAGGCACGCCTGAGCACCCTCACCCGCCGTGCGCTGCCCGTCAGCCTCGGCGGCGGGGTGCTCGTCGCCGCACTGGGGTTGCTGCGCGGCACCGGAATCCGCGCGGCAGTGACCAGCGGCGTGGCGGTCACCGTCGCGGCCGTGCCGGAAGGACTGACCCTGGTGGCCACCCTCGCTCAGGTCGCGTCCGCCCGCCGGCTCACCAAACGCTCCACCCTCGTGCGCGCACCCCGCTCGATCGAAGCCCTCAGCCGCGTCGATGTCGTCTGCTTCGACAAGACGGGCACACTCAGCGAGAACCGTCTGCGGGTCGTGACGGTCGACGCCGCTCCGGGCTTCACCCGGCAGGACGTGCTGGCCTACGCCGCCCGCACCGGCATCCCGGCGAACGGGGGACCCCCCGAGCACGCCACCGACGCCGCGATCGTCGAGTCCGCGCACGCCGCCGCCGTCGCAGACCGGGCCGCCGAACGGACAGCCCACCTGCCGTTCCGGTCCGGCCGGGCCTACGCTGCCGCGCTCGCCGGAAACCACCTGGCGGTCAAAGGCGCCCCGGAGACGATGCTCGGTGCCTACGGTGAAGACCGTCCCGAACTCCGGGACCGGGTGCACGCCCTGGCTGCCGAAGGTCTGCGGGTGATCGCGGTGGGGCAGCGCGACCTGAACGACTCCGAAACGGGCCGGGCGACAGACGATCCCGATGCCCTTGCGGAACTGTGCGGAAACGGGTTACGTCACGTCGGGCTGATCGGACTGTCCGACACACCGCGGGCCGACGCGGCCGGACTGCTGCCCGCACTGCTCGAGCAGGGCGTCGCCGTCCGGCTCATCACCGGCGACCACCCGGTGACCGCGGTCGCGATCGCCGGCGAACTCGGCCTGCCCGTCGGCACGGATCAGGTCCTCAGCGGTGCCGAATGGGACGGGCTCTCCCACACCGAACGAAAGCAAGCCGTGGAGCAGTGTCTCGTCTTCGCGCGGATGTCTCCCGAGCACAAGGTGCAGATCGTGCAGACCCTCGAACACGCCGGACACGTGTGCGCCATGGTCGGTGACGGCGCCAACGACGCCGCCGCGATCCGCGCCGCCAGCGTCGGAATCGGCGTGGCCTCCCACGGCAGCGACCCCGCGCGCGGCGCGGCCGACGTCGTGCTGCTCGAGGGCCGCGTCGCGGGCCTGCTCGACGCGCTCGACGAGGGCCGCGTGCTGTGGCAGCGGGTCCAGGCCGCCGTGGCGGTCCTGCTCGGCGGTAACGCCGGCGAGGTCGCGTTCGCGCTACTCGGCAGCCTGGTCACCGGCCGCTCCCCGCTCAATGCCCGGCAGCTGCTGCTGGTGAACATGCTCACCGACGCACTCCCGGCCGCCGCCCTGGCCGTCAGCACACCCCGTGTCGACGGCTCCGGTCCCGCGCCGAGACCCGACGAGTCCGCGCTGCTGCACACCGTGGCCGTCCGCGGCGCCGCGACCGCGGCCGCGGCCACCGCGGCCTGGGCCATGGCACGGGTGACGGGCTCGAACCCGCGTGCGTCGACGGTGGCACTGGTCGCGCTCGTGGGCGCTCAGCTCGGGCAGACCCTGCTCGACTCGCGCAGCCCCCTCGTCGTCGGCACCGTCCTCGGATCGCTCGCCGTGATGGCCGCACTGATCAGCACGCCGGGGGTGAGCGGACTGCTGGGCTCCGTGCCGATCGGCCCGGTGGGATGGACCCAGGCGCTCGGCTGCGCGGGAGCGGCCACCGTGCTCGCCGCCGTCGCGCCGACCGCCGCGCAACGGCTGCCGGCGATCGGCACAGTGGTGACGTCGGTGCTCGCGCCCCGAGAATCCGGGGAAGTGTCCGAGACTCCGGAAGCCCCGGCCCCTCGGCTCACCCCGGCAGGGGGACCGAAGTAGCGCGGGGCCGGCCGCCGCACCGTGCTCTGCACACGGCGCCGAGTTCACCGCCCGTCGCCGGGAAGTGTCCTCCGCCGCCCGACGTGCATCTCGCCGGCCCGGTACGCCGTCCGCACCGACCCGTGCCCCCTCGCCGAGGACCTGGGCGTAGCTCCTGAGCGGGCCCGTCGACGACCGGTCGCCGCACAGCACCTCGGGAAGCCGGCGACGCACAATGACAACGACTCGAATCGCAACAGGCGGGTCGTTGTGTCGTGCCACACACAGTTCTCTATCGACCATTGAGAGTTCCGTAGCGACGTCGCACGCGAGCCGGTGATGCTTCTGTCACTCCCGGGGCACCGCTCCCGGCGTCCGGCATCCCTCCAACGCAAGGAGATTCGCGTGGAACTCGATCTGCGCCACCGCATCGCCACCGGCCCTATGAGTCGGTTCCAGTGGACCGCGGTCGCACTGTGTGTGCTGCTCAATGTGCTCGACGGCTTCGACGTCCTGGTCATGGCCTTCACCTCCCAGTCGGTCTCGCAGGAGTGGGGAATCTCGGGTTCGGTCCTGGGTCTGCTGCTCAGCGCGGGGTTGTTCGGAATGGCGATCGGATCGATCGCCCTCGCGCCGTGGGCGGATCGCGTGGGTCGCCGGACCATGATCCTCGTCTGCCTGGCTCTTTCGTCCACCGGTATGCTGCTCGCGGCGGTGAGCCAGAACGCCGGCCAACTCGGCGCGCTGCGCGTGCTCACCGGTATCGGCATCGGTGGAATCCTGGCCAGCAGCAACGTCATCTCGAGTGAGTTCGCCTCGAACCGTTTCCGCGGCCTGGCCGTGACTCTCAACTCCACCGGCTATGCGGTCGGGGCGACACTCGGCGGCGTAGTGGCCGTCGTCCTGCAGAGCACGTCCGGCTGGCGTTCGGTGTTCCTGTTCGGCGGGGTGTGCACCGCGGCCCTGATCCCGCTCGTCTGGTTCCGGCTGCCGGAGTCCCTGGACTTCCTGTTCGCCCGCCGCCCGGCGAACGCACTCGAGCGCATCAATTCGTTCGCCGTCCGCGCCGGCCACCCGCCGGTGAGGGCGCTGCCCCCGGCCGCTGCTGCGGCCGACACCCGGAAGAGCGGTGTAGGGCCGGCCGAACTGCTCGCCCCGGGGCAGCGCCGCAGCACCCTGTTGATCTGGGGTGCCTTCTTCCTGACGATGTTCGGGTTCTACTTCGTGACGAGCTGGACCCCGAAGCTGCTGGTGGAGGCCGGGATGTCCGCGACGCAGGGGATCACCGGCGGCGTGTTGCTCAATCTGGGTGGCATCCTCGGCACCGCCCTCCTCGGCGTGATGACGGTCCGGTTCCGTCTCGGACGGGTCCTGGCCGGATACCTACTGGTCTCGGCAATCCTGCTCGCCGCGTTCGTGCCCGCCACGGTGACCGTGGCGGTGGGCTTCGTCCTCGGTGCGGCGATCGGCGTCGTCGTGAACGGCTGCATCGGCGGGCTCTACGCACTGACCCCGGCGGTGTACGCGCCGTCCCTGCGCGCCACCGGCATGGGCTGGGGCATCGGCGTCGGACGCATCGGCGCGATCATGTCACCGATCGTCGCGGGCGCGTTCCTCGACGCCGGCTGGACCGCTGCCGAGCTGTACCTGCTCGTCGCCGTCGCCTTCCTGGGTGCAGCGGTGGTGGTCTCCGCTGTTCGGCTCACGGCGCGGAGCGACGTGACTACCGTCGAGGGCGAACGCACCACCGTGTGAGTCCCGGTGGCCGTGGAAAGGAAGAGGCGTGGCGCGAGTTCCCACCGGAGAGTCCGTGCTCGCCCGCGCGGCCCGCATCATCGAGGCGTTCGGCATCGACGATTCCACACTGACGGTATCCGAGATCGCCCGGCGCGCAGGCCTGCACGTCGCCACCGCCTCCCGGCTGATCGAGGAACTCGTCCGGTGCGGATGGCTGGAACGCGACGGCCGCCGAGTGCGGGTCGGGGTGCGGCTGTGGGAGGTGGGATCACGATCGTCGCCCACCGTGGGCCTGCGGGAGGCGGCGCGGCCGTTCATGGAGGATCTGCACGCCGTGGTCGAGCAGCACACCCAGCTGGCGGTCCGGGAGGGGACCGAGGTGCTGTTCCTGGAACGACTCACCGCGCGCGGGGCGGCGGTGAACTTCACCCGTGTCGCCGGTCGGCTACCGCTCCATGCGTCCTCGTCCGGGCTGGTGCTGCTCGCCCACAGCCCGGCCGAGGTGCAGGAACAGGTGATGAACGCGCCGATGCGCGCGTTCACCGAGCACACCATCCACACCCCACGAGATCTGCGTGCGGCACTGGCGCAGATCCGCCGACAGGGATACGCGCTCTGCGCGGGTCACATCCACCCCGACACCACGGGCGTCGCGGTCCCCGTCCGCGGGACGCACGACGAGGTCGTCGCCGCGTTGGGGTTGATCGTGCCGAACGACCCCTCCGCCTACTCGCAGATCCCGGCACTGCAGGCTGCCGCCCGGGGCATCACCCGAGTGATCTCGCACGCGGCCGTGCCCGGTCGGTGACCGGGCGCACATTTTCTCTCATCGATCGAGAAGCATCTGGTGCGAACTCCACCGCCCGAACGATTCTCGATCCGACGACAAGAGTGAGGAGTCTCCCGTGTCCGAGCACACTGCTTCCGCCGAGTCGGTGTTGCGAGTCGCCGCGAAAGATCCAGTGGCACAGGGCGTTGTCGCATTGACGCTCGCGCATCCGGAGGGGAGGCGACTGCCGGACTGGGCGCCGGGCGCGCACATCGACCTGATGCTGCCCAACGGAGTCACCCGCCAGTACTCGTTGTGCGGCGATCGCTGGGATGCCCGCACCTACCGCGTCGCCGTGCTGCGCGAGCCGCACGGCCGCGGCGGGTCGGCATACGTCCACGACCACCTGGCCGTCGGCGATCTCGTCGGTATCGGCGGTCCCCGCAACAACTTCCGGATGGTGCCCTCGTCGCGGTACCTGTTCCTCGCGGGCGGTATCGGCATCACCCCCCTCCTGCCGATGATCCGGCAGGCAGACTCGATCGCTGCCGACTGGCACCTGCTCTACGGCGGCCGTACCCGTGACACGATGGCGTTCGGCGACGAACTCGCGCGGTACGGCGAGCGGGTGTCCCTCGTCCCGCAGGACGAGATGGGGCGACTGAACCTCGACGCCGCGACCGACGCCGCGGCGGCCGGCGCGAAGGTGTACGCCTGCGGTCCGGTACCGCTGCTCGACGCGCTCGCGAGCTGCGCCACGTCCTGGCCGGAGGGCGCGTTGCGCCTGGAACGGTTCGTCCCCCGGGAGCAGCCGGCCCCGGTCCGCGACAGCCCCTTCGACGTCGAGCTGGCCCGATCGGGCCGCACCGTCACCGTCACGCCGCAGCAGAGCGTGCTCGACGCGTTGCGCGCAGCCGGTGTGGGGGTGCTCTCGTCGTGCCGCGAAGGTACCTGCGGCACCTGTGAGACCACGGTCCTGGCCGGAGAGCCCGACCACCGCGACTCCGTACTCGACGACGGCGAGCGGGCGGCGGACGACTGCATGCTCGTCTGTGTTTCGCGATCCTGCTCCGACCGTCTCGTACTCGACCTCTGACCCGCCTCAGCAAGGGACCCGTCATGACAACTCTCGCCCAGACCGGAACACCGATCAGCGACGCCGACCCGTTCGCCCTCGACGTCCTCGAAAACCCCCTACCGTTCCAGGAGGAACTCCGTGAGGCCGGGCCTGTCGTCCGCCTCGCTCGTCTCGGCGTGTTCGGCATGGGTCGCTACGAGCAGGTGCACGCCGCCCTCACCGACTGGCAGTCGTTCCAGTCCGCCGCAGGCGTGGGCCTGAGCAACTTCCGCTACGAGAAGCCCTGGCGGCCACCGAGCCTGTTGCTCGAGGCGGACCCGCCGCACCACGATGCCCCCCGTGCTCTCCTCACCCGCATCCTCGGTCCCCGCGCGCTGCGTACGCTCCGGAACACCTGGATCCACGACGCCGAAGACCTGGTCGACGAGGTCCTGGCCCGAGGAACCGCATTCGATGCCGTCACCGATCTGGCCGCCGCGTTCCCGCTGCGGGTGTTCCCGAACGCCGTCGGTATCCCCGGCGACGGCCGGGAGAACCTGCTGCCGTACGGGGACCACACCTTCAATGCCTTCGGTCCCGCCAACAGCCTCGTCGACCGGGGTATCTCGCGGATCGGGGAGTTGTCGGCCTGGGTCGACGCGCAGTGCGCCCGCGACGTCCTGACCGAGGGCGGTTTCGGAGCGCAGATCTGGGCTGCGGCGGATCGCGGTGACATCACCCACGACCAGGCACCCCTGATCGTTCGGTCGCTCCTCACGGCAGGAGTCGACACGACAGTCAACGGGCTGGCGGCCGTGCTGTACGCGTTCGCGACCCACCCTGAGCAGTGGCAAGCGGTGCGCGCGAGCCCGTCGCTGGCGCGGACCGCGTTCGACGAGGCGGTGCGCTGGGAGTCGCCGGTGCAGACCTTCTTCCGCACCGCCACCCGCGACATCGAGATCGGCGGCACCGTCGTCCCCGACGGCCACAAGATCCTGATGTTCCTCGGTGCGGCCAACCGGGACCCTCGGCGCTGGGAGCGGCCCGAGGAGTTCGACCTCACGCGCGACCCGTCCGGTCACGTCGGGTTCGGGATGGGCATCCACCAATGTGTCGGCCAGCACGTCGCCCGTCTCGAGTCGGAGGCCTTGCTGACGGCCCTGGCCGCGCGGATCGAGTCGATCGAGATCGACGGTCCGGTGCACCGGCACCTGAACAACACCCTCCGCTCGTGGCGGTCGGTGCCGATCCGTGTGCGGCTCGCCTGAGGGAGAGGCCCAGGCGCCGCCCTTCCGAGTTCGAGTGGACCGCCGCAGACCCCGTCCTCGACGTGGAAATCCGGCAGCTCACCGACTGCGCCATCCGGATTCGGCCCGACCCACCGGGTGGGGTTCGGTCGACACCGACGTCGCTGTAGTCAGTCGTCGACCACGACCACCACGCCGGCGCGCATCAACACGGCGTACAGCTCGCACAGCGGGGGAGTGAGCAGCCGGACCACGGCGCCGACCACCGCATCCGGGCCCACTGAGACCATCGGGTTCGACATGCCTCGACCGTAGGGACGCCGGATGAACCGAAGATGACGAACGGGGAAAGAGCGGCCGACGAATCGTCTGCGCGGGGACCGCGCCGGACGACGGCGCGGCCACGGAGGCAGCGTCCGCGAGAACGATCCGCCTGGTCACGGGGTGCACACGAGAGTGAATCCGGCGCCGATGCCGCCCCGGGCGTCGAGGTCCTCGACGATCCGGTCGGCCCGCTGGTAGACCGCGAAGCGCACGTCGTCGGGGCGGTAGCCGACGGCGAGGCCGAGCCACTCGCCGGTGTCGGTGCGGACCAGTGGACCACCGGAGTCGCCCTGCTGCATCACGAGCCACGACTCGAGTGAGTTCGGGTTCACCAGCACGTCCCGGGTGCCGGCGAGGTCCAGGGCATCGACGAGGGGAAACGGTCCGCATGCGATCCCGGTCGTGTGCCCGGCCGCGCAGTGCCGGCCGATGTCCTGGTCACCGTCCGGCAGCGAGCCGATCGACTCGAGCACCACGACCTCGCCGTCGGCGTCCGGGGCCGACGTGTTCGACCCGCGCACCCTGGTCTCGTCGAGCAGGACGACCGCATAGTCCGGCGCCGCGTCGGTCGGTATCCCGAATCGATCCACCGAGCCGGGGCTGTACACGGATGTCTCGGTGCCGATCGGTCCGTGGCTCTGCTCGCCGACCTTCCACACCTCGCCGGCGCCGTTCTGCCAGCAGTGTCCGGCGGTGACGGCGACGAGCCGGCCCTCCCGGTCGTGACCGACCGCGCCGACCGAGCACCAACCCGGCGCGGGATCGGCGGCGGTGAAGGTGATTCCGTCACCGGGACGCAGCACGATCCGCTCGTCCGGCACCTGCGCGGCCGCACCCGGCACCGGGGCGAGCAGCACGGCCGCACACGCCGTCACGACGAGCAGGGCGCGTCTCATGCCTCTCCCATCTCCATCCGTGGCCCGCGAGATCGGCGGCCGGTGGGGATTGCGGTCACGGACGGTTCACCGAAGTCGGCACGTTACCAGCGTTTTCGCAGGGAGGCGCCCCGGCCGGAAGCCGGCGGTGTCCACCGGGCTGCAGCCCGGCAGTGTCCACCGGGCTGCAGGCCGGCAGTGTCCACCGGGCTGCAGGCCGGCAGTGTCACAGTGCCCCCGGTGAGACTCGAACTCACACTGGACGGGTTTTGAATCCGTTTCCTCTGCCAATTGGGATACGGGGGCGTCGTGCGCAGACCACTGTAGAAGATCGGTGACGGCCGTCGGCCACCGGTACCCTTCTAACGTTCCACCCCTCCACGGGGGCCGCCCGAGCGACAGGAGATGGCCGACGATGACAGCCGCCCCGCACGAGAATCCCGCTCAGCCGCGGCGCGTCGTAGTAGCCGAGGACGAGGCGCTGATCAGGCTCGATCTGGTGGAGATGCTCCGCGAGGAAGGCTACGAGGTCGTCGGGGAGGCCGGTGACGGGCAGCGGGCGGTCGAACTGGCCGAGCAACTGAAGCCCGACCTGGTCATCATGGACGTGAAGATGCCCCGGCGCGACGGTATCGACGCCGCCTCGGAGATCGCCGCCCGGCGCATCGCCCCTGTGGTCATTCTCACGGCGTTCAGCCAACGTGAACTCGTCGAACGCGCCCGCGACGCCGGCGCCATGGCGTACCTCGTCAAGCCGTTCTCCAAGACCGATCTCGTTCCGGCGATCGAGGTGGCGGCGAGCCGGTTCGCGGAGATCCGTGAACTCGAGCGCGAGGTGGCGGGGCTGACCGAGCGGTTCGAGACCCGCAAGCTCGTCGACCGTGCCAAGGGACTGCTCATGGACAAGCACGCGATGACCGAGCCCGAGGCGTTCCGCTGGATCCAGCGGGCGGCGATGGACCGGCGCACCACGATGAAGCACGTCGCCGAGGTGGTCATCGAGACGCTGGGCGGCGCCGCGGCGGGATGACGGAGCTCCCCGTTACGCCGGTGTCAATTCTTCGATAACGGTCGCGTCACAAGGATTTCGCCCGGGTTCGCGGAACGCGCGGGGCGGATAGGTTTCTGGCCACGTCCCGGTGACGTATCCGGAGACGGTGTGCATGCCGACCGAAGGAGAGTTGGATGGCCAGACGGACCTTCGTCCGCGCCGCTGCGGTGTTCGGAGCAGCGTGTCTCGCCCTTGCGGGGTGTAGCTCGGACAGCGACGATTCCGCCACGAGCGGTTCCGGTGACGGCGCGGCGTCGGCGACGACCGTGACCACCGACTGCGAACCCGCGCAGGCGACCGCCGGGGCCACCCCGGTGACGACACCCCTCAAGATCGGCACCCTGCTCCCCGAGACCGGCAGCCTCGCCTTCCTCGGACCCCCGGAGGTGGCGGCGGTACGGCTCGCGGTGGACGACGTGAACGCCGCCGGCGGTGTGCTGAACCAGCCGGTGGAACTGATCACCGGCGACTCGGGCGACACCACGACCGACACGGCGAACGCCACGGTGGACCGGGAGCTCGCGGCGGGCACCCAGGTGATCGTGGGCGCCGCGTCGTCGTCGGTGTCGTTGAAGGTGATCGACAAGATCACCAGCGCCGGGGTGGTGATGTTCTCGCCGGCGAACACCTCCGACCAGTTCGTGTGCTACCCGGACAAGGGGCTGTACTTCCGTACCGCCCCCACCGACGTGTTGCAGGCCCAGGCACTGGCACAGCTGATCTCGGACGACGGCGCCCAGCGGGTGTCGATCATCGCGCTCAACGACCCGTACGGCACCGGCCTGGCCACCAACACCCAGAACAACCTCGTCGAGGCCGGCGTGCCGGAGGACCAGATCCAGAAGATCATCTACGATCCCAACGCGCAGTCCTTCAACGCCGAGGTCGACCAGATCAAGGACTTCGGTCCCGACGCCGTGGCGCTCATCGGGTTCGAGGAGTCCGCGAAGATCCTCACCCGCATGCACGAGGTGGGTATCGGGCCGTCCGACGGGATGCTCGTCTACGGCGTGGACGGAAACATGGGCAATGCCCTCGGTGAGGCCGTCGCGCCCGGGCTGCTGGACACGATGAGTGGTACCACGCCGCTCACCGACGTCGGACCGGACTTCCAGAACCGGCTCCGGGCGCTCGATCCCGCGCTGATCGACTTCAACTATGCCGGCGAGTCCTACGACGCCGTGGTGATCTCGGCGCTCGCTGCGGAACAGGCCGGTTCCACCGCCGGCGTGGACATCGCCGCGAACATCAACAGCGTCACCGAGGGCGGCACGACGTGCACCAGCTACCAGCAGTGCGTCGATCTGCTGCGCGGGGGCCAGGACATCGACTACGACGGGGTCACCGGCCGGCTCGAGTTCACCGATGCCGGCGAGCCCGGGATCGGGTCGTACGGGCACCTGGTGTTCGGACCGGACAACACGCTCACCACGGAGGACTACATCGTGGTCGGTGGGTGACGACGAGCCGGTGGGGGGGGGGGGGGGGCG
>NZ_JAUIZP010000100.1:0-561 GCF_041414735.1 Rhodococcus sp. GXMU-t2271
TTCGAACTCGGGCGCCGCGGTGTCATCGGCGGGCAGGAGGACATGATCGTCGATGTCGCCTCCGAACTGGCCGGCCGCACCTACGAAACTCCGGCGCTGGCCCGATCCTGATCGAGTGGCGGGGTGCTCCGGGCGAGGATCTCGGAGCACCCCTTCTCGACCCGTTCCCTGCAGTTGCCGTGCGCCTGGAGACCACCCGATGTGCGTGTGAGGCCATGGCCTGAGCGAAACACAGCTCGTAGTGTCGTGAGTCATAGATGCCGCATATGACATGCCGCACATTGCCGCGTTCATATCAGGCCGCAAACCCTTCGGTTTCTGCCTGGTTCAACAGGAGAGTCCATGACCGCAGTACCGGAAATTTTCGACGTCAAGCACCTTATCGGTGACGACTGGCGCCCCGCATCGGACGGCGTGACCTTCGAGACCCGTGATCCGCACGACGGGTCGCTGCTCGGCACCGTGGCCCAGGGAACGGCCGCCGATGGCACGGCCGCGGTCTCCGCGGCCCGGAAGGCCTTCGACGACGGCCCGTGGCCGCTGCTGTCCCCGAAGGAACGC
>NZ_JAUIZP010000101.1:0-912 GCF_041414735.1 Rhodococcus sp. GXMU-t2271
CGCTCGGCGTTGGCGACGTGGCGTTCCATGCGCAGGCTCAGGGTCTCGAGGCCCTGGGCGATGAGGAAGGCGTTGAACGGGGAGACCGCGGCGCCGAGGTCGCGCAGCAGTTGCACGCGGGCCTTGAGGGCGTAGGCGGGGGCGCCGAGGTCGGCGTAGACCACGCCGTGGTAGCTGGGGTCGGGGGTGGTGAACTGGGGGTGGCGGGGGGCGCCGTCGGGGCCGGTGCCGGTCCAGTCGAAGGTGCCGCCGTCGACGAGGACCCCGGCGATGGCGGTGCCGTGGCCGCCGAGGTATTTGGTGGCCGAGTGCACGACGATGTCGGCGCCGTGGTCGAGGGGGCGGATCAGGTAGGGGGTGGCGACGGTGTTGTCGACGATCAGCGGCAGGTGGTGGGCGTGGGCGACGGCGGCGACGCCGGGGATGTCGAGCAGGTGGTTCTTGGGGTTGGCGATGGTTTCGCCGTAGCAGGCGCGGGTGGTGGGGCGGATGGCGGCGCGCCACTGGTCGAGGTCGTCGGGGTCGTCGACGAAGGTGACCTCGATGCCGAGGCGGGGCAGGGTGTAGTGCAGCAGGTTGTAGGTGCCGCCGTAGAGGTAGGGGCTGGCGACGATGTGGTCGCCGGCGGCGGCGAGGTTGAGCAGGGCGTAGGTTTCGGCGGCCTGGCCGGAGGCGAGGAGCAGGGCGGCGGCCCCGCCTTCGAGGGCGGCGATGCGTTGTTCGACCGCGTCCTGGGTGGGGTTCATGATGCGGGTGTAGATGTTGCCGGGTTCGGTCAGGCCGAACAGGGCGGCGGCGTGGTCGGTGTTGTCGAAGGTGTAGCTGGTGGTCTGGTAGATCGGCAGGGCGCGGGCGCGGGTGTCGCCGCCGGCGGGCTGTCCCGCGTGGATCTGCTTGGTCTCGAAGCTCCAG
>NZ_JAUIZP010000102.1:0-825 GCF_041414735.1 Rhodococcus sp. GXMU-t2271
CCCGGCCGCAACCCGGCGCAGGTGGTGGTCAACGCCGTGGGCGAGAGGGTCCGCAGCCGGTCGCGCACCGGTTCGGGGGCGGTGACCACGGTGGCCTGGAGTTGGGTGAGCGCCTCGGCGCGGGCCTTGACCGCCGAGCGACGGGCATTGCGCAGGAAGCGGATCGCCTCGACGTCCCCGTCGTGGGTTTTCGGGACGGTGCTCGCGCGTCCGGTCAGCGCGGCGGTCGCGGCGGCGTAGGCGTCGAGCGGGTCGGACTTGTCGTGGGTGCGGCGGGCGCGACGATCCGGGCGGTCGACCTCGACGACCTCGAGGCCGGCGGTGCGCAGCGTGGTGGCCACGCTCGCGCCGTAGCTGCCGGTGCCCTCGATCCCGACGCGGGCGACCGTGCCGCCGCCGGTGATCCAGGCCAGCAGCTGCCGGTGTCCGGTGGCGGTGGTGGGGAACTCGCGGTCGCCGCGGCGGCGGCCGAGGGCGTCGACGAGCGCGACGTGGTGGGTGTGTTTGTGGGTGTCGATGCCGGCGTAGACGGTGAGGCTGACAGCGGCAGGGGTTTCGGTCATGCTGGACACAGGTCATCCCTTCCGATGGTGGCCACGCACCCGGCCGGGACGGCGGACAGCACTGTGACGGGACTGTTGGTGTCAGGCTCCTATCAGGTCACGCCGCCCGACCGGTCGCGTGTGTCGGCGGCCGGCGCGGTGGGGACGACACATCATCGACAGGACAGTCTCACGACGTCAGTGACATTCAGGGTCAGATCCCACCGCACCGGACCTGTCCAGTATCAACCGGACCGTTTCATCCTCACAGTGACATTCGGTC
>NZ_JAUIZP010000103.1:0-791 GCF_041414735.1 Rhodococcus sp. GXMU-t2271
TGTTGTGTGTTGTTTGAGAACTGCACAGTGGACGCGAGCATCTTTGTTGTAAGTGTTTATGAGCGTACGGTGGATGCCTTGGCACCAGGAGCCGATGAAGGACGTGGGAGGCTGCGATATGCCTCGGGGAGCTGTCAACCGAGCTGTGATCCGAGGATTTCCGAATGGGGAAACCCAGCACGAGTGATGTCGTGTTACCCGCGCCTGAATATATAGGGCGTGTGGAGGGAACGTGGGGAAGTGAAACATCTCAGTACCCACAGGAAGAGAAAACAACATGTGATTCCGTGAGTAGTGGCGAGCGAAAGCGGAAGAGGCTAAACCGCGGGTGTGTGAGAGCTGGCAGGCGTTGCATCCGTGGGGTCGTGGGGCCCTTCTTCCCATCACTGTCATGGTGGGCGAGAGTAAGAAACCGGTGTGTTAGTCGAAGTGGTCTGGAACGGCCTGTCGTAGAGGGTGAGAATCCCGTAGACGAAAACACGCCGGCTCTCGTGGAGGGTACCCGAGTAGCAGCGGGCCCGTGAAATCTGCTGTGAATCCGTCGGGACCACCCGATAAGCCTGAATACTCCCTGGTGACCGATAGCGGACTAGTACCGTGAGGGAAAGGTGAAAAGTACCCCGGGAGGGGAGTGAAATAGTACCTGAAACCGTGCGCTTACAATCCGTCGGAGCCTGCGCGACCTTTGGTGGTCGGTGGGTGACGGCGTGCCTTTTGAAGAATGAGCCTGCGAGTTAGTGGCATGTCGCGAGGTTAACCCGTGTGGGGTAGTCGTAGCGAAAGCGAGTCCG
>NZ_JAUIZP010000104.1:0-734 GCF_041414735.1 Rhodococcus sp. GXMU-t2271
CTCCGGATCGGTGTCGTAGGAGATCTTGATCTCGATCATCTTGTCGATCCCCGCCACCTCCCGCTCGGCCTTGCCCGCACCCTCCGCCACCGCCGGCAACAACTTCTCGGTGTACAGCTCCATGCCCTTGCCCGAGGTGCAGATGAACCCGTCCCCCGCCCGCCCCGCGTACCGCGCCACCACCGGACCGCCCGCCGCGATGTACACCGGGATCCCGCCGGCGGGCACGTCGTAGATCGACGCCCCCTTCGTGGTGTAGAACTCCCCCTCGAAGTCGACCCGCTCCCCCGTCCACAACGCCCGCATCAACCGCACCGATTCGCGCAGCCGCGCGAACCGCTCCTTGAACTCCGGCCACGCCCCCTCGTAGCCGGTGGCGATCTCGTTCAAGGCCTCCCCCGTGCCGACCCCGAGCATGATCCGCCCCGGATACAGGCACCCCATCGTCGCGAACGCCTGCGCGATCACCGCCGGGTTGTACCGGAACGTCGGGGTGAGCACACTCGTGCCCAGCTGCAACCGCGACGTGCGCTCGCCCACCGCGGTCATCCACGCCAACGAGAACGGCGCATGCCCCCCGTTGTGCCGCCACGGCTGGAAATGATCCGACACCGTCGCCGAATCCATCCCCCGCTCCTCGGCCAGCACCGCCAGCTCCACCAGCTCCCGCGGCCCGAACTGCTCCGCCGACGCCTTGTACCCCAACTTCAGACCCTGCGACACCACGAACTCCT
>NZ_JAUIZP010000105.1:0-680 GCF_041414735.1 Rhodococcus sp. GXMU-t2271
TCGATGCCGCGATGAACAAGCGCACCCATCCGCTGCTCGCCCAGGACCGGGCCATCCCGCAGTTGTCGCCGGAGCGGGTGCGGGCGGAGCTGGCGGCCGGGACGCGGGTGCTCGATGCGCGCGGCGTGGACGACTTCGCCGCGGGGCATCTGCGCGGGTCGGTCAACGTCGGGTTCGACGGGCGGTTCGCCGAGACCGGCGGGATGGTCGCCGAGGTGGGGGAGCCGATCGTGTTGATCACCTACCCGGGGCAGGAGCAGGACGCGGCGGTGCGGCTGGCCCGGATCGGGTCGGACAACGCGCTGGGGTATCTGACGGTCGGGTCCGACGGGGTGTTCCCGGCGGAGTTGGCGGAGCTGGTGGTCCCGGCGCCGCGCACCACCGTCGAGCAGCTCGAGGCGTTGCTCGCCGCGGACGCGGTGACGCTGGTCGACATCCGTAATCCCGGGGAGCGGGAGTTCGGGACGATTCCGGGGGCGGTGCCGATTCCGTTGGCGCAGCTGCGGGTGCGGCTCGAGCAGGTGCCCACGGGTAAGCCGACCGTGGTGCACTGTGCCGGGGGGTGGCGGTCGAGTGTGGCCGCGTCGCTGCTGCGGGCGCAGGGCTTCGAGAACGTGTCGGACCTGCTCGGCGGGTACAACGCCTGGGCCGACGCCCACGTCCCCGCCTGACCGGCGCCG
>NZ_JAUIZP010000106.1:0-678 GCF_041414735.1 Rhodococcus sp. GXMU-t2271
CCTGTCGGTGTGGGAGTTCTGGTCGGCGCTGGTCTCCGGTGGCCGGTTGGTGATCGCGGCGCCGGACGGGCACCGGGACCCCAGCTACCTGAACGGGTTGATGGCCGAGCAGTCCGTGACCACGTTGCATGTGGTGCCGTCGATACTCGAGGCGTTGCTCGTCGAGGGTGGGGGCGTGCTGGCGGGTTCGCTGCGGCAGGTGCTCGCGATCGGGGAGGCGTTGCCGGCGGCGACGGCGGGGCGGTTCCTGGCGCGCAACGCGGCGCGGTTGGACAATCTGTACGGTCCGACCGAGGCGGCGGTGTCGGTGACCTTCCACGAGGTCGACGACGCGGCGGGTGTGTCGGTGCCGATCGGTGTGCCGGAGTGGAATTCGCGGGTGTTTGTGCTCGACGAGCGCCTGCACCCGGTGCCGGTCGGCGTGCCGGGTGAGTTGTACCTGGCGGGTGCGCAGTTGGCGCGGGGTTACCACGGCCGGGCGGATCTGACCGCGGAGCGGTTTGTCGCCTCGCCGTTCGGGGTCGGTGAGCGGCTCTACCGCACGGGTGATCTGGTGCGGTGGGATGCGGCGGGTCGGCTCGAGTACGTCGGCCGGACGGATTTCCAGGTCAAGGTGCGTGGTTTCCGGATCGAGCTCGGCGAGATCGAGGCCGCCCTGCGCGGTCTCGACGACGTGCG
>NZ_JAUIZP010000107.1:0-266 GCF_041414735.1 Rhodococcus sp. GXMU-t2271
CACCTGCTGCGCCGACTCGCACTTCGCCAGCATCACCCGGGTGTAGCCCGTAGCCGCCAGCGCCTTCAGATCGGCGTCGTGCTCGTCGGTGCCGGCGGGGTTCACCCGCACCACCGTGCGAGCGGGATCGAGGACCGTGTCCTGCAGGCACTTGCGGGCGTAGTCCTTGTCCCCCGGCGCCACCCCGTCCTCGAGATCGAGGATCACCACGTCCGCCGTCGCAGCCGCCTTACCGAACCGCTCCGGCCGATCCGCCGGACAGAACA
>NZ_JAUIZP010000108.1:0-345 GCF_041414735.1 Rhodococcus sp. GXMU-t2271
GCGCCACCCCGTCCTCGAGATCGAGGATCACCACGTCCGCCGTCGCAGCCGCCTTACCGAACCGCTCCGGCCGATCCGCCGGACAGAACAACCACGCCGGGCCGCCGACGCCGTACATAGAGACCTCCTCCATCGGTGATCTCTTCGATGATGCTGTCCGTATGGTCCCCTGTCAGGGCATTTGCCCAGGATCCGCGCGCCGGACGGTCGTACGCGCGGGAAATTTCGGGCGCGGACGACCGGGGGTCGCGCGGATCCGTCGGCGATGCGGTCAGCGGTCGGCGGCCGCGGCGGACTGCTCGGCGCGGTGCAGGATCTGCTCGGCGTGCCGCAGCACCGGCGCAT
>NZ_JAUIZP010000109.1:0-578 GCF_041414735.1 Rhodococcus sp. GXMU-t2271
ATCGACCCGATGATGCTCCTATGTTCCGTCAAGGGCTCGTGGGGTCCCCGGTGGTGGTGAGTAGACGGAAGACTTCGCGGGCGACGGCGCGTTTGAGGCAGCGGATGATCTCGCGTCTGGTTTTGCCTTCGGCGGTGCGGCGGGCGGCGTAGTCGCGGGTGCGGCGGTCGTGGGCCAGCCGGGTGATGACGATGATGTACAACGCCCGGTTGGCCTGCCGGTCGCCACCGCGGTGCAACCGGTGCCGGTGGGTCCGGCCCGAGGACGCCGGGATCGGGGCGGCTCCGCACAGATGCGCGAAGGCGGCCTCGGTGCGGATCCGGTGGGGGTTGTCGCCGACGGTGATCAGCAGCTGGGCGGCGGTCTCGACGCCGATGCCCATCCGGTCGAGCAGGTCGGGAGCGGTGTGCGCCACCAGGGCCTTGAGGTGGGCGTGCAGGGTGCGTTCCTCGTCGGTCAGGTCGAGGATCCGGCGGGCCAGCGAGCGCAGCGCGGTCTCCACGGCCGCGGTCGGGTCGCCGGGGACGACCGGTCCCGGCCGCAACCCGGCGCAGGTGGTGGTCAACGCCGTGGGCGAG